>DATIHK010000091.1:0-1813 GCA_035480775.1 Saccharimonadales bacterium (SeqCode) | reverse complement strand
CCTTTACTTTCCAAATCGGCTGCTTCTTTAAAGCGTGGAAGTGCATTGCGTATAAATTCAGGCAGTGTATTCACTCCGTTTTCAGCCATTACACTTTCTGAAAGCCATCCACAATTTCCACAAACTCCAATATGTTTTTGTGATGGAGTGAAAGAGTGGTCTTTAGGGTGTTTTAGTGCTGTGATGCGTTTGAGGTACTCGTAGTAAGCTCTAAATGTAGCAAACTTGTTCTCAGGCTCTGTAACATCCAATATTCTGGTCATGACTGCTCCTGTAGTCGGTTTGATGTTAAGGAGATTATACTTATATAGGTTAAACGAGTCAACTAAATATCTACACATTGTGCTAAAATTAGTTGTTATTAACTCAAGACTTTTTAAAGAAAACATTTACACACTTTTACTACTTATCATTCTCTGCGTGGGTATATTTTTGCGATTTTGTAATATTTTGCCCAGCAAATTGTATCCTGACTCTTATCAAAATATTGTAGTTGCCCGAAATATTGTAAATTATCACAGCGTTTTAGGTTTTTTAGGAAAAAATGGTTTGTCTTATCCTTATGTTTATTTTTGGACTAGACCAGGATTTCCGCTTTTAATAAATATTGCCAAGATATTTGTAAATGATGAGTTTTTTGCCGCGCAAGTAGTTTCATTTGTCGCTGGAATTTTAATAATCATTGTTACCTACTTTGCGTTAAGTAAGTTGTTTTCAAATAAAAATGTTGGAATAGCTGGAGCTGCTTTAGCCGCTTTATCTTTTAATTTGACTGTTTGGGGCGGATTTATTTTAACAGAAGCCAGTGGAGTATTATTTTTATCTTTATTTTTGTTTTTATTATTTAGAGGTCTTATCAAAAAATCTCAGTTTTTGGATATAAATGATTTATTAATTGGAGCTTTTTTTGGATTTGCAATTTTAATTAGATACGAATACTTACTTATCGCTTTACCATTAGTAATTTTAATTTTTCAAAAAAGCGAATCCCCAGGCAAAAAATTGTTAAATATTTTAGTAGGGTTTGTAGTTGTTACTTACATAGTTTTACTGTTATTGTTTCCGGTAAAAGACATCGCGAGAGATCTTTTTAGTCATGTTAGTTACTACTTTTCAGAAGGAATAATATTTTTTGTTGCGCTTCCATTAATTTTTTGTATAAAAAGAATTAAAGCTAAATTGATGCTAAAAATAGTTTCGTTTCTATGGATTGTTTTTATATTTATTTATCATCCACTGGGAATGCGAGATTTTTTTGTACACGATTTTTTGTTGGGAATCGTTCTCATAATTGGATTATTTTTGTTCTATAAAAAAGAAGAATTTTTAGAGTATTTAATTTTTATTCTTTTTTCATCACTTTTGTTGGCTTTAATGTACTACAAAACAAATCCTGTAATGGCTAGATATTATACAAATTTGCTACCATTTTTATTTATTCCGGCGGCATATGGATTAGCCAGCTTTATTAAATCCAAAAAAATGATTTTGATAGGGGTATTTATTTCATTGCAAGTTTTTATAACTTTTCGCGGAATAAAATACTTAAAAAATGGCGAATGGGCAAGACCCAGCTACGAAGAAAAATCCGCCAGAACACTTAATAAATGGCTTCATGACAACAATCACATTTTACTCGTCTCTTTACCAGAACCATATTATTTATATACTAATAGCTCTACACAAAGTACAACAGCAGATTTGCCGTTTCTAGATCCAGATTCAACATTAGACAATTCCAAAATTTATATTGTAGAAGATATGGGCACCTACGACTATTTTCCCAAGTTTGCCGCGTTTCTCGATAATAACC
>DATIHK010000090.1:0-17219 GCA_035480775.1 Saccharimonadales bacterium (SeqCode) | reverse complement strand
AGCAAAACATACTCTTGCTGCTTTTATAGTAAAAAATCTAGAAAAAGCCATCGAAGAAATGACAGCAAATGGAATTAAATTTGAACACTACAATATACCAGGATTAAAAACCGACAAAATGGGAGTTGCAGTTTCAAAAGTCGAAGGTGAAAAAGCAGCTTGGTTTAAAGATCCTGATGGAAACATCTTAGCTGTTAGCCAGATGCTCTAAATTAGCGAAGGCCTTTCGAGCAACCTATAGCCTTTGCTTTGTGGCCTTATTTCAGGTATAATCTGCCTAATAACCGCGACCTAACAACCCAAATCCCTTGGAGGACAAAATGCCTGTTTCGCCATTTACACCGCAACTTCTACCGTTCGTTGCCATGTTTTTTGTGATGATTGCGTACGTGGTAAAGATGGTCAAAGTCGCGCTCGGTACACAGACTATCAAAACCTGGAACGACGCGCTCTTCGCCGGCGGAGAAATCGCCATTATCTTGGCAGACTTTGCTGCGGCGCGCATCTGGCCAGTCTCACATTATCCATTGTTTTACGCAGCACTGAGATTTATGGCAGGAACCACTACAGCAACAATTGGAGTCATCCTGATTCAATCCTACTTTCCCAAAAAATTAATGTACACGCTGGTAGTGTCACTGAGCTTGTGCTCCTTGTTGTTCCTCATCTCAGGTGCACTGCTAGTGCTTTCGGTCTTCAGCTAGAGCTAAAGGAAAACTCATGGAACTCTACGTTTGCCCCGTCTGCAACACGCACACCAGGCTCAAGGCAATTCGAGGAGTCAACTTCTGCGAAGAACACCAGGCGATTGCCGAAGAGGTCAAAACCAAGCTGTCGCATCATCTTTCACCTGAAGTTTTTGCGATTCACGTAATTCGGGCAGTGCACTACGGCACCAGCGACATCGCCGAGCAGCAACTCGCCGAAGTCTTGGAACAAGCCCAGCCCGGCACCGTGGTCGTCGTAACATATCTCGATTTCTCGGCTTTCGAGCTCAAGCACTTAGCAAAAGCGCAGATGGCCGGTTACATCGAATTCGTCAACGCCGACGAAGCCACGACGATTGCAAATGTTTGTTCTCGCGGATTTTGGCTTACAGCTTCACGAACTTTTCAGCTTCGGCTCTCCAACTTGAACGATGTTGTAAAGATCTGGCTGCAAACTTACGTTGGACACGCGATTGAAGCAATTCAAATTGCTGAGAACGCGTAGCACTTCACGGCCCCGGCTTGCATATACTCTTTTGTATGTGTGACCCGGGGCCGTAGTTTTTCCTGATATAATTACATTATGCCCTACAAGTCCAAAGTACTTTTATTCACATTTATTGCACTAATGTATGCATTAACTATTAGAGGTAGTGTCGGCAATACTTATCCGAGTTTTAAATTAGTTCAGCAAAGTTACCCTCCATTTGAAACATCACTAGAACGGGGACGTTACGCACAGGTTGTAGCTCTTTCAGAAACTGGCGATGTAAAAATAGATAAATTTTATATGTTTTTAAAACCCGACATTGCTTGGTATAACGGACATTTTTATTCTACATTTCCACCTGGTCTAGCTTTTGTTGCTGTACCGTTTTATTTATTGGGAAGATTTTTAAATCTGTCGCAAGTATTTACTTTTTTAACTACAACAGCATTTTCTATTTTAACTGCCTGGCTTGTTTATAAATGTGCACTTAAATTAAATTTAAACGAACAAGCTGCAGTATTTACAACAATTTTATTTTCTCTGGCGACTGTAGTTTGGGCATATAGTGTTACCTTGTCGGCTCATACACTTTCGGCTTTTTTACTAATTTTATGCTTTTATGAATATCTTCAGATTGGTTTCAAGAAAGACAATTTTTTGCCGTTTTTGATTTTAGGAGTCGCCTACAGTTTAAATTTATTTGTAGATTATCCTAATTTAGTTATATTTTTGCCTATCGTTATTATGGCTTTTATAAAAAGTTTAGTTAGCCCAACTGATACAGAATTAGAAGTTAAGATTCCCTATGATAGCTTGGTTTTCTTTTTGACATTTTTTATAGTATTTATGCTGTTTGGAATTTTTAATCAAACTCACTATGGCCGTTTTATAGCGTTTTCAAATACTTTTAGTTTAAAAACTTTAGAACAATCTGGAATTCTTAAAAATTACAATCAACTTACCAATACCTTGTTTTCGAATGTTCATTATGCCAATAGATTTTCTATCACTCAAACTATTTATGGAATATATGTTTTGCTTTTTAGCCATGATAGGGGATTGTTCTACTTTTTTCCGGTAACACTTCTAGCTATATTGGGCAGTGTAATTTTATTTCGCAAACAAAGATATACCTTAATCACTATTGCACTGACATTTTTAGCCAACGTATTTGTTTATGGATCTTATGACGATCCGTGGGGAGGTTGGTCGTTTGGACCTCGTTATTTAATAGTTTCACTTCCGCTAATAGCACTTTTATGCGGAATTGCTTTTAACTATGCGCTAAGAAATCGATTTTATACTTTTGGGGCAATGCTGCTTTTATTTTGGTCTCAAGCGGTAGCACTTATTGGAGCTTTGACCACCAATGCCGTTCCACCTAGTGTTGAAGCGGCTACAACCCATATGAAAGACAACTTTTTATATAATTTGCACTATCTCGAAAAAGCCGGAACTAGTTCTTTTGCCTTCAAAACACTGTTTCATTTTGTTATGACTCCAAGTATATATGCTCTTTTACTTTTGCTGGCAGTGACAGTGTTTAGCGCCTATTTGATTATCTTTAACCAAGACTATAAGGTATAATAATTACTTATGAAAAAAGTACTTATATTAACGACATTGGTGCTCGCAGCAATGCTAGCTTCTGAAAAAACACAAGCAGCTTCGCCAAAACCCTCTTGGTGGGATGTTCAATCAATCGACACGATGAAAATGTCGCGTGATTTGGCGCGAGAAAAGCTAGGAGACAAAAGCTACGATGCTAGTATAAATCTGCAAGTCGAAGAAATAGCCGAAGCCGGCGCTACACATATTGCTGTTGGAACTCCTTATGACCCAGAATTTATTCCATATTTAGCACGCTGGGTAAAAGCGGCTCGTTTACAAGGCTTACATGTCTGGTTTCGGGGAAATTTCAGCGGCTGGGAAGGTTGGTTTGACTATCCAAAAATTAGTCGCCAAGAACACTTAGCCAAAACAAGAGACTTTATTATAAATAATTTTGACTTGTTTGAAGACGGAGACATTTTTACATCTTGCCCAGAATGCGAAAATGGCGGACCAGGTGACCCTAGATTAAACGGCGATATAGTCGGCCATCGAAAGTTTTTAATCGACGAATACGACACTACTAAGGCAGCTTTTTTGCAAATCCACAAAAATGTTACTTCAAACTACTTTTCGATGAATGGCGACGTCGCCCGCGTCATTATGGACAAAAACACTACTGCTGCACTCGATGGAGTAGTTACAATAGATCATTATGTAGCAACTCCAACCCAACTTGCTAATGATATCGAAGCTATTGCTACCCAAAGCGGCGGTAAAATAGTTTTAGGTGAATTTGGAGCTCCTATTCCAGATTTAAATGGCAATTTGGACGAGGTAGCCCAAGCCAAATGGATTGAAGATGCTTTATCAAAACTGACTCAGTTGCCCGAAGTTGTTGCTATTAATTATTGGACCAATGTAGGCAGCTCGACCAATTTATGGAATGACAATTTTACTCCCCGAAAAGCTGTGCAAACTATTACAAAGTATTACAGCCCACGATACATTAGTGGACGAGTTGAAGACGAATTAGGTGAACCGGTTGCCAGTGCGATCGTACAATTAGACGGAAAAATTGCTACAACTGACAAAAAAGGTCGCTATGAATTATCCTATATCGATGGCACCAGTACCGAGATGACGATCAATGCACTAGGTTATGACCCTTCTAAAACTATTTTTGATATAGGCGCCACGGATGCTGTCACCACGCTAAAAAAGAACCCTGAAGACTTGATCTTTAAGATCAAAAGATTCTTCTATAATTTACTCCACTAAGCATTGTTGCAATTACTATAAGACTTTGATATAATCCGCGCACTTGATTTCTGCTAAGAAAAATCGTAATTCTCCCACAAGATCAAGCATTTCCTGCCGAAAAAGAATGATCAAAAGTAAAGTATTAATATTTTTACTAACATTAACTACGCTAGCTTCATTTAGTGCACATACTGTGTTCGCTTTAGAAGTTTCTCAAGATTTTACAACTCCAACAACCCCAAGTTTTCCATCATGTAGTGATCCACAAGGAGATTTAATAGTTAAATACGAAGAAGGCATTCACGGAATTCCAGGTGACGAAACAACTCATACCGGAACTGATGCTGTCTATACAGTTTCTGAAGAAGCCGTTGCTCAATGCTACTGCACAGTAGACGGTGATGGAATTCAAACCAATTGGTGGAAAGTTTCTAGTTTAACTTTTGATCAAGTCGAATTTTTAAAAAAAGCCGGCTGGATTTATATTCCTGACGGATCAGTTTGGGGTTTGCAAGCCGCTCCATATATGGCACAAAACATAAAATTTTCTTGTGGTGAAGCCGGAAGTGGAGAAGATGAAGGAACAGCACATCATCACCACCACCACTCAAGTGGCGAAATTTTAGCCTCAGCAGCCGCAACCGTCAGAGGAACCGGTGGTCAAATTTTAGGCCTTGCCGCTACAGGTAATTTTCCAGAAATCTTAATTTCACTCGGCTTAGGCTTATTTGCCTCAGCTGCAGGAATATTCTTTTTAAGAAAGCGCTAAATGAATAAAAAAATTGTAGCCGTACTATTGTTAACAATAGGTTTGTTACTAACTTTTCATGCTCTGTATTTAATATATCTTAGAAATACCAAATTACCGGTAAAAACAGATGTTAATTTGCGCAGTGAACGAGTTGTTCCGGTTTTAGTGCAAATTCCTTCATTAGCAATAAACGTTAATGTAACTGAAACTGATTTAACAAATAATAAATGGCCTTTATCAAATGACTCGGCACTACATTGGAAAGAATCGCCTTTGCCAGGACAAAAAGGTAACAGCGTTATATATGGACACAATTGGGCAAATTTATTTGGAAATTTGAGACAAGTACATCCTAATGCAGAAGTAGTAATTGTTTATTCGGATGGATCAAAAAAACAATTTAAAATAGTAGATACTTATACCGTTACAGCCGACGAAACTCATATTTTAAACAATTCTACCGATACCAGATTGACTTTATATAATTGCACAGGCTTTTTAGACTCAAAAAGATTTGTCGCAATCGCTATTCCAAGTTAGACTATCTTTATGTCTTGGTTCGTTTTAGCAATATTTTCAATGGTTGCCTTAGCGTTGGCCGATTTGACTCAGCAATACATATTAGAGGATGTTAAAAATGTTTCTGCGATTACCAGTACTGCTATTACTTTGTCTCTTATTTCTGTTTTTGCTCTTCCAATGGCTTTATTTGGATCTCATTCAGGTGATTTTAAATTATTATTTGAACAATCAATAATTATAAAAGTTTTAATAAATTCTTTTATTGCAGCGATTGCTACATTTGCCTATTTCAAAAGTTTATCCGCTAAAAATATTAGTTTATCTTTAATTTTTATTTCGATGTCGGTAGTTTTTTCTACAATATTTGGAATTATCATCTTCAAAGAAAGTACTAGTTTTACAAAATTTTTAGGAATTACACTAGTAATTTTTGCGGTTGTCGTTGTTAAGTTTAAAAATATTCATCTAGAAAAAAATAACTTAATCGGATTTATAGCAGGGGCTTTATTTTCTGTAGTCTATATAATAGATAAAGCAATTGTTTTAAATATTGATCCTATGGTATATATCGCCGCAACATTTTTTTTGTCTGGAGCTTGGATGATTGTCTTTAATTCCAAATTAGTACTTAAAGAAGTTAGAATAATTAGCTTTAAAACCTTAAAACCAATTATGCTTTCAGCAGCAGCATATCTCGCTTATAATTTATTTACATATACGGCTTATAAAGTAGGTGGGGAAGTAGGTAAGATCGATGCAATGGTGGTAAACTCCGAAATATTTTTAGTAATTATCTTTGAATATTTTGCCCTAAAACACACTGAAGGAGTTTGGAGAAAATTTATTACCGCCGGAATCGCTTTTGTAGGAGTTTTACTTTTAGGTTTTTATTCTTGAAGAAGAAAAAAACTCTTAACACTGTTTTATCATTTTCTTAATTATGCGTTAATATCACAGGTCTTAAATAAGATCATGGATGAAATTTATTCACGACCAGAATTAGAAAGCTTAGTTCCTGAAAGCAAAGCACCAGCCGATGTCTCAGTTACACCAGTCGAAGCCTTGCAAAAGAAAAAGACAATTTTTAGAACATATCAAGTTGTTTGGTATGTTTTAGGCGTTTTAGAAGTTCTACTAGCTTTTAGGTTTGTTTTAAAGCTGTTTGCGGCTAATCCCAATAATGCTTTTGCTACGTTTATTTACACATTGACTTATATTTTTGTTTATCCGTTTATGGGACTTTTTCCATCCCCAGTTTTTGGACCATCTATATTTGAATTCTTTACCATCATAGCTATGATTGTATATTGGATCATCGCTTTTGGAATTGTCAAAATAATGCAACTGGCCAAACCTCCATCACAAGAAGAAGTAGTCAGAAAAGTTGATAGCCCAATGGCGCGACTTTGAGCAGCAGATACTAATATCTCCAAAAATATATTAATATGGGTAAGTTGCATGAATAAACTAATTGATTTACTACGCAGATTTAATCTAAATTATCTAATGATATCTTTTTTATTAGTGATTTTAATTGTTTTTACAATATTTATTACGAAAGTACATTTTTTGAAACAAGGTGAAATGCAAACTCCTATCGTAATTTTAAAAGACAGCCTGCCAGTGACAATCCAAACTACTCCAACATTGAGTTCATCTGCAAGTGTATCTTCGACGTCAGAATATAAGATCGGCTATAGAATAGCTGTCGACAAATCTTCAGATACAAGAGGCTTGGGATATTCTGGTCAAAACAAAATTTCTGTAGATTCATTGGGAAATGGCTATATAGCTTACCGCAAAAATTACAAAAGCAGCACACAGGTTTTTGTTTCAAAATTGACTAGACTTAAAAATGGAAAATTTACTGTTTCGGGAATTACCATACCAATCGCCAATGTGAGTAATGCAGTACAGCGAGTGCCTTCTATTGGTATAGATCAAGATAATAAGATTGACGTTTTGTGGTATGGATTAGAATCATCCAAAACAGACAACGGACGTCAAATAAAGTTTACTCAGTCTGTTAACCTAGGAAAAACTTGGTCAAGTTATAAAGATATTTCAATTGTCACTGGTTACAACGGTCAAGACTATTGGCAAGAACATCCATCTTTTGCGACAGCTCCAAACGGAAGTATTTTTGCAGTCTGGGAAGGTCAAGATTTGTCGCATGAAAATCAACAAATAAAATTTTCTAAATCAAGTGACAACGGTAAAACCTGGACAACATGGAAAAATGTACAAACAACTTCTGACAATACTCAGTCACGACCTTCGCTTATTTATGATGCTACTGGTAACCTACATCTTTTTATGTATTCGAGTCAAAGTGTAAAAACTCAGCAAATTTGGCACAGTGTTTCATCTGACGAAGGGGCCACTTGGTCAAAATGGGAAAACATTTCTCGATCTTCAAATGACTCACGACATGTTTCGGTAGTTTTAGCCAATAATAAAATTTTTGCTGTTTGGAGAACCCAAGAAGGCTCAGTATCCCAACTTTATTACTCGATTTATAATAACGGTTCTTGGTCAATTCCTAAGTATTTAGCTAAATCAAATGAAAATCAGTTTTTTCCAAGCGTAGGTATAAACAAATCAGGCAATGTATTAATTACTTGGATGGAAAGTTCTGATGATTCTGGGCTTCCGCGCGAGGATCCAACAAAATCAAGTGGCTATGCTCTTGTATATCTGGTAGATACAAATAAATTTACAGATAGAGTTAAAATTCCACAGACTAAAAATATATATTATCCGCATGTGGCTGATAAAAATACCTATTCAGATGATTTTTATATTACTTATGGAGACGGTGACGAAAAAAATGGAATACAAATTTATTTTTTAGCCTTGACTAAGTAAGTTTCTAATAATACTATTTCTATTATTAGTATTTGCCTTAATATTTCTCTGCCCAAAATTTTATGAAGCCTATAAAAAGCAAAATCGCAAGTGAAAAAATCGCTGTTATTGGATCAGGAGTAGTAGGTCAAGCCACTGGAAAGGGTTTTATTTCCAAAGGCTATTCAGTAACTTTTATAGACACCAACGAAAGAATAATTTCAACTTTAAGAAAGCAAGGGTACCAAGCTTTTACTCCTCAAGAATACGATGAAAAGCAATTAACTTGTGATATAAGTTTTGTTTCAGTTCCAACTCCGACCGAAGACAATGTGATAAATCTTGAGTACCTAAAAAAAGCCTGCATTGACCTAGGAATCAGATTAAAAAGAATGCCAGGTTATCACTTGGTAGTTACCAGAAGCACATTACTACCTGGAACCAATAAAAATATTGTAATTAAAACTTTAGAGGTTTATTCACAAAAAAAAGAGGGGATTAATTTTGGTTTGTGTTTTAACCCCGAATATCTTAGAGAAAAATCTGCAGAAACCGATTTCGCCAAACCTTGGATAGTAATAATCGGAGAAAATAGTAAAAAATCAGGAGATCTTTTGGAAGGTGTTTACAAAAATTTCGGAAGTAAAATTTACAGAATAACAATCGAAGAAGCAGAAATTCAAAAATATATCCATAATCTATATAATGCAGTTAAAATTTCTTTCTTTAACGAATTTAGAGAAATTTGTAGTGATATGAATTTAGACTCTTCGGTAGTTTTTGATTTGGTTACTAAAAGCTGCGAAGGTATTTGGAATCCAAAATACGGAACTTTGGATTTTGGTCCTTTTGACGGAGTTTGTCTGCCTAAAGACACTCAAGCTTTTTACTCTTGGGCTAAACAAAATGGCTATTTGATGAAAGTTCTCGGGTCAGCTATTGAGTCTAATAAAGATTTTGCGGAATATATAAGGCTGAAATCATAATATGCATTTTGTAATTGAAAAATTAGCGCATTTAATATATCTGTTACCAATAATTATTCCGCTTGGTTTTATAGGAATTTGGAGATGGAGTGTCTGGCTCTTCAAAGAAGTCTGCGCTTTTTTTTACCGACCGACAAAGTCTCAATATACGGATACTGTTTCGTTAATTACCCCAGTCTATAACGAAAAACCAGAAGTATTTTTGGAAGCTCTTCGTTCTTGGGCGAATGAACAACCTGACGAAATTATCGCGGTTATAGACCATTCTGATTCCGCTTGTATAGATACTTTTAAAAGTTTTCAAAAAGAATTTAAAAATTCAATTCTAATTGTTACCGACGAACCCGGAAAAAGACCAGCACTTGCCAAAGGTATCAAAATTGCCAAATCAAAAATAGTGGCACTCGTCGACTGCGATACAATCTGGACTAAAGGAGTTTTAAAAAATTCCTTAAAGCCTTTTGCAGCATCTAAAATTGGTGGAGTAGCAACTAGACAAAATGTTGTGCAAGTTGAAAGCTTAGCCCAAAAGCTGTTTGATATTCAACTCGACCTTAGATTTTCTGACGAACTAGCCTTTTTGGACACCACAAGTAATACCTTAACTTGCCTTTCGGGCAGAACTGCATTTTATAGAAAAGATATTATTCTTCCTTTACTGAATGAGTTTGTAAACGAGACTTTTCTTGGTCAAAAAGTTATTAGCGGAGAAGATAAAAGATTAACTTATTTAATTCAAGAGCGAGGCTGGAAAACTGCGTATCAAAGTTCGGCTCAAGTTTTAACTTACGGAACGACAGATCTAAAGAGCTTTCTAAACCAACGAATAAGATGGGGAAGAAACAGTTGGAGAGCGGATATAAGAGCCATAGGTCAAGGCTGGCCATTTAAAAAGCCGTTATTTGCTTTCTTTCTTTTAGACCGCTTTATTCAACCTTTTACACTGCTTTTAGGTTTTTTCTTACTAATTTTGACACTCTTACACGGATTGTGGCTGTCTACATTAGCAATAATTTGGTGGCTATTAATAAGCCGAACAATAAAACTAATTCCACATTTTAAGCGAGCTCCAAGAGATATTTTATTTTTACCTAGCTATATTGTTCTTTCTTATTTTTTGGGAGTTTTAAAAATATACTCGCTAGTGACTCTAAACACACAAGGTTGGATAACCAGATGGGATAAATCTAGACTAGGAAGCATAAAATTGTGGACCAGATTAACATCTTATATTACTACAGCGCTTATATTATGCCTTATTGCGGCAAGTTCGGAAGTTGTCTACACTTTTACACAAAAAATCAAAACAGTTAATGCTCTAGGAAACGGAAGTATAATTTCTAACAAGCCAATCAGCTTAAAATCAACTGAAAGTAGTTTTGAAAATCTAAGCGGCACTTCAACTCCAGCTATAAAAAGATATACGGTAAAAGCGGGGGAGTATTTAGCTCAAATTGCTGCTGATAACAATATAGATGTTGATCAATTGCTCAATTACAATTTTACTGTACTCGCCAATTGGAATCGTATCGAAGAAGGAGACGTATTATCAATTCCGACCAAATCGCTAAATTTTCAGCCCGAGAGACTTTATAACTATCAAAGAAATCTGTTGCCACCACTCGAAATTTTGTATGACCAATCAACAAATTCTATTTCTTTAGCTGGACGCGGAGTCAAAATTAATTTTAAAGATTTAGCAGATGCGCAGAACACTTATATAAAAGAAACCAGTCCAGGAGTTTTTTATATAACTGCAAATATCGTTGTTGGCAATGGAGTAACGCTAAACGTTGGGGATGATTCAGTAAAAGAATTAAGACTAAAGAGCGATAAAACAGGTTATGTAACCATTACTTCATTTAATGGCAGAATTATGTTTAATGGCATCAAAGTAACCTCGTGGGATGAAAGTCAAAATAGTCCAGATAAAAATATTTCGGATGGAAGAAGTTATATTTTAGTTCGAGGAAACACGATAATGGATATTAACAATTCTGATTTTTCTTATCTTGGTTTTAAACCAGCTAATACCTCAGAAGGTGGAACATATGGAGTATCGTGGAGAATTCCTTCTCATACTTTTGGAAAATATTTAGCGACTGGTCAAATTATTAACAGTAAATTTCATAACAACTATTTTGGTGCTTATACCTTTGGGGCAACAGGAATGCTTTGGAAAAATAATGAGTTCTATCAAAATACCAGATATGGCCTAGATCCGCACGATGACTCAAATAACTTTTTAGTAGAAAATAATAAATTTTATGATAACGGAACTCACGGTTTAATATTTTCAAAAAGGTGTTTTGGAAATGTCATAATTAATAATATTTCGTTTAATAATAAACTTCATGGAATTATGCTGCACGCCAGATCTGATAAGAATATCGTCGAAAACAACATTGTTTACGGAAATCATGATGGAATAGCAATATATAATTCCAGCAATAATACAATTAAAAACAACGATGTTTATCAAAACAATACCGGAGTTAGAATCAACGAAGGATCAAATGAAAATGTGGTTATCGACAACAGTATTACAAAAAGTCAAATACAGGCTGTGCATGTTTATTCAAACTCAAACAACAACTACTTTATTAAAAATTCACTTTCATTTAACGATTCGGGATTTAGTATTGCCACAAACTCAAATGAAATATATAAAAATAAAATAGAAAATAATAAAGTCGGCTTATATCTAATCGATACAGCTACTCAAAATAAAATTTCTGACAACGATATAAAGTCTAATTGGCTTACGGCATTTTATTGGAAAACAGAAAAAGGAACTACAAACTATATCTTTAATAATGTTCAGTTTGATAAAAAAATTTTGGGATTCCTTTGATTAATTTATCTATTAGCGAAGCTAACTCCTATTAGCTCGCGCCCGCATAGTTGCAGTTAAAATCTTTTTTCGTAATCTTAAATTTTTAGGAGTAATTTCTAGCAATTCATCATCTTCTAAAAATCCTAAACATTGTTCTAAACTCATAATTACCGGAGGTGACAAAATAATGGCATCTTCTCCAACAGATCTAACGTTAGATAATTGTTTTTCTTTACAAACATTTACTTCAAGATCGGTATCGCGGGCATTAATTCCTACAATCATACCTTCGTAGACCATTGTTTGAGGCGCTACAAAGACTGGACCTTTGTCTTGAGCCACATTTAAACCATAAGCTGCGGCTTTTCCGGTAGCCGAAGCGAGTAAAACTCCTTTGCGAAGTTGTTGGCCGCTTTTAGCAGATTTTTCATATCTCAAAAACATAGAGCTCATTACTGCTGTTCCTTTAGAAAGAGTTAAGATTGTTCCGCGCAAGCCTAAAAGTTCGCGAGTGGTAATTTCGAAAATCAATCGGGTGATGTTTGAGCTAACTTCTTCTTGAGTTGTTAACATTCCCCGTCTTTGGCCAATTTCACTTTTTACAGACCCAACATATTGAGAATCCACGTCTATAGTTAATTCTTCAACAGGTTCCATTTCAACTCCATCGATTACTTTTGTAATAACTCTTGGTTTTCCAACTTCGACTTCAAAACCTTCACGGCGTAAAGTTTCGAGAAAAACAGACAAATGCAATTCTCCGCGGCCGGATAAAATATATTTTCCATCGTCAGCAATTTTAAATTTCATAGCCACATTGGTTTGTAATTCGCGTTCGATTCTTTCTAAAATTTGGCGTCCAGTTAAAAATTTTCCTTCTTGTCCCATAAATGGAGATGTATTTGGTCCTATGGATAAAGCAATAGTGGGTTCTTCGATTCTAATTTTTGGAAGTGGTTCAGAATATGAAGTATCGCAAACTGTATCGCCAATTCCTCCGTTTTTTATTCCTGTTAAAGTTACAATGTCACCAGAAATTCCTTCAGTAGTTTCTACGCGGTTTAATCCTTGATTTACAAAGACTTTTTCTACCGTAGCTTTTTCGCGAGTTCCATCATGTTTAAAAAGACTAACGGCTTGTCCTGGCTTAACTTTTCCTTTTTTAATACGACCAATAACATATTTTCCTTTAAAGTTGTCCCAATCTAAAGTTGTAATTAACATTTGGAATGGTTCATCAGGAAGTGATAATGGCTCTGGCATATATTTTACGATTGCTTCAAAAATAGGGGACAAGTCACCTGGAGCATTAAAATCCTCAGGTAAGTCGGCCCAAGCTTTTCCGTCACGTCCAATTGCATAAACAACCGGAAAATCTAGCTGCTTTTCGTCGGTAGCTAATTCTAAAAAGAGATCGGAAATTTTGCTAATAGTATGAGGAATGCGAGCATCTTTTTTATCTATTTTATTTATAACCACAATAACTTTTAATCCTAATTCCATAGCTTTTTTTAAAACGAATTTGGTTTGAGGCATCGGACCTTCTTGCGCATCGACAAGTAACAAGGCACCATCAGCCATATTCAAAGTGCGTTCAACTTCACCTCCAAAATCTGCGTGACCCGGAGTATCGATAATATTAATTTTTGTATCTTTGTAAGTTACTGCGGTATTTTTGGCTAAAATAGTAATTCCTCTTTCGCGTTCTTGATCGTTGCTGTCCATAATAAGTTCGGCTGACATCATGGCTTCGTTTTCTCTAAAAGTTTTAGACTGCTTTAACAACCCATCAACAAGTGTGGTTTTTCCGTGGTCAACGTGTGCAATTATAGCGATATTACGAAGATTCATAACTTTAGTTGTGAATCGACGGCGTAGCCGTCTAAATTCATACCAATTCTTAGATTTTTTGTGGAGTTGATTGCGGTGCAGTCAAACTCGAGCTTAAATCCGTAAAAAAACAGGCAATTTGCCTGTCTAGAAGCTTAACGAACGAATTATACACGGTTTAGGCTCATTTGTCCTTAGTAACCCGGTTTGTCGAGTGCTATAAGCCATGTTAGAATGCCTCAACTCATTCCGCACCATATCGAAAGGACCGAAAATGGCTAAAACAATCTCAGCTAAAGATTTGAGAGAGCTGACTCAGTTTGTGGAATACTGCGAAGAAAAAGTTCCTCGTAGGTCAGTATATTTTTCTATGCAAAATGAGTATATGCAAGCTAGGCATAGTACGATTACTGACACACAAAACAGCATCAACGCTTGGATGAGAGTTTTAGATCCCGACGACACCAATCGAAAAGCTTTACAAGATCTGTTGGATCGGCTGCAAAAGCGTCGAGAGCTGCTGCGTGAAGAAATCAATGCAATAAAGCCACCCCCCGATTGGCCGGCAAAAAAAGCGTACCGCATTCCGCCTGAGTAAAGTTAAAGCTGTCACATGAATCTGCAAAAAAAGCCTCACACAGAGAAATACGCTGAGTGAGGCTTTTTATTTTGTTCATCTAAAGCAGTTTGTAATTAAGTTTGTGTTCCATAATCTCCTGCAAGCTTTTGGGCGGATTACCAACCTTCATATAATAAATCCACAAAACTTTTAGCAAAGCAGGCGGAATCTTTTCACCGCAAATCAGATGTGACCAATTATAAATTCCGGTTACACTGTCTCGATAAAGATGCGGGCGATCAGATTCAAGATACTGCAAGATTCTATCGATGTGCTCACCTTCTTTTTCTTCATCAATGGAAACTCTATCTTGGTAGATTTCTGTACCTAGATACCTTATTGGGTACCTATCATAATATTCCGACGAACCTACAGTAAAGCCAGCTCCACCTAAAATTGCTTGGGCAGATTTGAACAATTGCTTGTGATCAAAACGGTGCTTCGACGACCAGATTAAGTTATCCGCATATCTGACATACGTAATCTTGTGTAAACCTAAATGCCAAAGTGCGACTTTCAGCAATTGATCGGCACCATACATTTGCAAATTAAAAGCTGTTTGACTTGAAACAAATCCCTGACACGCTACATCAACTCCATTAATAGGATACGTTATCAAGTAGCATAAAAAATCCAGAGCTTCATCAGAAATATTGTCATTGCGAAGGTACAATCTAAAAGCTTTTTTGATACGCCAAGAAACTACATGGTCGTAAGCCCCTTTAATGTCTATCGCAAGTGCGAACTTGGCATTCTTATGTGGAGATACGGCTCCGGACACCCCCTTTCCAGTTTCATTCATATCCATTGTCTTTGGAAGTTTTTCGACCATCAATTCTCGAACTCTGTATTGAAGAAACCTCAGCAAATCGGTGGCATTAGTGATGTAACGAAATCCACCAGATGCCTTTTTTACCGGAAAGCGCCTACTAATCAACTTACGACGTTCGATTGTCGCAGCAACGTTTAACGCATGTTTCAAATAAACGTTTCTAGATTTGCTGTCGGTTTCCAAAAGATCGTAAACTTCAAGTTGGACTTTTTCAGAAAATGACACTTTAGCCTCCTACCATTAAGATTGTGGATTTGTTAAGTTATACCGTTTACTAAACGTAATGTAAAATATGCCTCAAAAAATCCGCGGTACGTATAAGAACCTATAGCTTGAATTTAGCGCTATAATTTATTATAATCATCGAGACTTACTCAACCACAGCCAAGTACTTATCTAGGAGGGCAAAATGCCTGTGCAACAAATTCTGAGAGCTATTCAACAAAAGATTAAAGACGATAGCCTCAACAGTGCTCGGTGGATTTCACTAAAAGACATCTTACTGATGCGTAAGATTGGAACCCAGTTTTCCAGCTATTTGCTTATTAGCAATCGAGAAGAAGTAATAAAAATACTTGAAACTGACATGGCCACAGCCCGCGAGCTTGTTGTGCGAGTTCATCCCAATTTGCATCACTATCACCCAACTGGAATTCCCAATGTGTTCTATGTTGTGGTGACTGATGTTAATCAAAAAGAATATTCGCGGTATATTACGATCAACAGCCAAAAAGCACTTGAAGAGACAATTGCTGAGCAAAAGAAAAAATAGCGAGAATGTCAACTTCTACGATATTGGTGCTATTGTATAACCTCCAAGATGGAGATTCGCATTTATATCTGGAGTGGCAAAAGCTGATCAATTTTATTATCAAGCTTGATCCCAACTCCACACAAAATTTGCACGGATTGGAACACGCCAAGGAAAGTATAGAGAGTGCCATTGGTGTTAACTTTAAAGACGTGCGAGTTCTTAAGTCACTGCTGGCATTGAGCCTTTGCTATCCAACCAGCATTAAAGGGCTTTTCTATGTTGTGATTAAAGACAGAAAGACCCGGGAAATTAAAGGTCAAAACTTTTGGGTTATTTCACCAGGAGATTTGCAAAAGGCGATAGATAAAGCTAACGTCGAATTTCCCTAGATTCAATCGAATCTGATTTACACAAAGCGCTCCGTCGAGAAATTTTTCGGCGAAGTGCTTTTTTTATTTTTAACTATGCACATAAAATAAAACTTGTTATACTTTTTGCATGATTAAAAAATTTAAACCGTTATTAATACTTAAGTTGCGTTTCATTCCATCTGCAGTTGCGATTACACTTCTATCCGTAATTATTTTTGCTACTGGTCAACAAGTTTACAGACAGTCCGCTAATGATCCTCAGGTGCAAATTGTACAAAATGTTAAAGACATTTTGATGCAAGGTAATCCTCCTGAAGCTTTGGTTAACGAAAATAAAGTGGATTTTTCAAAAAACACCTCTCCATACATTATTGTTTACAACAACACCGGAAAAGTAGTGGCATCAGCTGGCGAAGTTAATGGACAAGTTCCTGCACTTCCATCTGGAGTTTTCGATGCCGTCAGCAAAGGCGGAGATAAATCATTCACTTGGCAACCAATGAAAGGTGTTCGAAGCGCAGTCGTAGTTTCAAAATACACAGCCAATGGTCAAACAGGTTTTGTTTTAGCCGGACGCTCACTAATGTTGGTTGAAGAGCGAATTATGAAATTGGGTTTAATGGTACTCGTAGCTTGGTTCGTTACTCTGGTAGTGACATTTGCTTCGTTTGTAGTGTCTGACAAACTAAAGAAAAAATTTATGTCTTAAATTTCTTAAGATAAAGTTACGGAGTGGAAATGAATCTGTTTCCACTCCGTTTTTTTATTTAAAGAGATTAATTTTTTGTTTTCGAAAATTTTTAACGCATAAAAATAAGGGTTTGGGTGGTTTATTCCAATCGAACCATTTTAGGTCTATC
>DATIHK010000089.1:0-3585 GCA_035480775.1 Saccharimonadales bacterium (SeqCode) | reverse complement strand
CTTAAACCGAGCCAAGAAATTCCACAGTCACAAAATATATTAGACAAATGGATGCTAGCTCGTTTGCAAAGTTCTATTAATGTGATGACATCTAAACTAGACACCTACTCAATCATGGAAGCTACAAATGAACTAGCTCCGTTGATTACAGACCTTTCAACGTGGTATATAAGACGCTCCCGAGATCGAATAAAAAATGGCGATTTGGCTTCTTTGCAAACTTTGTACTATACCTTAAGCCAAATAACAAAACTAGCAGCACCAATGATGCCATTTTTGTCTGAAAAAATGTATGAAGTCTTAAATTTGCGAGAATTAACAGGACTCGAATCGGTACATCTAGATTTGTATCCTGAAGCCCGCGAGCTAACCAAAGAAGATGCCGAATTATTAGAAACTATGGCAAATACTCGAAAAATTGTCTCAGCTGCACTTTCGTTGCGCGTTGAAAATGGCTTAAAAGTTCGCCAACCGCTTAACAGATTGTTTATCGAGTTAGAAGATATTCCTTATAGCAACGAGCTAATTATCGAAGAAGTTAATATCAAGCAAGTTTTAAAAGGAAGGCCTGATGAAAAGTCTATTTCTAATTTTGTTTTCTCAGAACCTGTTTGGCTAGAAAAAACAATTTCTGAAGAACTCAAACTCGAAGGAGTTGCCAGAGAAATGATTCGTTCAATTCAAGATTTGCGCAAAGAATATAATTTATCGATAACCGATCGCGTTAATGTAACTTATATGGACAAACCCGAAAACATTAAAGCAGTAGAAAAATTTGCAGCCGAAATTAAGCAAAAGACCTTAGCAGATTCATTGAAACCCGGAGTTAAATATGAAGTTATTAAGACATAACTTTTTCTTACTTGTTATTCCTATTTTAATATTTTCTTTAGGTTTTGTTACTTTGCTATCGACGTCTCCGGATCGTGCGAAAAATCAGCTAGTGTTTTTTGTAATTGGGGTAATTATTTATTTTGTTGTAGCTTCTATTGATTACACAGTTTATAAATATTATTTTAAATATATTTTAGGACTTATTGTTTTTTTGCTCCTCGCCACTTTTATCTTAGGAGGAATTCATTTAGGAGCCGTGCGCTGGCTTAGTTTTGGATTTTTAAATATTCAACCGTCCGAATTTGCGAAAGTTGCTTTAATTATATTTTTAGCCAGTTTTTTAAGCAGCAAAGGCGAAATCTTAGATAATGTTAAAGATGCATTGTATATTTTCGCGATGTTTTTTGTAGTTTTTGTTTTAGTTTTAATTCAGCCGGATTTAGGAACAGCCATAATTTTATTCTCTATTTTGGTAGGAATTTTATTTTATGCTGGAGTTAATAAACTTTACTTTTTAGTTGCATTTTTATTTTTTGGAATTTTTTCTACTCCTATTTGGAATTTGTTGCATGATTATCAAAAGCGCCGCATATTAGTTTTTTTAAATCCTACACTTGATATTAAAGGATCTGGATATAACGTTATTCAGTCAATTATAGCTATTGGCTCTGGTGGAATATTTGGCAAAGGTTTTGGACATGGGACACAATCGCATCTAAATTTTTTGCCCGCACACTGGACTGACTTTATTTTTGCGTCGTTTGCAGAGGAATGGGGTTTTGTTGGTATCGCAATGATGGTAATTTTATTTACTTTGCTTTTGCTTATTTTGTTATTTATTGCCCACAAAGCCACCGATGCGTACGCCAGTTTATTAGTAATTGGTGTATTTATGGTATTTTTTAGCCAGTTTGTAATTAATGTCGGCATGAATTTAGGTGTCATGCCGGTGACCGGAATTCCACTTCCATTGGTTAGTTACGGAGGGTCAAGTTTACTATCTAGTTTTATACTTTTGGGTATTGCGCAGAGTGTTTTCAAGACTACTTAAATGCAATTTATTGTGATATATTTAGCTTATGTCTAACCTGCTAGTATCACTAAATGAGAACATTCTCAAGGTCAGCTTTTATGGTATTCAGGGGTTTAAAACAAAGACTCTCGAACTCTCAAAAGATATTGTTAATGACTCAACAATTTTAGATTCCAAAACGTTTACCCAAGCTGTTGTTCAAGCAGTTCAAGAACTATCTCCATCTAAAGACGCCAAATTAAATTTTTTAGTCGAACCAGAAAACATCATTTTAAAATTTATCTTAGTTAATAAGCGCGACGGAGATTTAGAAGAACAAATCATCAACGAAATTAAAACTAAATTAAAAGACGTTAATCTAGACGAACTCTATTTTTCTTATATTAAAATTGCACCTTTTGTTTATCAATTTATGGGCATAAAAAAAGATGTTATTGATAAATATCTAGAAATATCTAACTTGTCCAATATACCTGTTCAAAGTGTGGTTTCTTGGGTGATGCTACTTCCAAAGTACGAAAATCCAGGTGCATCCTCAATTTTTATTGTTCGAAATACTGCTTTTGCTTCTGAAGAAACTCAAACATTAGCTGGAGATTTAGAACGCGGAAAACAAATCATCGCATTAAGCGAACTTAATGGAATTTATTTTGTTGGTGAATATACTAAAGAAACTACTTCTAACGAATTACAAACTTTAGTTCATGATCTTTCAATATATCGACGTGAAGTTCCGATTAACGAAATTTATACTTTAGGATATGAACACTTTGATTTAGGTGCACAATATAAAATAACTCCGGTTCAAATTCCTGGGCAAGAAGCCGAAAATTCTAAAGGCTATGAACTACACTTATTGTTTAACGAAGTTGTAAACACTAATCCATCTTTAATTTCTACTCAGTTAAATTTGTTGAATTTATTGCCTCTTCCTGTCGTTGATAACAAATCAAAATCACTTGTGGCGATCGGTGGAGTTGTTGCTGCAGTTTTACTAGTTGGTGGTGGTTTTTTGCTTTTTACTCATTTAAAAAAACCTGAAACTAAGCAAGTGGCAACTAACAATCCTCCGGTAGTTTTGAGCGATAGTGTAAATCCGACTAAAGCCCCAGAAAGTACTGAATCTTCTCCATCTGTAGCAAAGTTGAGTAAAGGTGATTTGAGTATTCGCATCGAAAACGGTGCCGGAATTCCGGGTATTGCCGGTAAACTAAAAGAAAAATTAGACGGACTCGGTTACAATGTTCTAGAAATAGGCAACGCCAGTTCAACAGATCATCCGACCACCTTACTCAAATTTAAAGCTTCTAAAGCAAAATACGAACCTTTATTAAAAGCCGATATGAGCGATCATACTATTACTGTAACCGAAGATTTGCCCGAAACCGCGAATTATGACGTTTTGATTACCATTGGCGCTAAGTGATGTTTATTTGTAAAAATTGTGGTCGCCAGGTGTCTCTACAAGCTCCAGGAACCAAAAACCGAAATCACTGTCCGTATTGTTTATTTTCGCTTCATGTCGACAATGATATAGGTGACCGCAAGTCGGTTTGTGGAGGTTTAATGGCCCCAATTGGCAAGCTTTATAAGCCAGATGGTGAAGAGATGTTAGTCCACAAATGCCAGAAATGTGGTTTAGTGCGTAAAAATCGGGTAGCTGGCGACGATAGTATAGAATTGATGCAAAACCTGCAAGTTGTTGATGTTATAGCTAA
>DATIHK010000088.1:0-12142 GCA_035480775.1 Saccharimonadales bacterium (SeqCode) | reverse complement strand
CCATGTGGCTTTTATAACCTTTCCATCTTCAAAAATCAAGCCTGAGCCACTTCCTACAAGTACATAATCAAGTCTATTTTTAGGATCATTTTGAATGGCAGATTCTTTCGCGAATTGTACAACTACATTTTTAACACTAATTTGCTGTTTTGTCTCGTTATCTAAATGTGGAATTGATTTGCCGGCTGAATCAAATCCCACACTTCTTTTATAAGAATTATTATTGGTGTCGTAATCCCAAACCGCTGAATAATCTCCTTTCGCCCAAAAATCTATTTCAAGATGCGTCGCCGCAGGTTGCGCTGAATAAGTTGTGACGTCGTCTTTAAATTTCCAAGAATCAAACGGATGATTTCCTTGCCAACCCAACTTATCGCCTAAAGTTCGCAAATCGAGTCCGTTTACATAGGCTGTATGTTCAGTAGCAACATTTCGAGTTGTATCACGGGTAAAATCGGCACCTCCAACAAATAAACTTCTAATCGGCCAAGTCGCAATCGCTTCTTGAGCCTGTGGAGAATATCCAATATGCATAAGCATGGCATCACCCAACTCTTTTACTAAAACTAAATAATATTCGCGTGTACTTCTGATCGGCCCGATTTTTGTAGGAGTATTACTTAAGAAAAAAGCAATGTATCTAGTGATTCCACCTTCGGCTACTACTTCGTATACGACATCTGCATAAATTAAACCTGATTGAGGTCTGGCATCTACATGATTATCAATCATTGTTGCAAGAGGTCTGGCATTCACCCAAGAAGTAGCTAGAGCATCAGCTACCATCTCGCCAGTTATGGGGTTTTGAACTGTTGTTTTTTTTAAGAAACTTGACGATGATTCTTCGGCAATTGGTTTAAAAAGTTCAGTCGTTGTCTTGTGCAAGACTAAAAACCAAACTGCAGCAAATATTAAAGCTGCCAAAATCACTCCACCTACTACAATTTTAACTAGACCAGACTTACCACCAAGACTATTAGATTTTTGATTCGGAATAAATGTTTCCATTAAGTTAAGTATAGTATTTACCAAGCTTTTTGGCGAGTGTTTCAATTTCGTCTAGTAAGAGCTCTTCTTCATCAAGTCCTTTATTCCAAAATTCTGGATCTTTAATGTCTACTCCCAGTTTCGCAAAAATATTTACTGGTGAGTCTGATGCTCCGGCAGACAAAAAGTTTTTTACTTTTGAAATAAAATTTTTGTCTTGTCTAACCGAATTTTGTAATGCCATTGAAATTAATAATCCACTAGCGTAAGAATAGACATAAAAGAACATTCTAAAGTGATGCCAATGTACCCACCAGTTTTCAGTTCCTTCTTGCATTTCGACAGTAGAACCACTTGAAGCTAACATATTTTTCTTAAATATCTTTCCTATTTCTTGCTTTGATAAATAACCTTTTTCTCTAAAAGTTTTGTGAAGTTCTTGTTCGAATAAATATCCTGAAACTTGTCTTTGAATAGCATTGACTCGATCACTCATTCTCAAGACTAAAATTGCTAAACGTTCCTCATCGTTTACACCTTTTAAAATTTCTTCGAAAACAAAGTCTTCCATAAAAGTACTGGCGACTTCTGCAGTAGAAAGTGTAGAGTGAAAATATAATTCACTTTGTTTTTTCATTAGCTCGTTATTGATGGCATGACCAAATTCGTGAGCAATGGTTAAAACATCTTGAAGTTTATCTTGATGATTCAACAAAATATAAATCGGAAGGGTACTCATATCGTGTGCACAAAATCCGCCGCCGCTTTTATTTTTTCGTGGATAGACATCAAGTTGGCCATTATTAACAAAAGACTCTACAATCTCTGCAAATTTTGGATCTAGATCAGCAAATACTTTGTGGACCAAATTTATCGAATCTTCATATGAATATTTTTTATTGAATTTTCCGTATTCAATATTGCGCTCGTGATACTGAAGTTTTGGAAGTTTATGTAAACGTGCTTTAAGTTTGTAAAATCTTTGCGAAATATCAAAACGCTTTTGGACAGAGTTAATCATTGTATCTACAACATCTGTTGAAATATCATCAGCCAAATGACGTTCTAATTCTGGACGAGCAAATCCACGGAGTTCGTCTTCGGTTTTTTTGGTTGCCAAAATAGAATTCATTTCATGTTCGGCAACATCACTATGTTTTAATATTATTGAATTAACAGCATTAAAAGCAGAATCTCGAACCTTTTTGTTTTGACTCATAAAAAGTTGACCTAGTGCAGCAATCGGTAGCTCTCGTTTCTTTCCGTCTTCGCCAAGAACAACTGCAGATTCTTTTGAGATAAATTCGCTGGTCATACTAGTCCAATTAGACATAGCCATAGGCGACATCAAGGTTAAAATCTTT
This sequence comes from Saccharimonadales bacterium (SeqCode), assembly GCA_035480775.1. Lineage (GTDB taxonomy): Bacteria > Patescibacteriota > WWE3 > UBA101185 > UBA10185 > DATIHK01. The sequence goes on along the minus strand of DATIHK010000088.1, from coordinate 9,791 downwards.
TCTTCCGGCTCAGTTAAAATATATTTGGCTTGTTCAAAGGCTTTTTCTAAAAAATGATGATATTTTGCAAGGATTGGATCAGCTAGAAACTTTTTTTGCGTTTTTATATCAACTTTAGCCAATCTGTGGGTAAAGAATTGGGCGTCATTACTTATTTTCATTGCCAAATCTTGAAGTTTATTAAGATTAGCTTTTAATTTAGTATCTGATTGGTCTTGCGCTGTTCTTAACTGTAAATAAAAACCTTCTTTACCTGCAACTCCGTATTTACGACTCCATTCTTCAAAATCGTTTAGAGCTTCTAGCAAAATTTTTGGATCGCTTAAATAGTCAGTACGATCTTTGTATTTATTGATGAACTTATAACTTTCTTTAAGAAGCTTAGTTCTTTCTAGTGAAATATTTTTATCGGTGTCTGATTTGAAAAGCGGTGTCAAGTTCCACGTGGTTATTTTTGGATGGAGAGATTTCATTTCTGCATTTTAGCACAATTTTACAAGGTGATTTATGCAACCTAAAAATCTTTACTATAAGCTTATATTTTGCACTTAGAAAATATTCCTGATGGCGTAATTTCAAGCTCTAGCAAGCCGAAATACAATATATAGACGAACACCTCTATAAGACGGTTATTTATTGTCAGAGCAACATTTGCAATGATCTCCAATTTGACAATGGGGTAACAAAATGTTAACGTATGCAACGTGTATTGATTCCCCAAATATAGATTTTTGGGGTATTTTTTTTGAAAGGATTAAGGATAATTATGCAAAACCATGCAGAGTCACAATTCGTCACAAAAGACGGACTAGAAAAACTAAAAAAAGAACTTAAAGAGCTTATTGATATAAAGCGCCCTGAAATTGCGCAACGCATTAAAGTTGCCCGCGAAAACGGTGATATTTCAGAAAACGCAGAATATGATGCAGCTCGACAAGAACAGGCTTTCGTAGAAGGTCGTATTTCTGAGCTCGAAGAAATTGTTAAAACTGCAAAAGTCTCAGATGTAAAAACAGCTAAAAAAGACGAGGTGTACGTTGGATCTAAAGTAACAGTTCATATTGATGGAGATAAAGAAATCTTTTATATCGTAGGAGCTCCCGAAGCTAACCCCATGCAAAAAAAGATCTCACACGAATCACCTCTTGGAGCAGCTTTACTAGGCAAAAAAGTCGGAGAAATTATAGAAGTCGAAGTTCCAGTTGGAAGACTTAAATATAAAATATTAAGCATCGAATAAAACGCAGTGCTATTGTACTTCTGCCGCGTGAATGCTTTAATAACTTCATGTCTACATTAAAAGAACTACGAGGAGTTAGACTCGACAAATTAGCTCAATTAAAAAAACTGGGTGTAGATGCGTACCCGGCAAAATCCAACAGAAATACTCAAAATATTGAAGTGGTTGAAAAGTTTGACGAGCTGCAAGACAAAGAAGTTGTAGTTGCGGGTCGAATTCTTTCGATTCGTACTCATGGAAAATTAACTTTTATTGATGTAAAAGACGATTCTGCAAAAGTCCAACTATATATTAAAGAAGAAGAGCTACAGAATGCCAATTATAAAAACAGTGAATTAAATTTTGCAGACTTGCATTTGCTAGATACCGGAGATTTTATAGAAGGCAAAGGAACGGTTACTAAAACACAAAGCGGAGAAATGTCTGTAGAACTTGCGACTTTAAGACTTTTGACTAAGTCTTTGCGTCCAATGCCTGATCAATGGGACGGATTAAAAGATAAAGAAACCCGACTACGTAGACGCTATCTAGACACCAATATTAACGAAGATGTTTATCAGCGCTTTATTCGCCGAGCTAAGTTTTGGGATGCTCACCGCGAATTTTTCAAGAGTTATGGATTTTTAGAAATGAATATTCCGGTGCTCGAAATGATTCCCGGCGGAGCCGATGCCAATCCATTTGTTACCCATATGGACGCTATTGATCAAGATTTTTATTTACGAATTTCTCAAGAACTATATTTAAAAAGATTAATTGGTGGAGGCTACCCACGAGTTTTCGAAATCGGACCCCGCTTTAGAAATGAAGGATTATCTGACGAACATCTTCCAGAACATATGGCTATGGAATTTTATTGGGCTTACGCCGACTGGAAAGAAGGCATGGAAGTTATTAAAAAACTTTTTGACCATATTTTAAAAACAGTTTACGCAGGCAAGATGCAATTTAAAATTCGCGGCTTTGACGTCGACTTTTCAAAAGGTTGGGAAATTATAGATTTCGCAAAAATAATGCACGAAAAATTTGGAATTGATATTCACAAAGTCACCACCGAAGAAATTAAAGCACTTTTTGACAAAAAAGGGCTCAATCCTAAAGAAGCTGTAAATGTTCCACGTGGAGTTGATTATTTATGGAAAACTATCCGCAAAGATATTGCCGGACCAGCGTTTTTGATCAATCATCCAAAATATATTTCACCACTGGCAAAAGCCAAAGCTGATGATCCAAGTATTACCGAGCGCTTCCAGCCTATTATCGCCGGAACTGAACTGGGTAATGGCTGGTCAGAAATTAATGATCCGCAAGACCAATTGGCAAGATTTAGAGAACAGCAAAATATGCGAGACTCCGGTGATGCCGAAGCTCAATGGCTCGATATAGACTATGTCGAAATGCTCGAATATGGAATGCCCCCAACCTTTGGCTACGGTCATAGCGAGCGAGTTTTTTGGTATCTCGAAGATGTTCCAGCTCGCGAAGGCGTCCCTTTTCCACAATTAAAGTTTGAGATGGATGAAAATACAAAAGACATTTACAACGTAAAAAATCCCGAACCCAAAAACGAGAAAAAGTCTGTTTCGAATTCTGGCGAATACTCAATTGCTCCAGAAGTAAAAGCTATGTTTCCAGGAATAAGTTTTGCCTACACCATAATTAAAGGAGTTAAAATTCACAAAGCGAACGAGGAATTAGAAATTGAAAAAAAAGAAATAGTCGAAGAAAAAAAGAATTTAACTGTCGAACAAATTACAGAAATGTCTGCAATTAATTCTTATCGTCAAATGCTTAAGCAAACCAAAGTAGATTTCCATTCCAAAAGACCTTCACCAGAAGCATTAATGCGCCGAATTGTTCAAGGCAAAGATTTATACAAGATAAATACCGCAGTTGATGCATATAATATAGCCGTTTTAAAAAATGGAATTGGATTAGGTGGTTTTGACTTTGATAAGATTTCGGAACCCGTTACCTTAAGGTTTTCACAAAAAGGTGAAAAAATGCACCTGCTAGGTGATGCAGAACCAACTTTTACCGAAGAAGGAGAATTAGTTTACTCTGATACAGAAAAATTAATTACATTAGATTTAAATTATCGCGATATTAATGAAACAAAGATAACCGAAGAAACTAAAGATATCATTCTATTTGCCGACGGGGGCCCTGGAATTGATCCGGAAGATGTTAAAAAAGCTGTTGAGTTAGGTGCATTCTATATTCAAAAATTTAATGGTGGAGTAGTAGAAGAAATTAAGCTAATCCTTTAAAAAAGCGAGTCGCCCACAGATAAATGAGCAACTCGCCTGTTTCCTTACATTTGCAAAATCATTACCACTTAGACATGAGCTCTTTTTGAAGAGTTGGCCAAGAAGTTACGTTTGGCAATTCAGGAAAGCGTTCTTGCAGTTGCGGATAATAAACTCCAGCAGTGCACGCCGCTAATGGAAGCCATCCTTCACCTCGTTTTGTTTTCAGATGTATCCACCAAGCCCCTTTGGCATCTTTCGTAGCCTCCAAAACTTCCTGCTTGTTAATGGGAAGTCTAACCCGCAAAACCCGTTTATCGTAATTAAATTCCCCTAATGATTTTGGTAGATAGGCTACAAACTTGGCATCGGCTCCAGGAGAGACTCGCAACGGATACCCAATTATGCGCTTACGTACAAGTAGAACCGCTGGAATTGGTTTTGTCATGTCTAATCCTTTTAAGCCCAACTTCCCACGGCGGGAAGTTTACCCGGAAACTTGCTCCGCAAATCACCGTAACAAGGTCCGGCCAGAAAGTGATTGAGAGGTGCCCAACCAGACCATTCGGAATGCCCAAGCAATTCGAGTTTTAGCCAGACAACTCCTTGAACATCAGTGTGCACATCTACTACTTCATCTACGACATGATTGCTGGTGGACAATACTGGCTTGCCTTCAATCAACACCGTGGCAGAGCCCACCACAGGTTCTGTAAGAAGCGGTTTGTTCCAGTAAGCTTTCCCAATGCGATTCCGCAAAGCAAGCGGCAATTGGGTCATGGTTTCTCCTCTGCATTGCCAACTTTGATCCGATAAGTTATCTTACTTATACCAAAATATGGAAAAACTTCAATTAACAGTAGAGTCAGCCAAAGAGCTCCTTCACAAAAATATGCAAAACCAAAATTTGCGTCGACATTGCTACGCCGTGGGGAAAGTTTTGCGTGCGTTGCACGATTATTACAAAGTCGAAGGTCGCGAAACTGGTTCACTTACTGCCGATCAATGGGAAATCATCGGTATCTTGCACGACTCTGATTGGGAAATTACGACTCCAACTCCTGAAAAACATACAATTTTATTGATGGAATGGCTTGAAGCTTATGATGCTCCACAAGAAATGATTGATGTTTTCAGATCTCACAATAATCCACATACGCATTTACGCGAGCCTGAAACGCTTTTAGAGTGGTCTCTAGAATGCTGCGACGAACTAACAGGATTTATTGTAGCCGTAACACTAGTTCGCCCAGAAAAAAAACTCGCCGCAGTAGAAGTAGCAAGCGTAAATAAAAAATTCAGACAAAAAGAATTTGCCCGCGCAGTTAATCGTGAACAAATTGCCCAATGCGAAACTAAATTAAATATTCCAGTAGATAAATTTGTAGAAATTGCTTTAACTGCGATGCAACAAAATTCTGATTTAATGGGACTTTAACTTCTTTAAACTTCTTTAAACTTTCCCCAACGATGTGCATTAAAAAAGAAATCAAACACCAGCCAAGCTAATAAAGTGCATATACTTCCGGCAATAATCGGAAAAGCAATATTAAGTGAAGTTAAAAATCCATCGATAATAGGTGGAATCATAAACCCAATTGCTTGAATAGATTGATTAACTCCCATAACTTCGCCTTGAGATTTTTCGTCAGCCATACCAGACAGCATAGACGTAGACATTGGTTGAATCAATCCCTGAAAAACCGCTATTAACGGCAATATGATATACAAATCAAGTCGGCGACTCGGAAAAAGTAAAACTATAAAACTAATTGCGAGTCCCAAAAGCGTTATCGGCAATATTTTTTGCGGAGTAAATTTTTTGGAAACAATTCTAATAATTCCGCCTTGAGTAATAGCAATCCAAATTCCGACGTAAGCAAATAAAAATCCGATTTCGGATTGATTTAGTTCAAACTTTCTAATTAAATAAACAGGAAAGAATTGCACAAATAAATTAAATCCAAAATAAGATAAAAATATTACCAAAAATATTGTTCTTAAATTTTGAAGTTTAAAGGCGTTTTGTAAATTGGTGATTCCCGAAAACAAAGTTAATTTGGAATCAACTTTATGGTGCAAAGTTTCTTTAAAGAAGAGCGAAACCGATATAACATTTATAAAAGACAACAAGGCACAAAACCAAAAAGGAACTACATAGCCAAACCACCAAACGATGTGTGAATCTGATAAAACTCCGCCAATAAATGGACCTAAAATAAAACCTAGTCCAAACATCATGCCAACCAAACCAAAATTTCGCGGTCTAGTAGTTTCATCACTTACATCGGCAATTGTTGAATTTACAGTTGAAGTAGAACCACCAGTAAAACCGTCGATTAAACGACTAATAAATAATACCCATAAATTTTTCATTAAAATACCTGAGCCAAAAAGTAAATATCCCAGAGTTGTTCCGCACAAAGATAAAACCAAAACTTTTTTTCGCCCCCATCTGTCAGAAAGCGCTCCAAAAAAAGGCGCACCAAAAAATTGAGCAAATGGATAAGCAGCGATTAAAATTCCTAAAGTTATACTGCGTTCGTGAAAACTAAAACTAGCCGGAAAAAGACCGTTATGAAGGTCTAAAAATAAAGGGGCCAGAACAGGAACAACAATTCCAACACCTAGTAAATCAAGAAAAGCAGTTATATATACGGTGATTAATGCAGAAAAAGAGTCAGGCCTTTTGGTCACCAATCGAGTATAACATTTGCGTGGTAGAATTTTGTATATGCAACTATTAGTACTGTCTTTTATAGCCGGAATTTTAACCGCTCTTGCTCCCTGCGTTTTACCATTATTACCTGTAATTATAGGTGGATCAGTTGGAGCTAAAGACAAAAAAACTCCGATAATTATTACGGCTTCATTAGCGTTTTCGGTAATACTTTTTACTTTAATTTTAAAAGTCAGTACATTCTTCGTGAGAGTTCCACCTATGTTTTGGACAACAGTTTCGGGTGGAATTATTTTGGCTTTTGGACTCATCACACTTTTTCCAGAAATTTGGGACAAGATTTCTTTAAAACTTAATTTATCGGCTAGGTCTGACGATCTGCTAAACAAATCCTCCGAGAAAAAAGGCTTAATCGGAACGATTTTAGTTGGAATGTCTTTAGGCCCGGTTTTTGCCAGCTGCAGCCCAACATATGCCTTAATCTTAGCAACAGTATTACCTCAAAATTTTTGGGCTGGATTTATTTATCTAGTAACTTACTCTCTCGGATTAGGATTGATAATGCTTTTAATAGCTGTCTATGGGCAACGTATAATCACAAATCTAAAGTGGGCAGCTAACCCACATGGCTGGTTTAAAAGAGTTTTAGGAGTAGCGCTGGTTATTGTAGGACTTGCAGTAATTTCAGGAGTAGATCGCACGATCGAAAAGGCGCTTTTAAATTCAGGTTTTCTAGATGTTACTAAAATTGAATTAGCTTTATTGCAAAACGCTCCAGCTGTAAATAAAATATCTATCCCTACTCAGCAGTTGTTAAATGTCGAAAAACCGGTTGTTGCACCCGAAATAACCGGAATCAATCACTGGATAAATTCGAGTGGAGAAAAACTGGCTGACTTAAAAGGTAAAGTTGTTATCATAGATTTTTGGACATATTCTTGTATAAATTGCATCAGAACAATTCCATATTTAAATGACTGGTATGCAAAGTATAAAGATAAAGGCTTAGTTATAATAGGAATTCATTCGCCAGAATTTGCCTTTGAACGCGAAATTCCCAATGTCGAAAAAGCAATTAAAGACTACAAAATTGAATACCCGGTTGGAATGGATAATGACTTCGCCACTTGGAATGCTTATAACAATCAGTACTGGCCAGCAAAATATTTTATAGACAAAAATGGTTTGGTTCGCCATGTACACTTCGGTGAAGGCGATGACGCAACCAATGAACGCGTAATTCAGTTTTTGTTAGCCGAGGGTGGAACAACTGTAAATACGCCAATTACTACCAGCGATGCCGGACCAGCGATGCAACCCGATCAAACTCCCGAAACTTATTTGGGCTACGAGCGAATGCAAAATTTTGCAAGTCCAGATTTGTTGCAAAAAGATAAAGTAGCCTCGTATACTTTTCCACAAAATTTACAAGCTGATTATTGGGCTTTGTCGGGTCAATGGCAAGATCATGCAATGGATTTGATAGCTAAAGAAAACAATTGCGTTTTGAAACTTAACTTTTCGGCTAAAGAAGTTTATTTGGTTATGTCAGCTCCAACAGAATCAGATGTAAGTGTAAAAGTTAATGGTAAATCAGTAGCACTTCTTGGTTATGGGGGAGACGATGTAGATAAATTTGGAGTTGTGAAAGTCAAAGACGCTAGACTGTATAGGCTAGTTAAGCTTCCAGAATTTCAAAGCAATTTAGAACTAGAACTGACATTTCCAGCTAATGTTAGCTTGAATGCCTTTACTTTCGGTAGCTAGACTTTTTGTTAGTTTGTTAGTCTTGGCTTTCTAAGCTATTCCAAAGTGCAATTGAACCAAAACTTTTGTATGGTTCCCATTTTTTGATAATTTTTTCTATCTTTTTTATAGACGGATCTTTTGTTTTATAAACTTTTTCGATTCCTTTTTTTAACCCCAAGTCTTTAAACGAAAAAACATTTTCTCGATTAAGAGTAAACATCAAAAACATTTCTGCAGTCCAAGGGCCAATTCCTTTTACCATAGTTAGTGTAGTTACTACCTCAACATCGTTCTGAGAATCAATTTGGTCTAGATTTAGCTCTTTGTTTTTTACTCGTTGAGCGAGGTCTTTTATAGATCTAACTTTAGCCCAAGACATTCCAACATCTCGCAATTGTTGATCGGTTAATTTTAAAATGCGGTCTGCAGTTACATTGTCTTTTAACAACTTTTCGAATCGTAAATAAATCGCGTTGGCAGCTTTGCCAGAAAGTTGTTGACCAGCTATTGCACGACAAAGCGCCGCAAAATATCCTTTGCTTTTCTGTGTATGAATGGGTTTCATCCATTCTACAAAATCTAAATTTTGCATATAGTTATAGATTATGGCGTCATTATCTTTAAAGTGTTTTAAGATCTTGTAATATTTAGAATTCTTCATAAGTTATTATAATATAAGCAAAATAAAAAATGCCGGTCCAAGTTTTTAGACCGGCAACAAGTCTGCGCCAAATGTATCAAATTGATCTATAGATCTTTAGCGCCGAAGGAAGAAATCGTAGAACAGTTCGAGCAAGACACCAGCAAAGACTCCACTTCCACACATATAGCCCCAATCAAGCAGTTCACTGACTTCATGGTCGTAAGCTGCTGCAATAACAAAACCTTGGAGATAAATGAGGAAGAGAACCACGACACAAGCGACGGGAGTTCCCAGCAAATAGCCGGCGATGAGGCCGAGGCACAGCCCAACAACAAAGCGAATTCTGGTCATTCCTAAGCCTTGCGGAGGGCGAGTACTCTTAAGACCAACGTACCAGAGATAACCATTGCGGTACATCTGCAGCGGCCACAAAATTGTATGTAACATGAATCCTCCCTATGGCTAATGCGAACCGATTAATCCGATTCTAATTCACTACACTGTAAATTGCAATCATGGTTGTAGTTTTAGCCCAAGAAACGTGAAGATATCATTTAAAGGATTTCCAGGTTGTAGTCGATCATAAGTTTTTAACCAATCCCATGAAACAGCTTGTTGCGCTTGCGCCAATGTCATTTTGTGGTTACAAACTTGAGCATGTAAATAATTTTCGATAACATCTTTTTGGTGAAATCCGGGTTTAGGTTCGGCAGCTTCTGGAAATAAATTTGAAATATCATTAGAACCACCAAGCTCTAAACTAATAAAATGATCTACTTCGTATTCGCCTGTTTTATGTGAAGTTATTCCATATTCAGCAAAGACAGCATTCTTTTCACTGGTCGGAACATTTCTGACTTTGGTGGTGTAACCTGAAACGCAAATTATTTCAGGCGTGATATTGGGAAACACAGCTCCTGGGGTACATTCTTTATCTGGTAAAGCTCCATATACATGGCAATTGGATGTTTTAGTTCTGGAAGTTGAATGAAAGTCTGGCAAAGGCTGGGAATTCGCAGAAGTAATAACAATTTCCACAGAAATTATCAATACTGCTATTACAATAATTAAAAGTGGAAGTGGAATTCTTTTCATAACTTACAGTAACAGACATTAATTAAATTTTTATTAAAGGCAGCATGTTTAACATACGTAGTATACTTTGGCTATGAAAAAAGTACAAAAAGAAGTCGATAAGTGGATACAACAATATAAAATTGGCTACTTTAA
>DATIHK010000087.1:0-2689 GCA_035480775.1 Saccharimonadales bacterium (SeqCode) | reverse complement strand
CTTTAAATTTAGCAACGGCTTTTTCTACTTGTTCTTTTACGCCGGGTTCGAGATCGATTTCAAAATATGATTTTGGCTTTCCAATTTTGATTCCTTTTAAATCAGTTTTTATTGGCAAATAATTTTCAACAGGCTTTGGAGAAGATGTTGCATCAAACGCATCTTTTCCGGCGATGATTTGCAAAATTAGCGCTGCATCTTCGACTGTTTTGGTTATTGGGCCCGGAGAATCTGTTGATGAAGCCATAGCAATAACTCCGTAGCGGCTAACACGGCCGTATGTTGGTTTTAATCCGACGACTCCACACCAAGCTGCGGGGCCGCGAACACTTCCGGCGGTTTCACTTCCCATCGCAAAAATGCACATATCGGCAGCGACAGCTGCTGAAGATCCACCTGAGGATCCGCCAGGTGATTTTTTTAAATCGTGAGGATTATGGGTTGGTCCAAAATCAGAAGTTTCTGTCGAAGAGCCGTGGGCGAACGCATCCATATTTGTTTTACCGAGTAATACTGCTCCAGCATCAGCCAGTTTTTTGGTAACTGTGGATTCGTAAGGAGGAATATATCCTTTTAAAACATTTGAAGACGCAGTGGTTTCAATTCCATATGTATTAAAATTATCTTTGCAAGCGTAGGGGATTCCTAAAAGTGGTTTTGAGTAAAAAGCTTTTCCGCATTGAGCAGCAATTAACTCGTCGGCTTTTTTGGCTTGAGCTAAAGCCTGTTCTTTGTTTACTAATAAGTAGGATTTTATTTGCGGATCTTGTTTATCGATGGCATCCAAACAAGCTTGAGTTAATTCAGTCGCGGTAAATTCGTTTTTTTTCAAACCATCTAAAGCTTGATAAATCGAAAGTTTGTTTAAATCACTCACGGTCAAAAACTCCTTTGGTGGCAATTAATCCGCGAATAACTTCGTGCGCGTTTTTTAAAGCTTCTTCTTTTGGTAGAGTTGCTTTATTGGCAGAGGTTTGAAAAACATTAGTTAACCCTGTGACCTGATAAGTTTCCGCAACATTAGAAGTGTCGAGCTCTTTTAAGATGTCGATATTTGTAAGGGTATCAGAAAACATAGTCGTAAGTTTTTCCACTTCTGCATCGGTTAATGTAATCTTTACTAATTCAGATATTTTTATAACTTGTTCTTTAGTTATCATTACATGGATAATAAACGCTTGATGCGATCTTGTACAGGAGGATGAGTAGAGAACAAATTGGCGAAAAAATTTCCATCTTCACCACTTTTAAACGGATTTGAAATATATAAATGGGCTGTAGCTCCATTGGCTTCGCGTAAAATATTTGGATCTTGCGAAATTTTTTCTAAAGCACTGGCTAATGCTTTGGGATATCTCGTTAAAAGCGCTCCCGAAGCGTCGGCTAAATATTCGCGATTTCGGCTGATGGCTAATTGAATTAAAGTAGCAATAATCGGGCTTAAAATCACAAAAATTAATCCAATCAGCATAAAAATTCCACCGAGTTCGCTGTCACCACTACCGCGTCTTCTTCCTCCACCCCAAAAAATTCCCCGAGTAAACCAGTGGCCTAAAAGTGAAACCATTCCGACTAAAACACTGACTATACACATTAAGCGAGTGTCGTAATTGCCTATGTGCGAAAGTTCGTGTGCGGCGACTCCTTCGAGTTCTAATTTGTCTAGACCTTGAACAATTCCACTTGTAAAACAAATTGACGCGTGTTGCGGATCACGCCCGGTGGCAAAGGCATTCATGGCTTGATCGTCGATAATATAAATTTTTGGAATTGGAAGTCCCGCGCCTAAGCAAAGATTTTGCACCAGGTGATACAAATATTGATTGCTTGCTTCGTCTATGGGGTGAGCATTAGAAATTGCTAAAACTATTTTGTCGGAATTGTAGTAACTTATTAAACTTGTGATTCCAGAAATTATTAAAGCGAGTCCTAAAAATGTGTAACCATCTCCTACAAAAAAATATCCAAAGAACCAGCCAATAAAGGAGATCACAGCTATAAACGCCGCCACAATAAGAACAGTATTTCGCTTATTCTGATCGATATCAGTATAAATATTTGCCATATGAGTTTTGCTGCAGTTTAAATATTAAAACTGAACTTTTACCGGTTGTTGATCTGCTGGAGCAGCTTCAAAGAATTGCTCTGGAGTAAATCCCAGCATTCCTGCAATTAGATTTCCCGGGAACATAACAATTTTTGAATTATAGTCACGCACCATGGTGTTATAAAACTGTCTTGAATACGAGATTTTGTCTTCTGTATCAGTTAAGTCTGATTGCAATTGCTTAAAATTTTCACTGGCTTTTAATTCAGGATAAGCTTCGGCTACTGCGAATAAACTTTTTAAAGCTCCAGTCAACTGATTTTCAGCTTGAGCTGCTTGCTGAGCATTTCCGGCGGTCATTAAGGCGGATCTGGCTTCGGTGACTTTTTCAAACACTTCCTTTTCATGAGCAGCATAACCTTTGACTGTTTCGACTAAATTAGGAATAAGATCAGTTCGTCTTTTTAATTGAACATCGATTTCACTCCAAGCTTCTTTAACTTTTACTTTTAAAGTTGCGAGAGAGTTATAAATACTTACGATATAAATAAGTGCTAATACTAAAATTCCTAACAAAATCATTATCATAAAAATCCTTTAACTAATTAATAAGTACATTTTACTCTAGTAGTCTATCTTTTC
>DATIHK010000086.1:0-3647 GCA_035480775.1 Saccharimonadales bacterium (SeqCode) | reverse complement strand
CGTGAATATTATTTAGTTTTAGTAAAAGAGTTAGGTGATGCCATGCTTATGCATATTGGATATTCTCCACAGGCTCAAGAAGCTATTGCGACTTGGCCAATTCGCAGTTTATTTGTTGGAGGTGCCGATTTTACCCGTGATACAACTCGAAATGTTGCTACTGAACATACAGCCTATGTAAACGGACTCGATTTGCGAACTTTAGGCGATAAGTTGGGTTGGCAAGGAAATCATTCATTTGATTCGTGGAAATTTAAAGACGACACCACAACTTATTCAACACAGCCTGCGGCAACGCATCTAGAAATAGATTTTTGGGCTAAAGGAGATTATTCAGCGGTTTGGGACTACGACGCCAACAACAATTCTTATAAAAGAAGTGTCGGATTTGATTCAGCCGGCAAACCTATTCCACATTTAGATAACGAGACAAAACAGCAAATTAGTGTTAAAAATGTAGTTGTACAATTCGCAAAAGAATCTGCCATTCAAAATGACCCTAAAAATAGATTAGATTATGTACTTGTCGGAAGTGGCTCAGGCTTGATTTTTGAAGACGGAAAGGTTATAAAAGCCACATGGAGCAAAGCCGATAGAGATGGTCGCACCAAGTTTTATGATTTAAGCGGAAACGAAATTCAGTTTAATCGGGGAAAATTTTGGGTAAGCATTGTAGCCGATCGCAATGTAGCACAAGTAACGTATCAGTGAAGACAAACTATGCTAAAAGATATTTTTGTCTCTGAAGTCAGAGTCAAAATTTTAAAATTGATGCTGCCCCGCCCAAACTCTCAATTTCATGTGAGAGGTTTGGTTCGAGCTGTTAAAACTGAAATCAATGCAGTTCGCAGAGAGCTTTTACGTTTAAACAATTTAGGTTTATTGCGCAAACGCCAAAGCGGAAACCGAATTTACTATACCGTCAATCCTACGTCCATATATTATCCAGAACTTTTATCAATGGTTGCTAAAGAAGAAGGTCTGGGAGCTGAAATAATTTCTCACGCCAAAGAATTGGGAGATGTTAAATATGCTGTACTATCACGCTCTTTTTTGTTAGGCAGAACTTCGACTGTATTAGATGTAGATCTCTTTGTAGTCGGAAATGCCAATGCCGAAGTTTTAGACAAACTGGTCAAAGACGAACAAGCCCGTATTAGTCGTGAAATAAATTTTACAATTATGCCCGAAGAAGAATTTATTTTTAGAAAACGTAAAAACGATACATTTATCTCAAAAGTTTTAGCGCAGAGCAGAACTATGCTCATTGGTAACGAAGAAGAGTTCTGCACGATATAAGGATCTTGTACTATTATCCTTGATTCGTTAAACTCACTAATTAGTTATGCTTAAGAATATTTACGTAAGATTGGGAATAATTTCTGCAATTGCGACGCTTGCTTTATTGGCGGCGCTCCCTCGAATTCCAATTACTATTAAAAATAATTTTATAAATATAGATTCAGCGATTGGCGGATATTACTTAACTTTTTTTAACGGTAAATATGTTGTTAATTTGACTCAACTAAAAGAAGGTTTAGATCTTCAAGGTGGTATTAGCATTACATTAAGAGCTAATATGGATAAAATTTCCGCGGCCGATCGTGATCACGCACTCGAGTCTGCAAAAGAAGTTATTTCACGTCGTGTAAATTTACTTGGCGTTTCTGAACCTTATATTACTTCGGCAAAAGTTGGTGACGAATATCGAATAGTCGTAGAAATTCCTGGCATTGACGATGTAAATTCTGCTGTGCAGTTAATTGGGCAAACCGCCCAGCTCAAATTTAAGCAACTCGCACCTAATAAACCTTGGAGTGAAAGTAAATTTCAAGAATACTATCAAGATCCAACAGCTTGGGTCGATACTAATGTTACTGGCGCCGATCTTAAAGGTGCAGATGTAGTTTTTACACAAAGTCCTACTGCAACACAAAAACAAGGAGCTCCACAGATTCAATTAAAATTTTCTAATGAGGGTCGAAATAAGTTTTCAGCCTTAGCAAAAAATAATGTTAATAAGCCGATAGCTTTGTTTTTAGATCAAGGATCTTATCCGCTTTCTATGCCGGTTGTCAGCCCAGATTTAGCGAAAGGCTTAGTAAATGATCCGGTCATTACCGGAAATTTTGATGTCAATACAGCGAACGCTTTAAGTGTTCAATTGCGTGCAGGTGCATTGCCTGTTCCGGTAGAAATTTTAGAACAAAAAACAGTGGCTGCAACTTTAGGAACCGAATCCGTTCAAAAAAGCTTTTTAGCCGGAGTTGTCGGACTTTTATTAGTTTTATTATTTATGATTTTTATGTATGGACGCTTAGGATTTTTGTCTAGCTTTTCTTTAATATTATATTCGCTAATTGTATTGGCATTATTTAAATTGATTCCTGTTGTTTTAACCTTACCAGGAATCGCCGGATTTATTTTATCAATTGGAATGGCGACCGATGCAAATATTTTAATTTTCGAACGTATCAAAGAAGAATTAATGTGGGGAAAACCAAAAAATTTGGCAATCAAATTAGGTTTTGATCGCGCTTGGAATTCTATAAAAGATTCTAATTTTTCTTCGCTTATTACTTGCGGAGTTTTATTTTATTTAGGTTCTGGACCCGTTCGCGGATTTGCATTAACACTTGCAGTTGGTATTTTAGTTTCGCTTTTCACTTCGATTTTTGTAGTTAGAACATTAGTGCAAGTATTTAATGTCGGAAAGGTTCACGATGCAAATCATTAAATACAAATATTGGTACTTAATATTATCTGCGGTAGTTTTAATTCCTGGAATAATTTCTTTAGCAGTTTTTAAATTAAATTTAGCAATAGATTTTACCGGTGGATCGGTTTTTGAATATTCCATCAGCGAATTATCTGCGCCAAAAAATACAGTTGCTTCTGATGTAAAAAATATTATGCAAAAAGATGAAGTTACTGTTGAGCAAACTCAGATTTCGAAAACAACACTTACAGTTCGAACAAAAACAGTTGAGACTAAAAAGATACTTCAGCTAACTTCGGACATTCAAAAAAAATATAAAGATGCCAAACAAGAATCTTTTCAAACTGTTGGTCCAGCCATTGGAGCCGAAACTACTAAAAATGCTTTCTTAGCTTTGTTAGTAGCATCTGTAGGAATTTTGCTATACATAGCTTACGCATTTAGAAATATTCCGAAGCCGTATTCGAGTTTTAAATTTGGTGCCAGCGCTTTAATTGCAATGCTTCATGATGCTTTAGTAGTTTTAGGAATTTTTTCTTTGCTGGGTCATTTTTTAAAAGTCGAAATTGACGCGCTTTTTATTACCGCGTTGTTGACGGTAATTGGATTTTCAGTTCACGACACAATTGTGGTGTTTGACAGAATTCGAGAAAACTTAAATAAACTTCCACATAGTTGGAGATTTGAAGAAGTTGTAAACTATTCAGTGGTTGAAACTTTGAATCGTTCGGTTGCAACATCGCTTACAGTTATTATTACTTTGACAGCGTTGTTACTTTTAGGTGGGGAAAGTATTAAATATTTTTCATTAGCTCTTTTGGTTGGAATTGTTTCAGGAACTTATTCGTCTATTTTTAATGCTGCGCCGATTTTGGTAATTTGGGAAGAGTGGAATAAAAAAAAGCGAACCCAGTAGAGTAAGTACCAG
>DATIHK010000085.1:0-1827 GCA_035480775.1 Saccharimonadales bacterium (SeqCode) | reverse complement strand
TTTTATTAGTATTCGGAATAATTGGATTTCCATTAGCGTGTACAATATTTCCAAAGTTTCCTGACAAAGCCTATCCGTTTGCAAAAATATTGAGCCTACTTCTGATTTCGTACATTTCCTGGATTCTCAGTTCACTTTTTAAAATTCCAGTTAATTTTACTTCGTTGCTAATAATCACTATCATATTTGGATTAGTAAGCTTTAGAATCGGTTTTAAAAATGTCCATGGTGCAAGCTGGAAACTTGTTATTTTTGAAGAAATTTTATTTGCCCTATTTTTCTTAGCAATGATTTTGTTTCGAGGCTCCAACCCACGCATCGAGGGAATAGAAAAATTTATGGACTTTGCGATTCTAAACGGAATTCACCGTGGTCAACAAGTTCCTCCACAAGATGTTTGGTTTAGCGGAGTAAAAATTAACTATTATTACTTTGGACATTTTATATCCAATACTCTCTTAACCTTATCGCGTGAAAATCCATTTATTGCCTATAATTACTTGGTAGCTACAATATTTGCTTTCGCAGCAACAGCGGCATTTTCAATAAATTTAGCGCTAACAAAAAATAAATTTTGGTCTCTTTTTGGATCTTGTTTATTAGTTGCAGCAGGAAATTTAGATTTTTTTTACAACACTGTCATTTTGCACACTTCAAATTATTTTTATGCTCAAGCACGAAGTTTAATTCCATTTACTATTAATGAGTTTCCAACATACAGTTTTTTAATCGGAGACTTGCACGCGCATATTTTAGATATTCCTTTTGTTTTACTTTTTATTGCATTAGTAATAAATATATTCTTAAATAAAGACACTCCAAATAAACTTTATATAATAATTTGTGCAATTTGTTTGGGATCGCTAAGTGCAACCAACAGTTGGGATTTCTTTATCTACACGCCACTACTAGGAATTTTATTATTTAGTACAAAACAAATTAAATCTGCAATTGCAATTGTCGCGCTAGCTCTTTTAGCGTATATCCCGTTTTACTTAAACTTTAACCCCCCATCGGGTGGAATAGCTTTTATCGCTCCACACAACGATATAGGTCCAATATTAAACATGTTTGGATTTTTCTTTGTCTTGGCTATTTATGCGATAAAAAAACCGCAAACTGAAGAAGATAAACTAGTGCGCATTTTAATTTTATTTGCTCTGCTTTTAATAGTTGTTCCAGAATTTATGCTTTTGAAGGATATTTTTTTTAAACTAAATCCACCATATCAACGTGCCAATACCATATTTAAATTATGGTATCAAGCTTGGATACTCTTAAGTTTGAGCATTCCATATTGCATATATCAATCTTTAAAATACCTTAAACTGATGTGGATTAAAATAATACTTTTAATCGTTATATTGTCATTTTCTTATTATATTTTCGGATACACTGTAAATGCAGTTAAATATATAATTGGCCCAAAATATATTTTTAAAGGATTAGACGGAAGCTCATATCTAACTGAACAAGATCCTCAAGAAAAATACTTAGTAGATTATATAAATAAAAATATTATTGGACAGCCAGTTATTCTTGAAGCAGTTGGAAATTCTTACACTATGGAATCACTTGTATCTTCGTATACAGGACTTCCCACAATTGTTGGTTGGAATCAGCATGAACTTGGGTGGCGAGATAATTGGCCAGATATTGCAAACCGCATGGGAGATGTTCAAAAGTTATATACAAGTGATTCTGTGCAAGAGATTAATGATTTAATAGATAAGTACAAAATTAAATATGCCATTATCACCAAACTAGAAAAAACAAATTATGGAAGTGACGCCGGAAAAACACTTCTTTTAAGATCGAAAGTCATAG
>DATIHK010000084.1:0-6170 GCA_035480775.1 Saccharimonadales bacterium (SeqCode) | reverse complement strand
CTAAAGTGGCATGGGCTTGTCCCAGCGGAGACCATATTTAAGATTTCTACGCAGGATTTGTTCTCAGCTAAATATAAACCGGCAAGAGATAAATTAACTGAAATTTCACTTGCACCTGATTTTCTAGATGTATTTAAAGAATGGCTCTTACCACTAAAATCTATCAACGAAGTTAAACAAGAATTAAATATAATGTTTCAGGTTTAATGTCTTAAGCTAGCTACTTGGATCTTAAGAGTGGAAAGTAACTCTCTGTCCTCTAAAAGTTCTAGTAAATTAGTTATATTATCGTCATGAATGGGGAGCCAAATTTTGACTCTTTAGCTAAAGCAAATTCTCATGGTTCCATTAAACCTAATATAACTAAATTTAATTTATCAATAATTATTGTATAAATAATAATTTTGTAGTACCGTCTATATATGGCTGATTATTTACAAGAATCGCACGATTTAATTGAAAGCATATTAAAAAAAGTTGTGAATGCTGCTCCACAAGGTTGGGAAGGTATTACAGTGGATATTGACTATTCTGTACCTGGTGTTATTGATAAGAAATATTCAGCAAAGCTTGGAAATGAAACAAAAACTTTTATGGGACCTAGTGACACAATAGAATTAATTAAATTAAAAACATTAAACACTAGTACTGAAAAAGGAAGTTTAAAATCTTTTAAAGCTACCATCTCAACTGATGGTAAATTCGATATAAAATACGGATATTAAAAGAGCGAGTTGGAAAGTTGTAATTTTAGCTTAGAAACAAATTTCATATCCTCTAATATCTCAATCAAGCTAGTTATAGTATCGTCATGAATGGGGAGCCAAAGATATTTAAACACCTCTATTTCATATATAATGCTTATATGAGTTCACCATATCAATTCAGCCCGATTACTAACGAAGAGCAATTTGACCAAGTTTTAAGTTATCTTACATTGGAGTTGGAAAAGTTGTCGCAGAAATTGTTTAATCAAAAACTCCCTATCACTACATTAAAAGTCTTTCCACACTATTTTGAAGAATATGATTATTTGAAAAGTCTCATTACTAAAATGGGACCTGCTGCTTCTTTTAATGCTAAGACTAGTTTCTATATAAAAACTAGCAAAAAAATTCGAGATTACCATATTGAATACATAGGAGTTCGAATTGTAGATCCTTATAGACTACAAGTTGGTTGCGGAGACTATGAGCCAGGTAATTACAAGGAGTTCAAGACCAAACACTTAAATACATCACCATACATTCGAGAAGTTCCAAACGATATGCTAGAAGTATGGCATCCAGATTTTAATGTATTAGGATATGTTGTCCCTCCTCTCTAAAGCGAGATATATCAATATAAAGTTTGTTAGAATAACCTATGATTAAAAAAGGTATTTCAAGTGGAACAGTACACAAACTTCCAGCTGATTTACGAGAAACTTTAGCTTCTGACCCAAAAGCCCTTGCAGCCTGGGAAGATATTACTCCGCTCGCACGCAATGAATGGATCTGCTGGGTGATCTCAGTTAAAAACAACGAAACCAGAAAGCAGCACATCGAAAGAGTCCGCACAGAACTTAAAGAAGGCATGCGCCGTCCTTGTTGCTGGCTGGGTTGTATTCACCGCACAGATAAACCAATAAGCCCTTCTGTGCAATATGTCCTCAGTAAACGAGCAAAACATGCTGTACAAAAATAATTCTGAGTTTTGATCGGACCCTAATTATCTTGCATATTACAGCCTATAGGTGTATTCTGATCCAGATTTCATCCGGCAACACTGGAAAAGGAGAGCAAGATGCAACGAGTTTTACGGAAAGGCGTGATCGGATTTGTGGTAGCGATTCTTGCCCTGGCCCCCCTGGGCGCGGCACTCGCAGCCTCGAGCTTTTTCAACGGCTTCGAGGTCAACACGGCAGGCTGGTACAACAATGGCGGTACCATTACTCGCGTCGCGAGCGGCACCAACGGCATTACTTCGGCCACCGGCGCGTACCACGCTGAGGCACAGTCCGGCGTCTACACAGACTGGGGCGGCTACGAAAACGTCTTCCCCAGCGACGGGTATGTCACCCAGCTGGATGTCTTTCTCGACACGAACGTGCCCACCGGCCAGGATGCACGCTTCGAGATTTCCTCGGCAATCGGCGACCCAAGCGGAAACCACCGCAGAGACTTCGTCTACAGCGTTGGGACCAACCCCGGCAACCCAGGCCAATGGATCATGAGCGCGAGTAACAACTCGGGCGGCTGGCCGGCCAACCCAGGGCGGGATCCATTCGTCATCAGCCAATCTGGCTGGTATACCTTCCGGTGGACATTTCAGAACAACGGATCTGGTGTCCTCGATGTCGTTATGGATGTGCTCGACACCGGCGGCAACATGCTGCACATGTGGGACCTCAGCGACCCCACCGACATCATCGGTACAACGGTCGGAGGCAGTCGCTACGGCTGGCTCGTTGACTCCGCGTTTCCGTTCTTGGCCTTCGACAACACCAAGAAATACAACGTCCTGCATCTCGTCGGCCCGCCCACCAACATCGATCAGTGCAAGAAGGGTGGCTGGCAAGCGTACAACAATCCCGCCTTCCCGAATCAGGGACAGTGCGTGAGCTTCGTCAATAACGGCCACTAACAGGCCCTGACCTACACCAATTGGAGGAGTGAAGAATGGACAACGTCCCTTTTTCACTTCTCCGCTTTTTTTTACATATTTCCGTATATATCCTATAATGCGTGCAAACCACGCTAACAATCCCCGAAAGGAAAGTGAACATGAGCGCAGAAGATTGGGAAGTTGGAGTTTTGGTCGGAAGAGGCCAAAACTGGCTAGCTACACAGTTTCTAAGCATCAAACCGGCAAAAACTGAGAGCGCCAAAAAAGTCAGCGGCGTACAGTACAATTGGAACTTGTTTTGGAAATCTCTGAGACTTCACCACTGGTTTTATGCTCTATTTGCTTTGACCTGTGCGGTTTCGCTGAGTATTGTCGTCATTAAAATCCCGGGATTTAACTACAGTATCGTGCGTATTGTCGACATAATTCCACAAGCTATCTTTAAGTATATTTTACACGACAATAAAACGGTAACACTTAGTACAACAACAATTGTTATGTTCGTGCTTTTGATTTCTTGGCGTAAAAATGTCGGTAGCATTTACGGAATTGGTCCAGCCAATCTTGCTAACAATCTTCCGTGGTTTGCTATGCGCGAAGAGCTAGACTTTAGAGCTGGTAGCGAACAATGGAATACAAAAGAACGCTTACGAGCATGTCTATCATTTGGACTAATGCACTTTACGATGATCATTGTGCCAATAGGTGTTGCATTAATATTATCGCTGACTGGATTCATATTAATGTTTGTTTATCTTAGGTCGTACAGTCAAAACCACTCGGTAAAAAAGGCGCTAAAAGATTCTGCAACGGTACATACTCTGTATAATTTGCTCGCTATAACAGGATTTTTAGTGTTTGTGTTGTACGAATTGATAAGTCTAATCTGGCTGATCTTCGTACATTAGAACTTAGAGGCGCCGGCTAGTGATTCTCACAAAATCGCGAAACTGAGCGCCTTTTCTTACAAATCCTTAACTACAAATTAACTTTGTAACTTTTCAGTCTGCTACAATATACAAATGCTAAATTTAAACTCATTAATGGTTGGGTCCATGCAACCTAAAAACATGGCAGATTTTTATACTAAAGTTTTCGCAAAAGCTCCAGATATGAGCGAAGAAAAATGGTACGGTTGGACCGTCGGAAGTGTCTTCTTCGGCGTCGGAGAACACTCTGAAATGATTGGTAAATCCAAAGAACCAGGTCGAGTAATGTTTAATTTAGAAACTCCAGATGTAAAAGGTGAATTTGAACGCATTAAAGGTGCTGGCGCAGCAGTAGTTAAAGAGCCTTACGAAATGGGCGGCATGTGGATTGCAACGTTTGCCGATCCTGATGGAAATTATTTTCAACTAATGAGTCCGTGGCCAAGTAAATAATTAAATTTAAATTATTCGCAGCCTACGTTGAGTCCACCGCTAAAAAGCTTGGAAAAAGTATTTACATTCCAACCGTTATTTATTGCTAATAATCTATGGCCGCATAGACTTGTTCCGTGATACGAGGCTTCTCCTAATCCTAAAACAGTATTGTAATCGGCAAGTGCTTTTTGACGGTCGACATTATAGTAAAAATTGTAAATATCTCCACGATTCATTAATGCTGTTACATAATTTGGACGGAGTTTAATCGCTTGATCTAGATCGGGTAAAGCTTTGGCGTAATCTTGCATTCGCATGTACGTATAAGCGCGATTGTTAAATGCTTCTGGATAATTAAATTTAAGCTTTATTGCTTGCGTATAATCTAAAACCGCCTTCTTACAGTCACCTACATCATAGTCGTAATTTCCTTGATCAAAATAGTCGACTGCAGTAACTAAAGCTGCAGGAGGCGTCGTGGAAGCTTGATGAGTTGTGGTGCATTGCTTGTCTTGTTGAAGTGTACTTAAAACTCCGTGGCCAACAAAAAGAGCTAAGGCGACAAAACCTAGTAAAATCATTACTATTTTTTGCATAAGTCATTTTACCACTATTCAGAAGTTACTTTTGAATAAACAATGGTAGAAATTTCTGCAATACTTTTCGAAAGCAAGTCGTAGTCATTTCCCTTGGTCATAACACAAAGTAGATATGGATGCTTTGGAGCATAAACAATTCCACAATCGTGTAGTTGCTTTTCGCCTGTATCTTCGTGAAAGCGTTCACCAAATTTATGTGCAACAACAGTGTCTTTTGGTACACCAGCGACGATGCCTTGCATAAATGTAGATTTACTAAGTAACTGAAGGGCTTTTTCAGATAACGTTCCATTTAGATACGAAGCATTATATAAAATTCTAAAAAATGACGCATAATCTTTTACCGAAATTGTATCTCCGGTTGGATTTGATAAAAGCATTGATGTATCAACATCCATATCTACAAAAGTTTGAAACTTTTTCGCATCCGAAATGTTCCTTGTTAATACTTCGGTAGATACATTATCAGAATACATAATCATGCGGCTTATAAGATCGTCTATAGTGTAGTCACTACCAGCCTGCAACTCTTTTTGTGGAATAAATTCGACATTTTTATAAGATGCTTGCACATCTGTTACGTCGTCATTAAGCTTTTTGTTTAATACAGATGGATCGCTTTCAGACCACTTATAATAGCCAATCATTAAAGGAACCTTAAGCAAACTAGCAGGTGAAAAACGTGTAGAAGAATTTATGCTTAACCAAGGACCATTGTTTAAATCTCTAAAGTAAATTGCGGCAAATGTAATGTTGTTGTTAGAAATTTTAGTATTAATATAATCTTTTAAACGAGCTTCCAGATCGCGTATTTGCAGACTATTTTGAATATTTGAATCACATTCAAGCAAAGGGTTAATAAATTTATAGCCCTCTTTTAAGCGGATTTCTTGCAAATTAGAGCTATTTACAGCGACTGGGTGCTTTGTATAGTTGGATACTAAAAAACCTAGAGCAACTCCGACAAAAAGTAAAACAACAGCAACAAATAAACGTTTAAATGTGATTAACATCTTTATAATACAAACACATTAGGCATAAAATGTCCAAATAAATAAACTCATTAGTGAAGCTAGTGAAAGAAATTTCACTTGATTATTTGTTAAAGCGTGGTATTTATACAGAGATGGAAAACCTAAATCCGATTCAAACAAAAATCTTGTCTAAACTTTTATTTAATCCTAAAGCTAGATTTGAAGATTTAAACACTGATTTTTTGACCACCGATCATTTTAGCTATCATATAAAAAATCTTTTGCAGGAAGGATTAATAAAAAAAGATGGAACTGCTTACGCGCTGTCTGCAAAAGGAAAGATGCTCGCTGGAAAGATTGATACTGCAACACACACCATGGAAAAACAGCCAAAAGTAAGTGTTATTCTAATTCCGCATAAAAAATTTGACACAACAGAAAAGTTTTTGGTTCAAGAACGAACCAAAGAACCATATTTTGGTTACTTGGGATTTATTACCGGCAAAGTGAGATTTGGAGAAATTTTACAAGAAACTGCTGCTCGTGAATTAAAAGAAGAGACAGGACTCGAAGGCAAATTTAAATTTTGTTATGAAATTCACGAAATGACTTACGATAAAATTACC
>DATIHK010000083.1:0-7441 GCA_035480775.1 Saccharimonadales bacterium (SeqCode) | reverse complement strand
CAGACGCTTTGTGCATATTAACCGAATGGGATCAATTTAAAGAGCTTGATGTAGCTAAGCTTAAAAAAATGCTTGCTAAGAAAGTAATCTTTGACGGTCGTAATTTATTAGATCAAAAACAAGTCGAAGCTGCCGGATTGATCTATTTTGCTATTGGTAAGAGAACTAACGGTTATAACGAAGAAACTATAAGCTCGGCATTACTAAAAAACAGTAAGTGACATATAATAAAGATATGAAAAAAAGGGTAGTCTATTTTGTACCTGAGTTTCCGAGATTAACCGAAACCTTTATCGAACGCGAAATTTCAAAGCTTGTAGAGTTCGGTAATTTGGATCTTCACGTTTTGTCTCTTGAAAAAGGAACTGGCGTGATGTCCGAAAATGTAAAAAAAATTACCCGGTATCATAGAATAAATATTCTAGACGTATTTCTAGCAGCATTTTACTTTGTCACTCGCAACAAAGAAGTACTTCAAGCTTTTAAACTAGTAAATAAAGATTCATCAAAGTCATTGCTCAAAAGAAAATATCTGTTTTTAAAGTCACTAGGTTACACCAAAGTAATAGAAGGTTATAAACCCGACCAAATTCACGCGCACTTTTTGGCGGATCCATCTACAATTGCGATGGTAGCTTCTATTGTTTTACATATTCCATTTAGTATTTCTGCTCACGCCAAAGATGTTTTTGTAGAAGGAACTTTACTGCCCGAAAAAGTTGCACACTCTAAATTTATTTCTATTTGTAATGGCTACGCTTGGAGAAAATGCGTCGAAATAGCTGGTTTAGATGCTACCAATCCAGATGCTGTAAAAAATATTTATAAAATTTATCATGGCCTAGATTCCAAAAAGCTTTTGGCAGGAGAACCAAAAATGCAAAAGCCAAATAGACCCATGATATTTTTGGGTTCGCGATTAGTAGAGAAAAAAGGTATCAAGTATGCAATTGAAGCCTCTAAATTATTAAAAGATCGAGATGTAGCTCACGAACTGCACATTGTAGGTCCTGGCCCGTTATATGCCGAACTGGTTAAGCAAGTTAAAGAAGCAAAGCTAGAAAATAATGTATTTATACCAGGTGATGGTAAAGGACTTCCTAATGCTGAAATTATGGAATATTTTAAGGTCGCCGATATTTTTATTCATCCCAGTATTGAAACTGGTGAAGGCGATGTCGATGGAGTTCCAACCTTTGTTATAGAAGCGGCTTTAGCCGGCCTGCCAATTGTTACCACTAAAGCTGGATCTATTACTGATTTAATTGACGAAGACGATGGAGTTTTTGTTCCGCAGAAAAATTCGTACGAACTGGCTACAGCGATAGAAAAACTTATTTATGACCCTGAAAAAAGAAAAGCTTTAGGTGAAGCGGCTAAGAAACGTGCGGAAGAAATGTTTAATATTGAAAGAAATGTTGGAGCTTTAGAAAAACTTTTCCTAGAAAATTAATTAAAATATAAAAAAACAGAAGTCGCCAGAGTTGCATTGGTTGGCGGCTTCTGTCGAATGAAAGCGTTTCGTGACTGCTAGCCCGAGACGGGTTCGCCGACGACGATTTGTTGCTTTGAGACGGCTTGGTTCATGATGATCGGGCGACGCTGGCCATTGACGTTCATGTGCGTAGCGCCACGGAGCAGCTTGGCTTCGTCCTCGTCAATGTGGTCCAGGACGCTCTTGCAGCGGCTGCTTTTCGCGGTTGCTGGGTAAAACACGACCACGTCGATTTGCATGATCCCTCTCCTATCGATAATGAGCTCAAACCTGTATGAGCTCTGCGGGTGCCTAATATTTTACTCCAAATTCTGTTAATATAAAAGCATGCGAATAGCCGTATTTATCAAGGCAACAACCTTCCACAAGGGTCATGGTGGTCTAGAAACTCAAAATAAGGCGTTGTGTGAGGGTTTAGTTCGTCGTAATCACGAAATCACAGTGTTTTCTCCACAAAAAGATTTAACAAAAACTGAAGCTTTTGAAGGTGGTGTAAGTTATGTTTTTGTTCCTTCTGTATATAGACTAGGCATAGCTTCAAGCCGTGATAAAAACAATTGGCTTAACAGATCTAGCGCGGTATTTTCTGAAATGCATCAAAAGTCCAAATTTGATTTGGTTTTAAGTCAGAGCTCTGCTGGTTTAGGCGTAATTAAGAATAAAAACCATTTTAATATAAAAGTAATTTCAATTTCACACGGCACCATAGTGAGTGAGTTTAATAGTGCTGTGCGTGATCTTAAAAAACCTAAAGAAATCGCTAAATTGATGCTGGATAGTGTGCATGTTTTGCGTAATTTCTTTGGTAGACAACGAGGTTTTGTCTACGGGTCCGACAAGGTAATTGCAGTATCAAATTATGTTAAAAAAGCATTAATTGACGAAACATTTGTCGCTGATGATTTTGTCGAAGTCATTAATAATGGAGTCGACCCGAGCATTTTTGAAAATTTATCTAAAACTCAATCGTCTAAAATTCGTTTAATTTATATTGGGCGCATCTTAAAAATAAAAGGCATTTTTAATTTGATATCTGTACTAGAAAAAATGAAAAATGAGACTTTGCAGTTAGATATCGTTGGTGGTGGAGAAGATTTTGACGAACTGGCAGGTTTTATTAAGAAAAAATCTTTACCAAATGTGCATTTGCATGGCAATCTGGCTTATGCTGAGGCAATGGCTAAGCTTTTTGATTCAGATATACTTGTTATGCCAACGCTTAGAATTGAAGGATTTCCGATGGTACTTGCCGAAGCAATGTTTTGTAGTTTGCCTATAGTTGCAACAAATACTGGTGGAACATCTGATGGAGTTATTGATGGCAAAACAGGATATTTGGTAGCTCCCGGTAATTTAGTCGATCTGCAAGATAAAATTACTACTTTGGTAAATAATGCCGATTTGCGAAAAGAAATGGGCCAAAATGGTAAAATATACGCTCAGAGCAACTTTTCTATTGATATTATGTTAGACAAATATGAAAAGGTATTTAAGGAAGTATTAAAAGCATGAAAATAGCTAGAATAATTTATGATTGGCCGCCACCGTGGCAAGGATTAGCGCCAGCACCTTACGAAATGTCCAAAGCACAAGTTAGGCTAGGGCATACTATAGATATATTTTGCGGCATGTGGCCTGGTTCAGGTGAGATTGAACAAATTTCTGGAGTTACTTTGCATCCTTTTTATCGCGAACCTTTTCCTGGGAGTCTAAATTTGACTATATCGGTTTGGCTATTTTTTTCTTATTTAAATTGGAGACGCAAAAACAAAATTGATATTCTTCACTCTCATGGTCATTTTGGCATTTGGATTTATTTATACAGACTAATTTTAAAAAAAATTATGCCTTGGTCTAACGAAGCAACAACTCCTTTGATTGCTCACTTTCATAATACGGTTGAAGGTCGCGAAGAATCATTACAAAAGCGAGATACACCAGTAAAGTGGTATTCAAAGTATATTGCTTGGCCTTTAGGAAAATTGTCTGATAAATGGGCAGTAGCTGCAGCAGATGCTTGTATTTTTGTCAGTGGTGATACCAGAGATCAAGCTATAAAATTTTACAAAGCAAATCCTGACAAATGCTTTGTAGTCGAATCAGGAGTCAATCCAGAATTATTTAAACCAATCGGTCGCGAAGAATTTGAAAAAACCAGATCTGATTTAAATTTAGATCCGCTTGATAAAGTTATTTTAAATACCGGCATAATGCTCGAAAGAAAAAATATTCACTTGCTACTAGGAGCGCTTTTACACCTTCCACATAATTACAAAGTTATGCTTGTTGGGCCCGGGGATCCAAAATATTTGCAACAACTATCTGATTTTATTGCGCAAAAAAATCTTAAAGATCGGGTGATTAGAGTAGGTTATACACCTTATCCACAACAACCCATTGCATACCAAGCAGCAGATGTATTTGTGCTTCCATCTAGTTTTGAAGGACTACCTAAAGTAGTTATGGAAAGTTTGGCCTGTGGAGTTCCAACATTAGTTTCTGGCTTTAGAATTCAAGAAGAAATTGAAGGAGTATATTACCTGCAAAACCTAGATACAGCCGAGATTGCAGCCGAAATCAAACACATCATTGAAAATCCAAAAAGAGTAAATGTAAACAAAGTTGTCACTTTATATTCTTGGGATGAGAAAGCCAGGCAAGTTGATAAGGTTTATGAATTTGCACAAAATAAATATAAAAAATAGTCATTTTTTGATTTTTGGTTTGTTTTTAGTTTTTCATTTAGCACTTTTTAACATCAATGCAGTTGAATGGGGTGACAGTTACCGCATTCTTAGAGCTTCAGAGTATATAAGAGAATTTAAATATCCGTCAGATGAAAAGCGTCCCCCACTTTATTCAGTAGTATTAGCATTACGACCAAATGTTGATCAGGTATTCTGGGGTCGGGTAGTAATGCTTGCAATAAGCATAATAAACTTTGTTATTTTTTATAAACTTTGTACTTTGTATTTTGATAAAAATTCTCGAGCTCTAAATTTGGCTCTTTTGTTGTTTGCTTTCAACCCTGTATATTTTTATTGGTCACTGCGTATTTATGCCGATGTGTTTTTAAGCTTCTTTGTACTGCTGACTTTTTATTTACTGACAAAATGGAAAACTAAGTTAACTCTATTACAACTTGTTACACTAGGAATTTTAGCTGCACTTTCTGTCATGGCTCGGTTCGAAGGCTATTTGCTTTTTGCATCTTTAGGGGTGGGAATATTTTTTAGCTCTGGCTTTAACCTTAAAAACTTACAAACTAAAATAATTAACTCAGCAGTATATTTTGGAGCTTGCGCGTTATTTCTTTTACCCTACTTGTATTTTAGAAATCCACTTACATCGACTTATATTAGCGAGACCTCAGGTCATAAGTTTGATATTCCTACAATGGTTACCTACTTTTTATCTCTCTTATTCGTTTTAGGTTTTGTTTATGCATTTTATTTTATTTTTTCTAACAAGCGCTTATTTTTGAATTTTGTTGGATCTAACTTAGGATTAATCTCTTACACTGTTTTAAACCTTACTCTAGTTTTCTTTTGGCCGTCCGCAGTGCCTAGGTTATTTGTTTCAGGAATTCCATTTTTGATTTTATTAAGCACAGGTCAATTAGCAGATTTTTTTGAAAACAAAAAAGTTTCTTATACTACGTATTTTATTTTGGCTTTGTTATTAGCGATTTATTTTGTTGGTCAAGAATACTATCGTTTACAGTTTTTAGTTCCTAATAGAAATGCTTTCTTAATAATGGCGTCACTACAATTTGTTTTACTTGTCTTTTTACTTCTCAAAAAATTTAAGCCGTTTGTATTTACTTTAGTTTTAGCATTAGTTTTTTGGACTTTTATTACAGTATATCTACATAAAGAAATTTATCTTTCTATCAAGCAAGCGTCAGAATATTCTCAAGCCAATTTACAAGGCAAAATAGCCTACAACGATGTTAGTAGTGTATCTGATTGGTATCTAAATGAGAAAAGTAAAGATTCCCACGTATCGGGAACGTATGTAAACTTCGACGATAAATCTACTTTACAGCTTAGTTATCTTCAGAAAAATAAGATAAACTACCTCATGATTACGAACGAACACGATCCAAATCTTGTAATAGATTTAAAAAAGCGCCCGTATTTAAATCTTGTTCGTACCTTTAGTTATACCAGCGGTGGAAAAGTATTTTTCACGAAAGTTGTTAAGGTAGGAATATGAAGTTATCTATTGTGGTGCCTGTATATAACGAAAAAAATACGATTCGCGAAATTTTATCCAGAATAAAAAATGTGCGAGATATAGATAAAGAAATTATTCTTGTCGACGACGGTTCAACAGACGGAACTCGGGACATACTTAAACAAATCCAACAAGAGCAGCCAGATGTAAAAGTTTTGTTTAAAGATTACAACTCCGGTAAAGGCGACTCCTTAAAAATAGGCTTTCAACACAGCACAGGTGACTATGTAATAGTTCAAGATGCTGATTTAGAATACGATCCCAATGATTACCATATATTGTTGAATGCGCTATCAGAAAAGCACGCACAGGTTGTATACGGCTCAAGATTTTCTGGAAATTACAAAGATATGTCTAGTTTGCATTTTGTAGGCAATAAGATTTTAACTTTTGCTACAAATTTATTATTCGGAGTAACTCTTACTGATATGGAAACTTGCTATAAACTTGTACCTGGTGATTTTATTAGAAAAATAAGTATTAAATCCAAAAGATTTAACTTTGAGCCCGAAATAACTGCTAAAATATTAAAGTCTAAGCTAAAGATGGTAGAAGTTCCAATAAACTATAAAGGACGTTCTCATAGTGAAGGCAAAAAGATAACCTGGAAAGATGGCATTTCTGCACTAAGCACTCTAATTAGATATAGGTATTTTGACTAAATAAAAGTTTTTTGACTAATATGCGTAAATTTATACAAAGTAATTTCTTTTTAATATTACTAGGCCTTGCATGTTTTATTGTGTTTTTTGTAAATGTCAAAATAAATGTATTTAGATACAATAATTTAGACTTTGGAAAATTTGACTTAGGCAATATGGTGCAAATGCTTTGGAATACTGAGCACGGAAGGTTTATGTATCTGACAGATTATTTTGGAACTAATTTACCGCGTTGGGCGATGAGCCATGTTGATCCCATCTTAGTAATTTTTCTTCCGTTTTTTATAGTTGCTCCACACGCTTTGACTTTAGTTTTTGCCCAAGTACTCTTAGTTTTACTTTCTTCTTTTATAATTTATAAACTTGCCGAGCTCGAGTTAAACTCTAAATTTGCAGCATTTTTATTAGCTTTAACCTTTTTGTTTTACCCAGCAGTTGGCTTTTTGACTGCTTGGACTGGCTTTCATGGGGTAACGGCGGTAATTCCATTTTTTCTAGGAGCTTTTTACGTTTACGAAGTCATGTACAAATCTAAATCATATACCAAGAATAAAAAAATACTTTTTTGGGTTTTAATAGTTTTAACCTTAATGGGTAAAGAACAGCTGTCGCTATACATATTTTTGTATGGTATTTTTGTTTTCTTTTTGCGACAAGATAAAAAAATCGGAACAGCTTTAACTATTTTAGGTGTAGTTTGGTTTATAGCAGCATTTTTAATTATTATTCCATATTTTGCACATTACAGAATCGAAGGCTTTCAGAAATTTGAAACTTCACTTGGACTCGATACAACTGTCGTAAAAGATGTCGAAAATTCAAATTACTTTTTGAGTCGCTATGAGGCATTCGGCAATTCATATTTCGAAATTTTATTTAATATGATTACACATCCAAGTAAAACTGTAGCTGTGTTTTTTGGAGGAGACCAATTAAATAATTTAAGACAGACTTTTGAGCCCTTGGGATATTTGCCGTTAGCATTTCCGCCACTATTAATAATAGCGTTGCCAGATTTTATGGCCAATTATCTTACTACAGCAGG
>DATIHK010000082.1:0-2871 GCA_035480775.1 Saccharimonadales bacterium (SeqCode) | reverse complement strand
CCACACCCATTGCTCTGGCAGTTCCTGCTATGACCCTTACAGCCTCATCGATTGACTTGGTATTTAGATCTGGCATTTTTATT
Source organism: Saccharimonadales bacterium (SeqCode) (assembly GCA_035480775.1). Lineage (GTDB taxonomy): Bacteria > Patescibacteriota > WWE3 > UBA101185 > UBA10185 > DATIHK01. The sequence continues at coordinate 2,788 of DATIHK010000082.1, read as the reverse complement.
CTAGCTATTTCTTCAGCTTGTTTGCGGGTTAATTTTCCTACTTTGTCTTTATTGGGTACGCCAGAGCCTTTAGAAATTTTTAAAGCTTTTTTAATAAGTTCTGACGTTATTGGAGTTTTTGTAATGAATGTGAATGTACGATCTTCATATACTGTCAATACTACTGGAATAAGATCATCACCCATTTTTGAAGTTCGTGCGTTAAATTCTTTGCAGAAATCCATTAAAGGAACACCATGTTGTCCTAATGCTGGACCAACTGGGGGAGCTGGAGTAGCTTTTCCTGCTGGAATATTTATTTTTACATATGCTTTAACTTTTTTTTCTTTTTTAGATGATTTTTCTGCCATATAATTTCACGAAACTTGTTCAAATCTCCAACACAGACTTCGTCAGTGAGTCGATTTTCACAACTTTCATTTCATAACTTAAATCCTACTTATCTGCAAGAAATCTAATTCTACAGGAACTTCTCGTCCAAATACAGAAACTAAAACTTTTACACGACCTTGCTCTTCATTAACTTCATCAACTTTTCCAAGTGAATCTGCAAATGGTCCATCAATAATCTTGACTGAATCTCCAACTTGAAATTTAGCTTCAAACTTTGGAGTTTCCATCTTCATAAATCTCATTAACGTTTTAACTTCTGTTTCAGGAAGGGGAGTAGGATGTGTTCCTGTTCCCACAAAGCCAGTAACACCTCTTGTAGAGCGTACTAAGTGCCACGCATCGTCTCCCATAATCATTTGTACCATAACATATCCAGGAAATAATCTCTCGTCAACTGAGCGTCTTTTTCCTTCAGCAATAACAATTTTTTCTTGGTGTGGAATAAAAATTTTGAAAATTCTATCTGTAAATCCACCTGCTTCAACTCTTTGTTTTAGAGTCACAGCTACCTTGTTTTCATGCCCAGAATAAGTGTGAACGACAAACCATCTGGCATTTGGATCGTCAGTATTATTGATTACTACGACGCCTTCTTCAGGTGCGTTTGGTGCTTCATTTACATTTGTATTTAAATTTTGGTCGTCCATACTATATTTTTAGGCTAAGCCTTCACTTGATTATTAAACCTAGTGCATTTTTAAACACGTAATCTGCTGTAGATACAAATAAGCCGAGGCCTAAACTAACACCTATAACGTATCCAGTCAAGCGTGCAGTTTCATTTTTTGAAGGCCATTGAACTCTTTTTAGCTCTTCATAAGAACCTCTAAAAAAGTTTATTATCGTTTCCACCCGAGGATTTTAGCATGTATTCGCTGGATTTGAAAGTAATTTTGGTATAATCTCGATGTCGCGTATATTTAACTTATGTTTATTAATTTGTTACTAAATAATCCTATACTTTTTGTGCTGGCTGCTAGTGCATTGATTTTGTCTATATCTGTGCATGAATTCGCACATGCGTATGCGGCAAACAAGCTTGGCGATTTTACTGCAAAATACCTTGGACGCTTAACATTAAATCCATTAGCACATTTAGATCCTGTAGGCACAATTTTACTTTTAACAGTAGGATTTGGCTGGGGCAAGCCCGTTCCTTACAATCCTGCTAATTTAAAAAATCCAGCCCGCGACGGAGCAATAATTGCATTTTCTGGTCCTTTATCTAATTTTATTTTGGCGATCTCGTTTGCCGCATTTATGCACTTTTTACCTTTGCCATCTATTGTAACTTCATTGTTTTATTTGATTGTTTCGTACAATTTGATATTGGGATTTTTTAATTTAATTCCCATATTTCCGTTGGATGGTTTTAATATTGTAACCGGTTTGTTGCCGCACCGACTGCGTGCGCAGTGGTTGCAAATGGCAACATTTAGTATGATTTTTTTAATAATTTTAGTTATTACAGGTGTGACAAGCAAAATCCTTAATCCAGTTCTTAACATATCTTTAACAATATTGGGATTACAATAAAAAAACGCCATTTATTTTACCAATTTTCGTTGTAACGTAGTTGACACTAATTTGTAAAAAGTTTATTGTAATACCAGATGGAAACATCAATCTCTGGTGTACACGTTTAGGCTGATATTTGATTTCTCAGCGTTTCCGTGTCAAAGGGATCCGTATGTAGCCAGTGCGAAAGTGCTGACTCAGGAGCCCACTTTGTATTGCGGGATTCGTATCAGTTGACCGTTACATCGGATGGAATTATCGATTTTTATTTATGTGAAAACCCCGCTTTGAACGCGGGGTTTTTTGCACCCTTCGGGTACAGGCGCTTATACCGTATAATTTTTTTATGCAGATTTTCGATGGTTTATATTACTCAAAATTAATAGAAGAAAGAATCCAAAATAAACTTGCTGTTAAAGCCAAAAGCCCGCATCTTGGAATACTGCAAATAGGGGATAATGCTTCTTCTGAAAAGTTTGTGTCACTAAAGCTGCAATTGTGTTCAAAGCTTGGTATAACGGCTAAATACCTTAAAATAGACGCCGATAAAAGCGACTCAGAAATTTCTTCTATAGCTGAAGATTTTTTTAATGATACGTCCTTAATGGGGGTTATAGTTCAATTACCACTTCCAAAACCCACTTTGTATAAAATTTTAGACAAAATTCCTCAAAAAAAGGATATAGATTTGCTTTCTAGAACTGTGATTGAACAAAATGCTGTGGCCCGAAAGCCTTTACTCAGCCCTGTATGCCGAGCTTTCGAGTACTTTTTAGATACAAATAATCTCAAAATTACTTCAATGGAAATTAGTGTTTTAGGCTATGGATTTTTGGTTGGCAAACCTTTATGCGACTATTTGCTGCAACACGGGGCT
>DATIHK010000081.1:0-4908 GCA_035480775.1 Saccharimonadales bacterium (SeqCode) | reverse complement strand
AACCAGAGCAAAATTCTCGCTTTGACTACCGCTGGCTCGATTTGCGTCGCCCAGAAAAATTAAAAATCTTTAAGCTGTGGACCGAACTCGAAAAAGGAGCTCGCAAATATTTTAATGCCAATGACTACCTTCAAATTTATGTTCCTGCTCTTACTGCTGATCCAAGCGAATCTGGTGCAGATGTATTTGAAGTAAAATATTTCGATCACAAAGCTTATCTCGCGCAATCTCCACAATTTTATAAACAGATGGCGATAGCTAGCGGATTTGAAAAAGTTTTCGCAGTGGGTCCGGTTTTTCGCGCTGAGCCTTCATATACAACTCGACATATGACCGAATTTACCGGTTTCGACTTTGAGTTTTCATATATTGATTCGCACTTAGATGTAATGGACGAGCTCGAAAAAGTCGTTGTGGCAATGTTTACTCAATTAAAAGAAGCCGGATTTGAAGTTGAGGTTCCCTCCAGACCATTTCCACGATTAACAATTAAAGAAATCAAAGCTAAGTTAGGAGCCCAAGCTAGCGACCGACCATATGATATCAACGCCGAAGAAGAACGCGCACTTGCAGAATTAATTAAAAAAGAAACTGGCCATGATTTTGTTTTTGCTACCGACTGGCCCTACCAACAACGCGCTTTTTACCATATGCGATATGAAGATAAGCCAGAATTAACTAAAGGTTTTGATTTAATTTACAAAGGACTCGAAATTACTACAGGAGCTCAGCGAGAACATCGTTACGACATTTTAGTTAAACAGGCACAAGAAATGGGAGTAAATGTCGCGTCACTCAAAATGGATGCAATTAAAAACTATTTGGATTTCTTTAAATACGGATGTCCTCCACACGGTGGTGCAGGAATTGGTCCGGGCCGCATAATTATGAAAATTTTAGATTTACCAAGTGTCAAAGAAGCTACATTTTTGCCGCGCGATGTAAAGCGCTTAACACCATGAAAGTCTTAGACAAAATTATTAGTTTACTAAACGAAAATTGTGTTTCGTACAAATTAACTGAGCACGAGCAAGTCCATACCAGCGCCGAAGCCGCTGCAGTTCGTGGATTAGATCTTTCAACCGGTGCCAAAGCTTTAGTAATGTTTGCCGACAAAAAGCCAATTATGATAGTAGTTCCAGGTCACAAAAAAGTTGATCTCAAAAAGTTTAAATCTATATTTGGATTTAAAGATATTCGCATGGCTACCGGCGACGAAGTTCTTGATTTAACTGGTTTACTAGTTGGAGCAATTCCTCCACTTGGTAGCATTTTTGGTTTACCTACTTACTATGACGAGTGGTTTAAAACCGCCGATAAAGCAGCGTTTAACCCTGGCTCGCACACCCATTCCATAATTATGTCAGCAGCAGATTTAATAAAAGTTGAAAACCCAATATTTGGACCTATAACTTGATATAATTTTGGCATGAAAACGGCGCTTACATTTGTAGTTCAATTAGGTTATAAAGTTTTGTGGTTTTTTGACTGGCTTTCCAATTTTCCACAAAAAATAATTTCAAATGTTATTAAAGGAATTGTTGTAGCTGCCGTTCTTTTTTTTTCGATTGTTCCTTTTTATAAAAGTATTTCTTCGATAAAAACTCCGATACGTCGACAGTTTACTGATGGACTCGTATACAACATTTATGGAGCTCCAAAAAATAACAGTTCTTTATTTACTTCGGTTTTAGGTGCAGCTGATGTAGCCCAAAATGTTCCAACTTTAGCTAACAAAATTGCTTTTCCACAAATAACTTCAAAATCAGTTTTAGTAATCGATTTAACAACTGGTAAAACTCTTTACAAATTAAATAGCACGGCAAAATTAGCTCCTGCTTCGACAACCAAATTAATGACGGCGTTAGTATCTTTAGATTTGTACAAGCTCGACGATCTTTTAGAAGTTCCAGAAGTTTGCACAAAAATAGAAACCGAAAAAGCAGGATTTGCTCCTTTAGCTCACGTCGAAGTAAAAGATCTTTTGTATGCTTTACTCGTAACTTCTGCTGGAGATGCCGCCTGCACATTAGCTACTGTTAAAGTTCCCTATACAAACTTTGTCGATCTTATGAATAAAAAAGCTAAAAATTTTAATATGAATTCGACTTCATTTACTAATCCGGTGGGATTAGATGCAGCAGAATCAGCTCATTATTCTACTGCCGAAGACATGGCAACTCTCGCTGCAACTGCTATAAAAAACGATTTAATTCGTAAGATTGTTGCGACTCGCGAGTATGATATTCCGATTCAACATCCACAAGCTACAATTCACGTTATGAATACCAATAAGCTTTTATGGGATGTTCCAAATTCTGTTGGAATTAAAACAGGAACTACTCAAGAAGCCGGCGAAGTTTTGATTTATCAATACAAAGATGACCTTAAAGACTTAATGATAATTGTTATGGGTAGTCAAGATAGATTTTTCGATACTCAAGCGATTTTGAAATGGATCTTAGATAGTTATTCTTGGTAATTATTGTGCGAGACTTGGCTTAGGCGCTGAGGCTGTACTTTGAGCTGGTTGTACCATAGCTTCTGGCGCTAAGGCAGGATAATAAATTGTAATACTTCCTTCACCTCCATCAGCAGCGGTGTAATTTCCTTCAAAAACGTATATTGGATATAAATATTTGTGAAAAACTGGATCTTCGTAATAGGCTAAATAAACGTAGTTAACTAAAATATTATCAACTCTTACTGGTTGGTAGTCGACAAATGGATTTGAGTCTTTAGGAGTTATATTTGAAAAAACTCCTTTTCCGGCGCTTACTTCATTCCACGCCGAGTCAACAGGAATAATCGGATATGTTGCTTTGGTCTCGGTTTCGATTTCTTTATAATAAGCTTCTACAAATGGATTACGGTCTGTAGTTATATTGGGTGTGCTGGTATTGCCAACAACAATGTGTAATAAACCTTTTTTAGCATCTGGACCGAGTATCGGATATGGCTTGTTATTAAACGAGCTTAGTCCAACTGTTCTGAAAAAATCGATTCTAGCGACTTCTACTTCTTCTGGAGCTAGTGTTTGAAATATTCCTGCGTCTGTGACACGTCCGAGAACTTCTGTATAGGTTCCATCAATATAAGTTTGATCAGTAAATCTATCTATTTTCGTAAGAATATTTTTCGCCATATTTACGGCCGTGTCAGCTTTGAGAACACCTGGAGTATAGCTAGAAGCTTTTGCGAGCATAGGTGTCGAGGAAACCATTGATTTGTTTTGAACTTGGATTTGCAAATATCCTTGTGTCGATTTATTTAGCCAGCGATAAGTTGATCCCTTTAAATCGCTCGCTAAATCCGCATCTGAATATCCCAAGACGGCAGCGTCAGCTTGGGCTATTTTTCCTGCCTCATAAGAAAATTGAGGCGTTCGTTCTCGATAAATATAAACTTGATTAGGAAAACCAACTGGCAATCTTCCATTACTAGTATTAAGTTTATATACCGGATTGTTATTTGATATTCTTTCGCTCGCAAATGTCATCGGTTCAATTTGTCCATACAAGTTGTTTGGCAGCGTTTTTTGTGGAAAAGTAGCTTTGTAAATATTTGTTGCAACAGGAATAATTATCAAAATTGCGACATAATACAAAACTATTATGGCAATCAGAACTTTTACCGATTTTTGTACCGCAATAGCGACATTGGATAGTTTCATTATGACTATATTAGCATCATTTTTATGCTAGAATCCAATCATGACTGTACGTACCAGAATGGCTCCAAGTCCTACAGGTGAATATCATATCGGCAGTATGCGAACGATGCTTTTTAATTTTGCTTGGGCTAAAAAAAATAATGGTCAGTTTGTTTTGCGTATCGAAGACACCGACCGTACGCGACTTGTCGAAGGTTCACTCGAAAGAACTTTGCAAGTTGTAAAAGATTTTGGCTTATCTTGGGACGAAGGCCCTGTAGTTGGTGGACCTTATGCTCCATATGTTCAATCAGAGCGATTATCTTTATATCAAGAGTATGCAAACAAACTTTTAGAAAGTGGTCATGCTTATTACTGTTTTTGTACTCCAGAAAGACTTACCCAAGTTCGTGAAGAACAACAAAAAGCCGGCGCGCCTTTAACTCACTACGATAAATTTTGTCTAAAAAATTCTAAAGAAGAATCTGAAGCTAGAGTAAAAGCCGGCGAGAAACACGTTATTAGATATAAAATGCCGGCTGATGAAGAAATACAGTTTAATGATTTATTTTTAGGGCCAATAACTTTTCACACCAAAGATTTAGATGACTACGTGATGTTAAAATCTGATGGATTTCCGACCTATCACTTGGCGGTAGTCGTAGACGATCATTTAATGAATATGACGTATATTATGCGCGGCGTGGAATGGATTCCATCGACACCAAAACATATTTTATTGTATAAAGCTTTTGGTTGGGAAATGCCTTTAACCGGACATCTTCCAAATTTAAAAGAAGTTGGAGCTCACAAAAAATTATCAAAGCGCGATGGAACTGTTGATGCCAGATTATTTTTAGAAGAAGGTTATTTGCCCGAAGCTTTATTAAATTTTTTGATGCTTTTGGGATGGAATCCCGGAACTGAAAAAGAAATTTATTCTCTCGAAGAATTTATTAGCGCTTTTTCTTTAGAGCGCGTTCACAAGACAGATTTAATTTCATTCGATCGGGAAAAACTTTTGTGGTTTAACGGAGTTTATATTCGCCAGATGTCTGTAGAAGATTTGTGGTTGCAAATTGTTAAATGGGCTGCAACATATGGAGTAGATTTAGGAATCGATGACCGTGACCACGATTACATAATTAAAGTAGTTGCATTGACTCAAGAACGTTTGCGCCTATTTAGCGAATTTAACGAGCTGACTTCTTATTTTTTTACAGAACCTAAAGTTGATAAAGAATTGCTAAATAAAC
>DATIHK010000080.1:0-3493 GCA_035480775.1 Saccharimonadales bacterium (SeqCode) | reverse complement strand
TCAAAATCTGTAAGAGATTCAATAAACTTAATGCCTTCATAGCCCATGGCAAAAGCCGCAGTTGCATACCTATCAGCTTCATAAATATTAGGGCCGATTACTGTTAAACTTACGATATCGTCAACAGGTCTTTTTGTTTTTGGATTATATATATGGTGACCACGAATATAGGTTCCTGATGTAGCAACTCCTTTATCTGTCACATATAAAGTTTTAACTATTTCTTTTTGATTAAACGGATTTTTAATACCAACACTCCAAACACTAAACTCTTGATTATATCCTCCCACTTGAATATCACCACCAACATCAAGATAATAATTTTTAAATCCATCATCTTCTAATATTTTAGCAGCTCTGTAAATTGCTAATCCTTTGACTAAACCTGACGGATCTATCTTTCCCTTGTAGTCGATATCAAAAAAACCATTTGTTTCTTGTTTGGTTTGTTCGCACATCTGTAAAACTTCTACTAAATCTCTGCTGTATTTGTCTGGCGTAAGTTTTTGGCTGTTGACCAATGAAATCTCACTTGTGGATTTGTAAGTACTAAATTTTTCGTCTATGTAATTAAAATAGTCGAAAATCTTTGTGAAAGCACTTTCTTTAGCTGTGGAATCTACAATTTCAACTGTAACAGGCATCCCCATTTGTATCCAAGTTTTTTTAATCATAGTGCTTGATCCAATGCAAATTTCATAGATTGAATAAACGCTTCACTTGTTTGAGTAGCACCAGAAACAATATCAACATTAGCACTTTGAGAGTTTATAGCTTCTTGTCTCAAAACAGGTGTAGATTGAGAACTAATTTCTCTAGATGTGTCTCTGTCATTGGGATATTGCAAAAATTTAACATCAGAAATTTTGGAGTTACTAATGGTCGCACGAACTTGAACTATTCCATAAAATGCGTCAACGGCGGATCCTGTATAGGTTCCATCTTTATATTTACCATGAGAACTAGTCGCCGCCGAAGAAGTTGATTGAGTGTCTTTGATATAAGGGTTTACTACTGTAGTACTAGTAGGAACTGGTGTCGGATTTTGAATTACAACAGTGTCTTCATTTTCAAATTTCTTATGAAAGACATATACAGCAAAGGTCACTATTAATAATGTTGACAATAATATTCTTTTCATAAGTAACTATTGTATTTAGATTAGCTGAATTCGTACTGAAGGGCAAACATGCAAATATCCTGCCTTTTAGGCAGGATATGAGATGTTTATAGTTTACTGAGTAACTGCTGGGGTAGGAGTTGTAGAAGGTGAGGGCCTCATTCCAAATATCGGATTAATTTGAATCGATTGAGCTGTAACACTTCCATCTGAATTAGACATACCAAAGACACCTACTTTTTGTCCTAAGGTTAATTCACTTACATTACCTGTGTCTGTTTTAGTTATCGAAGTGGCTTGGGTATAGAACACAATCTTTGAACTTCCATCCATTAATTTAACCGTAATAGTTTTGTCGTCTTTACTCAAAATATCGCCGATAACAGGTCTAAAGAATTGTCCTCCGGAACCGCCTTGGCCACGTTGACCACCAAATCGCTGATTTCCACCATCTGCATTACGGGCTGTTTGAAATTGTGGAGTTTTACTTTTCTGATACATAATTCCACCATAAAAAGCTAATCCTCCAACTACCAGAGCCACAGCAACTGTAATAATCGGATTTAAATTTTTCATATTACTTCACCCCCTTTATTCACTCGTGCCCGACACGCGAATTTATTCGTAACGTAAAGCTTCAATTGGCTGCAAATTTGCAGCTTTCTGAGCTGGATACCAGCCAAATAGAATTCCAATTGCGCCAGAAACTCCTAGAGCTAACAAAACTGATTCGAGAGCAAGCGTAAATGGCAAATTCATAGAAGTTGCAATTAAGTAAGAAACAATTCCACCTATCAAAACCCCAAAAATTCCGCCTGCAAAAGTCAAAATAATGGATTCGATCAAAAATTGTTGAACAATTAACTTTTTCTTAGCTCCCAAAGCTTTACGCAAACCTATTTCACGAGTTCGTTCAGTTACTGTAACCAACATAATATTCATAATTCCAATTCCGCCTACAACTAACGAAATAGCAGCAACACCAGATAACAAAGCTGTTAACGTTCCTGTAATTTGAGTTGCTGCACCTAAAATATCGTTTTGAGATAAGATTTGAAAATCAGCCTGAGTCGGGTCATTTAGTTTGTGACGAGCTAATAAAAAATATCCAACTTGGTTTTGAGCATCAGTCATTACATCAGGGCTGGCAGCTTCGACGGAAATGGTTGAAACATAATCTACTCCAAAAAGCTGTTTTTGAGCTGTAGTCAAAGGAACAAAAATGCTGTCGTCTGGACTATTAAATCCATTACCACCTTTAGCTGCTGTTGTACCTACAACTTTAAAAGCCTGTCCGCCAATTCTTATTGACTGGCCAATAGGATCAGCCCCATCTCCAAACAAATCAGTTACAACTGTCGGACCAAGAACAGCAACTTTAGCCAAATTATCTACATCCATTTGAGTAATAAAAGCTCCTGAGGCGATATTTATCTTGCGAATATCGGCATAAGTTGGAATTACACCAACTATTTGTGTATTAGTATTATTTCTACCGGCAATAACTTGCGCGCGACGTTGAAACTCTGCTGAAACACTTTTTACAGCAGAGAGGTCTGTGGATTTAGCGATTGCTTTGGCATCGTCGTAAGTTAAAGTAGTAGAACTTCCGGCAGCACCACGAACAGCGCCACTATTTTGTGATCCTGGCAATATAGTTAACAAATTTGCGCCAAGTGATTGAATTTGATTTTGCACCGACTTTTGACTCGACTGGCCTAATGAAACTAAGGCTATAACACTTCCAGTACCAATAATAATGCCGATAGTCGCCAAAGCAGTTCGCATTTTATTTAACGAAAGTGAAGACAAAGCCTCACTAATTAGTTCTGAAAATCCCATTAGTTAGCCTCCTTTTTGTTCAGTTCGTCCAAAACAACACTTCCATCTTTAATATGAATTGTTCGTTTAGCGTGAGCAGCAATATCTGGCTCATGAGTAATCATTACAATAGTGTGGCCTTCGCTATTTAGTTTTTTAAAAATCTCCATAATCTCTTCGGCTTGAGCTGAAGCAATATTTCCGGTGGGTTCGTCGGCGAGTAAAATACTTGGTCTCATAGCCAGTCCACGCGCTATTGCAACACGCTGTTGTTGACCACCTGATAATTGATTAGAAGTATGTAACATTCGATCTTTTAATCCCACCATTTCGAGAAACTTTTTGGCGCGGGCTTCGCGTTCGATTTTAGCGATTCCAGCATATTCCATCGGAAGCATTACGTTTCTTAACGCAGTAGTTCGTGGAAGCAAATTAAATGCTTGAAAAATAAATCCAATTTTGCGATTGCGAATGTCAGCCAATTCATCTTCAGAAATATTTCCAACTTTTTCACCGTCTAAAAAATATTCACCCGAAGTAGGGGAGTCGAGC
>DATIHK010000079.1:0-2975 GCA_035480775.1 Saccharimonadales bacterium (SeqCode) | reverse complement strand
GTGCATTCCAGTCGGGGAGTTCTTGCAGTTGAACAGCTACATAATATTTTTCTTGGTCAGTGTTATCAAAATCTCCAAAAGCGCCTTGACGTGGGGCTATTCCTGTGCGCTGCAGATTGTGGAGTGATAATGTGTCGCCTTGCCACCTATATAAGTGCTGTTCGGCTCCGATATAACCATAAATTTCATTAAGATGGTGTCCGTCCAAATTTGCAGCTAAATCCAATCCAAACTTTTGCGAAAGTGCTTGCGCTATAACATTATTTTCTTGTTCGTTCATTTTGTCTTTAAGCAACGTATTTAAATGTTCAATAAAATTATTTAAATTCGCGACTTGCTGTACAGATGAATGTGGATTTGTTTGGTGTATGCTTCCTGACGAAGAAGATAAAATAGAACCAGCTAAGATAGCAGTGCTGGCTAGAGTCAGCCCGTGTTGTTTGGCTTTTTTAAGCGTGCGTGAATGTCTAATCTGAAAATCTTCGACAACTTTTTTGTGATGCGATTCAAGCGCGATTTTTAATCTATTAAAGTGATTTTGTTGGTAATTTTGATCGGGCATTGTGTTTAAATTTTAGCACAAATATTAATTCGTCTTATAGCAAAATGGAGGAGTTGTGGATAAGTTGTTAAAAAGGTATAAATTAGGCACCCTATAATATTGCAATATGCTTGGCTTTTTTTTAATGATTGATTGCCTAAGGGGCCTGGACTTTTTCATGCACCTTTTTTATACAAAAAAACCCTCTCGATTTCTCTAGAGGGTTTGTTTACAAACTTATGTCTATTAAATACAACCTAAATCTTTCAAAGCTTGGCATTCGGGACACAATTTGTTTGGTGGTAATGTCCAGTCTTCTCGAAGTTTATCAGATAAGTGCCCACAACTTATGCAGTAGTAATACATCGGTGACCCTGCGTACAAAGCAGAATTGTCTATCTGGTCGGGTTTATTTGCTTTTCGTTCTTCAAGAGCTTGCAAGCGTGTTTCCTTATCCCCATTAAGGACTTGCGGTATGACCTTTGGATCGGCTTTTGGCATGAAATCCTCCGTATATAAGCTTGCGCGTAGTTAATGTGGATTATTACAGAATAAAAATACGATTCAAGTGAAACAAATTTCACTAAATTTGCTTGTGTATTTGGCAGGGGCGGTAGGAATCGGACCTACGACAAGGGTTTTGGAGACCCTTGTGATACCACTTCACCACGCCCCTAAGACATCATCATTATATAAGATAATGTCTTACTTATAAACAAGTTAATGAAATATATTTCGATGTCATGATTAGGATGTAATCTACATAACGATTCACACTCAATTGACACAGAATGCAAGCATGATGTACTCTTAATTAGATAACTTTTGCATAGATATAATTTGTCAAATGCATTAGTAAAATAAAAATGAATAAGGTCCTGCCCACATATTTTTCTTCAGAGAAAAACCTAATCTCCATTGGTGAAGCTTCCCGTGTTTTAAATATATCAATTGATACTTTAAGAAGGTGGGAAAAGAAGGGTAAATTAAAATCTTACCCAGGCAAGGGTAAAGGCAGACATTTTTTAGTAGATGATATAAATCAACTTAAAGATTTACACTTGATGGGTGTCGGAGAAGCTGCAATGCATCTTGGCATATCCACTTCCACACTTAGAAGGCTTGAACAAAGAGGAGCGTTGCTATCACAACGAAGTGCCACTGGACAAAGATTTTACCCAAAATCACTCGTTGATAATTTTTCCCAGAAATCTAGTTCAAAAGTATTAAGAATTACCAAGAATCCAGAAACTTTTGATACTGAAAAACCTATAATTTCGAAGCTCCAAGAGAGACATAATAAACTTTCAGAATTAGAAATCGTCGAAGCAAATGTTACAAACAAAAACGTTATTGACGATGAACCTAATATTCTAAATAAACAAAAACAACAGTTTGAAGCATCAATATTTGCCGGTACACTTTTATTACTTGCTGTATTAATTTCCTCATTTTCGTATGTAGCTTATCCTCAAATTTCTGACCAATTTACATTTGATAAGAATAATATAATTGCTTATTTTTCGAAAAATGATCAAGATTCAAATGTTTTGGGTGATTCAACTCCAAGTACAGAATCTTGGTTAACCCAAATTGGAAATACGGTAACTCAAGTAATTAAACCGTTGCAAGCAGTAACTTCGCAAATAGTTGCTACAACTTCTGGAGTTTTTCATGCTCAACTGGAACCTACTTTTACAATAGATAACAAAACTTTAATTCCTAGATATGCTTTAAATCTGCCTTCAAGTTCATTTTTAAAAATTCCTGACTCGGGTCTTATAAATAATTTAAATGCGCAGTACCTGCAAGGACATCAAATAGGCAAGAATTCTGGAAATGTTCTAATTTTGAATGAACAAGGTAATCTAGATTTTAATGGTAAAGTCGTAAGCAATTCAATCTCATCGCAATCGGTAATTGATCATACTTTGCAAGAACGAGACCTTTCGCCAGAACTTTTAAAAAGTCTTAAAGAAAATCCAACCATACCAGATGATTCTATAGAAAATAAAACACTTAAAAATGCATCTATAAAAATTAAAACAGAAGATGGATTAACAGGTGGGGGAACAGTAGATCTTGGAGAATCTATAACATTATCGTTAGTCGAAAATTGCGCAGATAACGAAATTATGAAATTTACCACTGTAGCAGGCTGGTCTTGCGCAGCTGATTTGACTGGTAGTGTTGGTCAATTAGATTTTTCGGATTTTAAAGATTTTATGGGCTTGGATTCAAATACTGCAATAAATTTACAGGGCAATAACTTATCTTTTGCTGGAAATGGTAATGTTGGAATTGGAACTTCTTCACCATCAGCTAAATTGGATGTAGTTGGTAACATATTGGTTTCAGGTTCGACTAAATTTAATAATCAGGTATATACCTGGCCTGCTTCTCAGAGTGTTGGAGGATTATTAACTACAGATGG
>DATIHK010000078.1:0-8304 GCA_035480775.1 Saccharimonadales bacterium (SeqCode) | reverse complement strand
CGATCTCAGAACGAATTCAAAGCGAAGGACTGGCCAGTAAATTTACACCAGTTCGCGGGAACTTTAAGAACCTTAAAAATTTAGCAGAGCAACATGGGTTTAATCAAGTAAATGGAGTTTTATACGATTTGGGATATAGCTCATCGCAACTAGCCGACTCCAATACTGGGTTGAGTTTTTTACACGATCAACCACTTGATATGAGATTAGACGCAAATTTAGGTGTAACTGCCGCTGATTTGGTAAACGTTTTGTCGGAAAAAGATTTGACTAAAATGTTTTTTGATTATAGCGACGAACTATTATCTCGAAAATTTGCTAAAGCCATTGTTGAGTATCGCAATTTGAAGAAGTTTCAGACAACTAAAGATCTAGCAGATCTCATAGCTTCTGTAGCTCCTCCAGGTTACGAGCACGGACGAATCCATCCGGCGACCAGGATTTTTCAAGCTTTAAGAATAGTAGTCAACGCCGAATTGGAGAACCTGGAAGTTTCACTGCCTCAGGCCGCGCAGATCTTACTGCCTGGTGGTCGAATGATAGTCATAAGCTTTCATTCGCTTGAAGATAAGTTGGTCAAGAACTTTGGCCACACTGCGCGGCCTCTCGAAATAAGTGAGAATGGTATTCGTGAAGTTTTAGATAAGCCTAGAGTGCCTGCGATAGCCGAGGTTGAACAAAATACAAGAGCCCGAAGCGCGAAAATGAGAGTCTTCGAAAAGATTTAATTCATTTCGAAGGTGAGAGTCTTTGAAAAAGAAGCTGCCTATGCCACAAACAACTAAAAATTTAAATTGGTGCAGAATATTGTTTTTTTCTACATTAGTAATATTTGTAATTACTTTAGCCGCTCAAATAGTTTTAACAAATAGATTAGCCTTAAAGAGTCACGAACTCACCCTATTAGTTGGGCAAAAAGAAGAATTGCAAAAATCTATCACAAAACTAGAATTTGAAGATGCTTCGCTTTCATCATTATCTTATGTCGATCAGCAAGCCAGAAAAATGGGCTTTGTAGATATGCACGACTCTGTTATCGCAATTGGTCCTGCCTCAGTTGCTGCTATCCTAACGCAATGACACTTACCAAAAAAACTAGAAATGGAAACCTAAGATTAAAATCACTTACTCTTGGATTTTTTGCAATTTGTTTAGCCTTTATTGCCAAACTTTTTATAATTCAAGTTTTGGATCACCAGCAATATAAAGCATTGGCCGACGAGCAATATTGGAACTTCCAGCAGATTCCTGCAAAACGAGGCAATATTTTAAGTAGCGATGGATTTTTGCTAGCTTCCACACAAACATATTATTTAATGTACGCCGAGCCTAAAACAATTACCAATCCTAATAAAGTTTCAGACGATTTAGCTTCTAAACTTGCTGATTTGCATCCTATCCAAAATAAAACTAAAGACGAAGCTTATGTATTTTATAAAAACAAAATTATGGCAGCTTTAGATACTAATTTAATGTGGGTTATTTTAGAACACAGTATTTCACCAATTGAAAAAGATCAATTGACTGCGTTAAAAATTGCCGGAATAGGTTTTCAAGACGAACCTGTTCGGTATTATCCCGAAGGAACTCTTTTGTCTCATGTTTTAGGATACGTCGCCGGAGATGAAAATGGCACAAAGCGTGGTTATTTTGGTATCGAAGGCTACTTAGATGGAGATTTACAAGGTCATCCTGGTCGTATTTTGCAAGAACAAGACGCTTTAGGTAACCCTATATTAATAGGTGGTCATAAAACAACTGAGGCAATAAACGGAAGAAATATTGTCTTGACAATAGATCGCTCAGTTCAGTATTTGATCGAAAAACAATTAAAAACTGCCGTAGACAAATATGATGCTTTAGCTGGTACCGTAATTGTAATGAACCCACAAACCGGAGATGTTATTGCTATGGCAAACTATCCAACCTATGATCCTTCAGACTTTTCTGATTTTAGCGATCCGCAACAGAGTACAGATTCTGAGGTGCGCAAAAAAGTTGAACGCATCGATTCAGCTGTTTCCGAAACGTATGAACCTGGATCGGTTATTAAACCTCTTACTATATCGGCAGCTGTAGAAAATAAAATTGTAACGCCTGAAACTACTTATCACGACGATGGGCCGGTAAAATATTCAGACTACTATATAGACAATTGGGATCATAAGCATTGGGGCGAGTTAAATATTATTCAATTGTTGCAGAAATCTAATAATATCGGAGCAGCTTGGGTTGGAACTCAAGTTGGTCCGCAACGTTTGTCTGACTATTTTAGAAAATTTGGATTAGGCGAAAAAACTGGAATAGAACTTGAAGGTGAAGATACAGGTGTTATACGCGATCCCAAAACTTGGACAGATATTGATACTGCAACAGCATCATTTGGACAAGGAATTTCTGCAACTCCACTGCAAGTTTTAAACGCATTTAATGTTTTTGCCAACGATGGAAAATTAATGAAACCTCGCATAGTTTCAAAAATCGTCGACGAAGGAAAAGAAATAGATATTCCGGTTAAAGAAGTTCGTCAGGTCATAACTGAACAAACCAATAAAACTATGGTTGATTTACTAGTTCAAGCAGTTAATGGTGGAGAGTCAAAATATTTTAATTTAAAAGATTACATAATTGCAGGAAAAACAGGAACTGCTCAAATTCCTGTTAATGGTCAATATGATCCCGATAAAACCAACGCGACCTTTGTAGGATTCTTGCCAGGTAACGACAAGTTTTCAATGATTGTGCGACTCAATACTCCACGAGCTAGTATATTTGCAGCTGAAACTGCAGTACCTTTATGGATGACTATAGCCGACGAATTAACAAAGTATTATGGAATTCCTCCAGACAAAGTAACTCAAGATTAAGTCTATCTACAATAGAATCTTATTCATCTCAAATACGACTAAATATATTATCTTGAGTTTATGCGAAATGAACTTATAGGTAAGCAAGGTGAAAATATCGCTCGTAATTATTTAACAAGCCACAACTATATTATTCTTGCTCAAAATTGGACCTGCCATTGGGGAGAAATTGACTTAATTGCGCTAATAGGTAAAGTTTTAGTTTTTGTTGAAGTAAAATACAGATCAACTAACAAATTTGGAAGTGCTTATGAAGCGTTTAATCGTTACAAACAGCTACATTTAAAAAGATCTATAAATATTTACTTGCAAATGCATAGCCAAATAAATTCTAACTGGCAATTAGATTTAATCTGTATCGACAAAGAAGATCAGAAATTTGTCTTAACCCACTACAAAAAAATAGATTTTAATTAGAACTTTGACTCGCAGTACTTTGCGAAGAGTCTACAATTCCAAGTAATGCATTTTTTACTTTTGTACTAAAGGTAGCATTGGTTGGATCTGTTGGAATTAACACCCAGGCACCACCATAATCGCTCATAGGAGGGTTAAATACATCAGGTGATTCTAAATATAGAGATTCGATTTTATATAAATCTTTGTCTTTGTAAAAACTCCATAAAAAATTAGCATCGGCCAAAGAGATATTAGTTTCCATTCGACCAGTTGTTACAGTTTTTAAGGCATTTTCTACGACCATTGGATTAAAGATACTTTTAGGTTGCAAGACTGCTGATAGCATTCCTACTAAGATTTGATGTTGGCGGCGTTGACGCATAAAGTCGCTACCTTCGCCGTTGTTGCCGTGTCTTGAGCGCGCGTAAATAATAGCTCTATCACCAGTTAATTTTTCTGTTCCCTGCGTAAAAGTAACAGTTTGGTAGCCTAACGTTGCATCAACTGGGAACTCTGTATCAGTGAATGTGTTGACCACATTCACTGGAACTCCATCCATAGCGTCGACTATCCAGGTAAAATCTGCAAAGTCGGTTAAAATATATCTATCGGCCATTTGACCCGTAAGTTTGTAAAACTCATTTTTTATACCTTCATAGCCTTGACTGGCATATAAAGCATTAATTCTTCCTCCTCCAACCCACAAATCACGAGGTACAGACGTTAATACAGCTCTTTTGTTTTTGGTATTAATCGAAAGCAATATCATAGTGTCAGAGCGAAAACTTGTTTCATCTTTGCTGCGTCTATCTATTCCTATTAGCAATATATTTACAATATCTTTATTGGCTAAATCACTTGCAGGAACTTTTGGTTTTGTTGGATCAGGAAAGGCATTGATGGCTTTAATTACAAGTGGAGATAATAAAGGAGATTTGTTTTGTACAACAGCTTTAAAAACTAAAAAACCACCGACTAAAAGTAAAAGCGCCACGATAATTCCAAAAATTACTGCTTTTTTCATAATTTAATCTTCTAGTACTTTTTTGGTTCGTTCTAGCAGCCAAGCTTCAAATTTAGATACCGGTTGCTTTCTTCCTTCTTCGATATAATGCTCGCCACCCATGGGATATTCAAAGATTGCTTCTTTAATAGGCTGGCGCAGTAATCCTAAAGCCGAAGCTCTAATATATCTACTGGCCATCGTAAAATATCCATATCGGCGCATTCGGCGCATCGAAAGAATAACTCTGGGTTCTTTTAAGATTGTCAGTTTAATTCCGGCGTCGTTGCACTTAATTGTAAACGCATGGTCTTCACCAATTTTTATATTTGGATCAAATCCGCCGATATGAAAAAACAAATCTCGTTGAATAATTAAGCAGTAACCTCCTGCAAAAGGTCTATCCATAGCTTTTGCGGCTTCCGAATAAATATTTGTCACAGCTGTTGCAATATTATCTTTTTCGAGAAGTGAGTCTGGAATTACCCAAGTGGTCAAAAATACACTTTTTTTCTTAATAATTGCTTGCTTGAGTTGATGAAAAAATCCTCTGGGTATCTGAATATCTGCATCAAAAAATACTAAATAAGATCCTAGTGCTTTTTCTGCACCTAAGTTGCGTTGAAAACTAACATTGCGCTTTTCACTAGTTAATATTTGTAGATTTTCGATTGCGGGTATAAATTCTTTAGTTTTTTCGATTGTTTTGTCGTTAGATTTACCATCTACAACAATAACCTCAAATTCTTTTTCGGTTTGCTTTTGTATACAACTTAAAAGTGTAGGCAAATACTTCTCTTCGTTTAATGTCGGAATTATTATTGAAAACAACGGTTTTTCCATATATCCGCTATATTATATCACTGCCTAGTAAAACTCTTTATCACTCTATTGCTTAGCGTAGTTTATTTTTGTAATATAAGTGTATGCAGAAGAAAATATTGATAGTAGAAGATGATAGCGCTTTTTATAATCTTTGCGCTACAGCCTTACAACTTAAAGGTTATGAAGTTAGTCATGTTGCCGACGCAGCCCTCGCTACAGAACAAATGTTGCAGGTTAAACCTGATTTAGTACTCCTTGATATTATGCTTCCTAACAAGACCGGTCTTGAGGTTTTGCAAGAAATGAAAGGCAACGAAGAATTGCGTGGTATTAAGGTAGTTATGCTTACTAATTTTGGTACTCAAGACAACATTAATAAAGCTATTGAACTTGGCGCAGATGACTATTTTATGAAATATAACATTGTCCCTTCAGAATTAGGAGAAAAGGTAGGCGCGGTTCTTGGAAATAACACCGAGTCTGCTGTTAAAGTAACAGAGTAAAATGAATTATCTATTAATATTAACGTCGGTTCTAGCAGTAGTTTTTCTTATAGTTATATTTGTCCAACAAATAAAGTTTAGTAAGTTTAAAAAATGGTGTGATGTTCAAGATAAAGAGCGTGAAACTTTTATGGCTGTTATTATCCACGAACTACGCTCTCCGTTGGCTGTTATTCAAGGATCCGCCGATTTGCTTATTGCAGAATATCAGCACCTTTCACAAGAACAGTCAGCTAACACTCTAGCTCAAATAAAAAATTCCGCTCATAATTTATTAGGGATAGTCAACGATCTTTTAGATTTGTCTAAAATGGATACCGGCAAGATGGAATTGATGCTGAAGAAAGGCAATATAAATGATGTCTTAACCGAAGAATATAACTACTACATAATTACTGCAAAAGACCGAGGAGTAAATTTGATTCTAGATGTTGATAGTTCCGTACCTGAATTCAGTTTTGATTACGACAAAGTTAAACGTGTCTTAAACAATTTAATTTCAAATTCATTAAAGTTTACTGAACCTGGAGAATCTATCTTTTTATATTCAAAAAATCAAAAAGATCACGTCGAAATTACTGTAGCTGATAATGGCAAAGGAATTCCAGAAGATAAACGTGGATTTTTATTTAATAAATTTGCTCAAGTACAAGAATCCGCTCATAAAAAAGATAAAAGCACAGGTTTAGGATTAGCTATCGCAAAAGGCATCGTAGAAGCTCATAAAGGTAAAATTTGGTTTGAACCTAATATGCCTAAGGGGTCCAAATTTATATTCACTCTTTCTTTTGAATGAGTGCTACCATTAATACATGATTCTGCCCAAATCTATTTTTAGATCATATGATATTCGGGGAGTTTATCCACTAGACTTTAATGAAGTTTACGCTGCACAAATAGGTAGAGCATTAGGAACATTTCTTCAAAATAAAAATTTAAAAAATATTGTTCTTGGACGCGATGACCGGGCAAGTTCTCCGGCAATTTCAGAGCGTTTTATAGAAGGACTTTTGAGTACCGGATGCAATGTTACAGATATTGGTATCACTTTAACTCCTATTATTCATTTTTTGACTCATTCCAATAAGTACGACGCCGGAGTAATAGTCACAGCTAGTCACAATCCGAAAGAATTTAATGGTATCAGAATAGATTATGCTAAAGGTGTTCCGTTCTTTGGAGATGATATTCAAGCCCTGTATGAATTAACCCAAAATCAACAATATAAAACAGGTCACGGAAGTTTGACTAAAAAAGATGAATCTAGCGTATACATTAATTTTCTAAAAAAGATGTTTCCACTAAAGAGATCTTTAAAAGTATTAGTAGATTGCGGAAGTGGCTCTACAAGTATAATTGCACCGCGTATTTTTAATGAACTCAACCAGCAAGTAATTCCAGTTTATTGCAATTATGACAGCAATTTCCCACATGGCGTTCCCGATCCAGAAAACAAATTATTTATGGGTGATTTATCTAAAAAAGTTTTAGAGCAACACGCCGACATTGGTTTTGTTTTTGACACCGATGGCGATAGATTTGGCGTTGTGGATGAAAAAGGTACCATTTACGATAACGACAAACTTTTACTTTTATTCGCTGAAAATATACTCAAAAAACAACGAGGAACTGTTTTATGCGATATAAAAAGTTCAAGCTTAGTAATTGAATTAATCAAAACTTTTGGTGGATTTCCAAAAATGATACGCACAGGTCATCCGTTTTTTATGGAAGAAATGAAAAAAGGCGCTTTGGTAGGTGCTGAGTACTCTGGCCACACTTACTTTGCCGACAAGTATTTCGGTTTTGACGACGGAGTTTATGCCGCTTGTCGCGTATTAGAAATTTTAAACGAGTCTAGTGAGTCGCTGTCATCTCTCATGAAGCATTTTCCCAAACGCTACCATACAGGAGAAATAAAAATTGCTTGTCCAGATGATAAAAAGTTTACTGTAGTCGAAAAGATAAAAAAGATAGCCGAAAAAGCTACCGATATTTTAAGCTTTAGTGAAATAGATGGTATACGCATGCAATCAACGCCTACTGGCTGGTTTTTGATTCGCGCTTCAAACACCTCTCCTTATTTAAGTATTAGAATCGAAGGTGGAACTGAAAAAGAACTCAAATTTTTGCAAAATCAAGTTGTGGAGCTTCTAAAAGCTTTTAAATTAAGCGGAGCTGATTTAAAAAAGGAAGAAATATATTTTTCTTAGATAAAGAGGGTGTTATACTTTTAACATGAACAAAGTTCTTTTTCTCACGGAGTTCGAAAAATGAATAAACATGCTGCCCATGTGTTATGGTTTGAAGATATTCGTAAGACAGACATTCCTGTTGTAGGTGGAAAAGGAGCAAATCTTGGCGAAATGTATCACGCAGGAATTCCGGTTCCGAATGGTTTTGTAGTTACAGCTAAAGCTTATTTTGACTTTATCAATTCCACATCTTTAAAACAAAAAATAATGACCGAAGTTGCTGGGCTCGACACCAATAATTCCAAAAAATTACAACAAGTTTCAAAAAATATCAAAACCGCTATTATGACTGCTGCTATGCCAGAAGAAACAGCTTCTGAAATTAAAGCTGCTTATCATAGGCTATGCGGAGAATATGATCGCTTAGTTGCAGTTCGTTCTTCAGCAACAGCCGAAGATTTACCTGATGCTTCATTTGCCGGTCAGCAAGAGACTTATTTAAATAATAAAGG
>DATIHK010000077.1:0-33494 GCA_035480775.1 Saccharimonadales bacterium (SeqCode) | reverse complement strand
ACAAGAAGATAAATCATTTTATATAAATATGTTAGTTGATTTTCAATTAAGCCAATCTGGTAGAACCAAAGAACGATGGTATAAAGATTTGATTAAAAGAATGTTGGAAAATGATACTTTTAGAGAACTTTGGTCAAATCTTAATACATATAATTCCGAAAAATATCAAATAGATGGATTTGCAATAAAAAGTATGCATGGATTAAAATTTTATTTTTTTGTATTGCCTGTAATTACTGATCCTCGTTTTTTTGTGGAATATTATGTCCCTGCAGATGTTAAGACTTTTAAATATTATCAAAAATAATACTAATAAAAGTTCCAACCAAATCCCGCTGGACTCACCAAACTATGACATTTATCTTGAACAAGAAGATGAAGGTAAATTACTCAGTAAAGTAGCCAATCTATTTACTACTGTTGAGACAGAAGACTGGGAAAAGTAACTTTGATCGTAATCCCACATCAAAACAGCACATGGTCTCATAGCAGAAAAAGCTCTCACATCACTTTCAAGATTTGCTGCTGTTATGGAATTTCCGTTAGGAGTTCCTCCGTGTGTAACATTTGGATCAAGTGCAAACTTTAAACCAATCGCACTAGCTTGTGCTGATGTTTTCTTTGCAAAATCTGCAGCATTTGTAAAAACATTATCACAATCATCACGCGCATTTAACTTTTTTTCTGTAAATGGAATTAATACAAAATCTAGTGACTTCCAAGGCGCACCACCTTTTAAAAAGCAGGGGTTAGAACCAACACCTGTAGGTAGTTTGGGCCATAAAGATTTGCTATATGCTGCAGCTGCTTCGATATCTGAATATGGAATTGGTTTACAGTTCCAGTTGCCGCACGAATCTTGTGGTTCATCAATCATTCTGAAGCCAATAATAGTTCCACTTGAGATATAAGGTGAAAAATCAAAATCTTTCCATCTATCTAATTGGGCTTTCCATTTAGACAAAGAAAACGATTTATCTGCATTTTGAAAATTAGTTCTTTCTCCAACCAAAGCAATTACTACACGAACTTTTTTTGCTTTGGCTTGATCCAAAACACTTTTTGATAATGCAAAATCATTAGGTTTGAGGCTTATTAAACCCCCTGTAAAAGGATTTCCAAATAAATCTACTGTATTTCCATAAGCTCCAAATGGAATGCCTCTTGCACCTTCAGTAGGCAGAATAGAAACAGTAGGATTCGGAGTGGCATAAGGTGGAGTATTCCATATTGATGGTGATTTAGTCGAACTTAAAACGTTATCTCTTAAGCTAGGATTAAGTAGATAAGCAATATTAGATCTAATGACTGGATTTATAAATACAACTAATCCCAATCCTAACGTGAAAATTAATAATAATAATAATTTTTTCACCTTGGGATAATTGTACATTACATTTTATGCTTAAGTCTATAACGCTGTATAAGTTTTATCTTTATTGGAGCTTTGCGCTTATTTGTCCCCTATATCTTATAGTGTATAATCCTATTTAAACAATCCCAGGAGGTTCAAAAATGAACAGAAGCAAGCTTTGGGGCATAGTAAGTCTTGTAGTTGTTTTGTCGCTCCCGCTCTTGTTGATCGTCAACGGAGCACAGGCCGGCGAAAATCACACGATTTATATGCCACTGGTAGTGCGCGTAGCTGACGACATCACCGCAACGCCATCACCAACGGCAACCGCTATAGCAACTTCTACAAGCACTCCTTCGCCTTCACAGACACCAACACAAACCCCCACCGCAACAGCTACTCAGGTAGAATCTTGGGCTATCACCTACGCTATTGTCTGGCAGGATGCGCAATGGCAGATCGTGCACAGATCCAATACTGGCGTGAATACCCAGACGTCTGCGGGTGTAAACCACGGCAAGTTCGATTCCGCTTGGGTAATACCAACTGATAACGATTACCTACTGGTGACGCTTAACACCACAGCACCTTATCACAACGTGGTGACGTATCAATCGTTTACGACTGGTCAAACTGTAACCACTTCCTTATGGACAGCTTATGAAGCCATCTATTCCGATGGGCAATTCTTTGCCGTACGCAATCCGTATGGTGGAATTGATCTTGGAGAAGTACATGGTGATGGATCAGTCACAACAGAACATATCGGCTTTGATCCAGACTTACAAACTTGGCAATTGCAAGCGGGTAAGCTGCTCGCGCTCAAAGTTGTTAGTGCTGGACACAATCAGCAATCCCGCGTGCGCGCCTACGGAACTTTTGAGCAGTTCGGCAACGGAACCTACAATGTGTTTACTAACACATATTGGTTAACAGATACCACGGGCCTTGCAGCTCCTCAGCTGGATGTAACTAGCCAGAAAGAATCGCTAAGTCCAAACGGCAGCCAGCTTTACTATTACTGGCTCAAAGACGTTGGCGACCCGAACGGACAGAGCGAATGTCGTATCGCCTCTATCGACTCAGCACTGACAGTTACACATGTGGTAGATAGCGGAGGATCCTATAGCGAATGCCCGGGGAGCAAACCGCTGTGGTATGGAGAAGACAATCTGTACATCAAGGGTTATCCCTATAGCGCTTGGAATATTCCCGGCGACACCTGGAACCACTCCTTGCCCGATCTTGGAGATGATTACACAAGTTTCTCGTATGCCCAAACTGATCCAACAAACAACTGGATCTTGTACTTCCTTCCAACAATGGGAAGCTGGGCAGCTTTCGTTCCAGGAGTAAACAGTATGTTGCATCTGGAAATGTGGGGCGGAGTTGCTTTACACCGAGTAATGATTGCTCTGCCAAACCCCTAGAACTCGCTTTACCAATTACGCAAAGCGCGGATATTATTTTGTATCCGCGCTTCTTTTTATAAATTTATCCAACTCCAACAAAATAATAGTATAATTTATTTACATGAAGCGCCTTGCCTTAATTATTTTGCCCATAATTGCTTTAGTCATACTGTACAAACCTGTTTTGCAATATCTAAATAGGCAAGCAAACATAAATCCCAATTTACTCCAAGAAACTTTCGATTCTAATGCAAAAACCGCCGAATTTCACGGAGAAAAAGTGCAAGTTCCCACCGAAATTCCGACTCCGACACAACTAGCAGAAAATGTTTTGGGCTCGCACTCTAACAGAAAAGAAAAGCGCATCGAAGTTAATTTAACAACACAAACATTAACTACTTATGAAGGAAGTAAAAAAATTCATTCTTATTTGGTTTCAACCGGGAAATGGGCTCCAACTCCTACAGGTGAATTTAGAATCTGGACAAAATTAAGGTATGTACATATGGTGGGAGGATCCAAAGCTATAAATACTTTTTATGATCTCCCAAATGTTCCGTATACAATGTTTTTTTACAATGCAGATGTACCAAAATATAAAGGATATGGAATTCACGGGACTTACTGGCATCATAACTTTGGACACCCCATGAGTCACGGATGTATAAATATGAGAACTGATCAAGCAGCCGAAGTATTTAACTGGGCGTCGTCAGAGCAAGAAAACGGTACCGGTACTAAATTAATTATTTTCGGCGCAGCTCCCAATAACTAACAAAACCTATAGCAGTTGTATGCGTACAATTATTACCGTATAATCTTTTCAGCATTTAACTTACCATCTCAAATAAGAAAGCGAGAATAACATGACCATCGCAAGAGTACGTTCAACAGGTGGACTAAGGTGGCTTGGCTTCACGAGCGAATACGAAATGATCTATACGATCATCCAGAAGTCAGGTGTTCCGATCTTACATGTGTATGGAAAACCCAGGGCAGGAGAAGTCACAGTCGAGCTTTTGGCATCGGCAGACCATTGCAACTGGGACAAAATCAAAGATATCCGAAAAAAGCTGCTTTTGGCTTTTAAAGAACTCTCACTCGTACACAAAGGTGTTTTGGGCGGCACATCCGAGCAAGTGATTCATAATGCTATTGCGCAGTTGATGACGCTTTCCACCCCTTCTTTTGAAGTCAAAATGGGCGTAGCTCTCACACTCGACGACATAGATCATTTGATCGAAGCTGACTAGCCAAAAGTAGGTACAGAATTATTGCAAGACGAGCGGCCATACATATGTTAAGTTACGCATTTGTGTGGCCGTTTTATTTTTAGTAATCGATTGTGTACGTTCGATGGTAAGGTTTAAAGTTCGGTGTAGCGTTTTGCGACAATTTCCATAAAATATTATCAGTATCTACCGCCACAATGTGAGGAAACTTTTTGTTTATTTCATGTGTCAAATATTTTACAGCCCAAATTGTAGCTGCTCGAATTTCGACTTCGTATTCGCTATTTTCGTTGACTATTTTGTAAGAATCGATGTGTTCCGCCAAATCACTTGAGTATTCAAATATTCCTACACTGCGTAAAATTTGTGGAATTTTATAATCAGCGATGGCGGTGAGCTTGTGCATGTTTTTTAGTTGGGACTTATTGTATTTTTTTAATAAATCGTTGAGCATTTTCGCGTGAAGTGTAGCACGCTTATAAAATCCAACTTTTGTACCTTTATATGAACGAACATCGTTAAACAAAGGCATTGTCTCGCTTAAAAATTCTACAACTTTAACGGCATCTCGATTAGAAACATCAATTATTTTATTAGCATTAGATGAAAATTTATTTTTTAAAACATAGCCAAGTTCGCGTATACAACTAACTCGATTATGAAATAGTGGAATTTCTGTGTTACCTTTAAAAAGTTTTTTTGCATTTTCATAAGAGAAGTTGGCAAGGTACTGTGGTTTGAAAAAATCTTTGTTTGTTTGAGCTTCAATTTCGAGAGCCAAAAAAAGTGCAACACTTCCATCCAGAGTTGTTTTATTTGTTTTAATTGTCCATTTTGGTTGATCTTTTTCGGCCCAAAAGTTATAAACCAGAGCATTAAAAACAAGAGTAAGGTAGTGCAATTGATTAAAATTCCAGTTGTTAGAACTTAAATCTAAATCACTAAGTTTTAATTCTTTTTCTGTAACACTTGCGCCCATTTTTTTTAAATTAGCATTGTTTATTTTTACCGATTGCGAATTATCGACAACAAATTTTGTGGTTTTTAGAACATTAAGCATATTGATCAACTAATTTCTTTAATTTATAAATATCACCATTTAAAATAGTTGGCTGCATTCCTAAGATTTCAGGCGCATAGTGAATAGAAGGAATTGGATTCAAAAGATAGATTGGCTTTTTGTTAACGAATGCGAATCCAATTTCAAGCAAAGTATTACCACCAATGTAGTTTTCAACACCGTTTTTTGTATAATTTACTATTAAAACACAATCAGAATTGAGTATTTTTATATAATGCTTTTCTATTAAATTGTGCTCAATTTTTCTTTGACCATCTTCTTCGACGGTTAATTCGGCTTTATGTTTGCGCTCATTTCCTCCAAATCCAACCGGAAGTAGAACTTCAGAAAACCCTATTTCCAAAAGTTCCTGGGTCATTTTATTCATTTCATCTAAAAATGTAACACTTCCACACAATGTAATTTTCATATCAAAATTTAGAAGTTGCTATTTTTAATTCTTTAAAACTTACAACTCCGTTAAAATTATTTAAAGCCTCTAATATTTCAGAAAACTCTTCAAGCGCTGGAATAACTTTTTGAGACAACTCACTTTCTTTAATCCATTGGTAATCGCCCTCTATATTTCCAGCTAAATTTCCCGTTGGATTTATAAACAAAAATGCATGCATCAATTTATCTTCAACGATCTCACCACTTTCTTTTGAAAAAACTAAGTAGTGTCTAATCGCAAATAATTTACCTTCTCCATCTAAATTTGCTTCTTCTTTTAATCCACGTTTGGCAGCGCCTTCTAAAGTTTCGCCCCATTTTGGTTTTTCTGTTGGAAAACCCAGACACCCATAAAATGGATTTTTAAGTCGTTTATATATTAAATATTCTTTTTCGGAAGAAGCATTTCTAACCGCGCAAAAAATAGTTGTAGCTTTTACGGCGTGCGGAACTTTTACTATATCGGTGTCTATTTGATTGGCGTATTCTTTTCCGGCATCGGTAAGTTTATATAAAGTATCTACTTTGGTGACCAAGCCATTTTCGATAAGTTTATCTATATGAAACACAATCTGACTGTTTTCCATATCTACAGGTTTGATATCTGAATAGCGTAGTACATCAGAAAATAATAAATCCCGTAAAATATTTAATTGAATTTCGTGTAGCTGCTTCATGTATCTGCAGTATATACACTCTTTTAAGCAAAAAAAAGTAAAGTGGACTTTACATAGTTACGCTATAATTTAAATATGAGAGTAACACAGCAAACCATCGAAAAGCACACTGTTGCAAAACCAACATTTTTTCAGAGAATTTCTGTTGTACAAGACTTTCTTATAATATTGATAGGAGTATTTATTGTGTTGGCATTTTTAGCTCGAAATTTTCCGTACTTTAGTTTTGATTTAGTTATTACTCGATCAATACAACAAATAACTTTTCCCGGATTTGATGTTTTTATGTTTACACTAACAAATTTAGGAAATCCTGTAGCTGCGGCTATAAGTATCTTGCTTATATCATTTATACTTTTATTGATAAAGCGTTATAGTGCTGTAGTTGTAATGCTTATTTCAAGTTGTGGAGTTTCACTTATTGGCTTATTAGTAAAAGAGCTCGTTGCCAGACCAAGGCCTAATGCTCTACTCATTCATCAAATTGGAATTTTTGTCAAAAATGACAGTTTTCCATCTGGACATGTTTTGCATTTTATTGGACTGTTTGGATTTTTATTTATTTTTCTTTTTACTAAATTTAAAAAGTCGTTTTTGCGAAACTCGCTTTTACTTATTTTAGCGATACTTCTTATAGGAATTGGTATTTCACGCATTTATATAGGAGCGCACTGGTTTTCTGATGTTTTAGGGTCTTACTTAATAGGAACTGTCTGGCTATATGTTATGGCTGTTTTGTATAACAAACTCGAAAAGTAATTATCAACACTTATAATACATACCCTATAGCTCTTGAGTCGAGGACCTTTTTTTGGTATAATCCGCCGAGTAAAAACAACTCGACGGAGACGAGTTGCCCACCGAACATCTATCCCTATTGGAGGATACCATGTGGTTTTTTCTTAACTCACTTTTTTCGTCTGTAATGGCGATCGCGGCTCTGTGTGCGCTCGTCTCGGCCATTGCTCTGCTTGTGCAAAACAGAAAGGGCGGAGCTGGTACCATGGGCCTGCTGACATTGGTCTTCGGCTTTCTCTGGTTTTACACCGGCTCAACGATCGCGGTTGCCCCGAACAAGGCTGTGGTTGTAGTCAACCAGGGAACCGGAAAGCCAGAAGCGCAGTTACGCTACCCCGGAATCCAAAGCGTGCCTTGGTTTTTCAGAGATACGTTTGAATACCCTTATCAGTCCGACTGGCAATGGTGCCCGATTCTGACCCCCAGTGTTAAGGGCGGCGCCGGAGTCACCGTTAATGTGTGCTTCACCATCGATAGCACGCAGATTAATTGGGCCGAGCAATACGCCAGGTATAACGGCGGCCTCGATGTCATCACAACGGCGTGGCAGACAGAAATCACGCAAGGGACGGCCAATGCAACGGCGCTCTTTGTCCCGCGAGATCTGACCGACAACCGAAACGCCGTGGTCGAAGAGATTAGAAGGCAGACTGCGGATGCATTCGAAAAGCTGCATGTTTTACCGCACATCATCTCACTGAAAACCTGGCAATTCACCGACAAGGATCTCGAGGCGGCCTACGACCAAGCATTTTTGTCGCAGACCAAGATAGACCAGGCGAACTTTGAACTGCAGGCGGCTGAAATTCAGCAAAAAACCGCTGGCATTCAAGCTGACACACAGGTCGAGGTCGCACAGAAGTTGGCCAACGGGCATCTCACGGCCTGCATTATTGCCAAGATGACCACATCCGAGTCTTGCATCGCCTACCTGCAACTGATCTGGCTCAATTCCCAGAAAGCCAACAATCTCGTGGTCTCAGTCGGCGGCGGCAACAATCCAAGCGTCACCTTCCCGGCCCAAACGCAAGCAGCTCCTTAGTCTCAGCTTCGTATGTAATCTCCGACATGCGTAGCGCAACCGTCAGTGTCCGTGCACAAGTACTTCGCACAGATCTGACGGTTTTTTTATTTTCTAAATAGAATTGAAATTTATAAAAAATACAGGCCGGAAGATATCGTGAGATATGTTCCGGCCTTACTCGGTCGCTGCGGCGACAAAGTTAATTCCTTTTCGTTAGAGATCAGCGGTGAGGATGCTAGGCTTCGACGGCGACGGCGAGACGACCGTTCCAGGTTATTCGCGCTTTGAGGTCGAACAGTCCGTTGCGTTGCGCGACCTGTCCTGTTACCACCACGGTACTTGCCGGATATTCATTCTCGCCCAGGACCGGCCGGCGCAAAGAGAGGCTCCGGCGGAGTGAGATCCCTTCCATGGGACAGAAGTAGAGCAGCGCTTCGTCCTTGAGTGCCCCGGGGGCGAGACGAACGCGGTGGAGGGTGACGGGGACATCGACGGCACCATGTCCGATACCCGCCTCTTCCAATTCGCGGATCAGAACTTCTGGCTGGCCACGAGCTGGCATTCTTACATGCATTGGGTCCTCTCCTTAGATTTTCCAAGGCCGCAGCAAACTTTAATAGATTTTACTCACAACTTAAATACTTTGCAATACAAATTAGTTTAATAAATTTTAAAGTTGCAAATTAACAAATTTCCGGCTGTTCCTATACCAATGGCAGCGGCCCAATTATTTAATTCTCTAACATTTTTTTGATCTGATCTAAATTCCAGATTAGTACCTAAGGTTATTTCATTTGCTCCTTTTGGAGTTACATATGCCGAATACTTTCCATTTGGAATATCTGCTACCAGTCTAAAATGATCTGGTGTATTAGCTTTGTAGGTAATTTTTGATGGAATATAAACATCCCCATCACGCGCATCAATGTAGCCTTTTATATTAAATCGTACTATTGCAGCAAGGCCGTTAAAATCTATGCGACTATCTTTGGATAGCCCAACAAACATATTACCGAAATTTATCGAAGGAGTGGCATCAAACTCAATATTAAAAATACCCTCTTGAATTGCCATTGGGGTATTTAAAAAACCTGAAGTATCAGAAACTGCTACACATCCTGCTGGAAGACCTTCAGAAATATTTGGAGTCGGAGTTGGCGATGTTATTACCACAGAATCTGACGAAGCATTAAATTTACACATTGTTAGATAACCAGTTTTTGACGGATCGATACGAATAGATAATAAATTTAATTTTGAAACTTTCTTATTAAGCGCCAAATCACTTCCCAAAGATTTTTCAGTACTTCCGCTAGAAGTTACATATGCAGAATAGCTTTGTTTAGAAGTATCTAAGGCAAATCTAAAAGTATAACTAACATTATTTAAATAGGGCACACCCAAAGAGTCAACATAATCAGAACCATTTGTGGCTTTGATTAATCCGGAGTCGGTAAAAATAACGCTAGCTGCAAAATTACTTTTGTCTGAAATGTTTGCATCAGACAAAGCAATTACACTATTTCTTACATCACCAAACGGAGTGACAGTAAATGTAACCGTTACAATTCCTGATTGGTCAGAAAAAGTTTTGTTTTGCCAACCATTTTTTGCAGTAGTTAAAGTGCATCCAGATTGCAAATTTTGAGCTGTAATATTTGTTGTGTTATAAATTGTCTTTTTTAAGGTTGACTTAAAATAAGCAATTCCGCCAATACTAACCGCAAAACCTAAAACTAAAATTAAGATATATTTAAGCTTCATACAAATCCTCAATGATATAATAGCGCAAGTATGCTAGAAATTTTTCAGTGTATAATTTAAATATGATAAAAGCAGTTTGCATTGCACTCGAAGATGTCTACTTTTTAAAAGGTCGAACTAATTTCATAAAAAATGTAACTGAGCAAGGCGCCCCATATGAAGAAGCCGAAAGAATATTTGTAAAATCTGATGTCATGAATAAAATTTACAAACTCGGCAAAATAAGCGACGACAAATATTGGGAATGGGCAATAAAAGCTATGGGACTGCACTTAACTCCCGCAGAAGCGGTCGATTTATTGATTTCAGGATACGAATTAAATAAACCTATCGAACAACTAATAAAACGACTCAGAGAAAATGGCATAAAAACGCTTATTTGTTCTAATAGTTATCAAGCTAGAATCGAAGGCCTTCAGCAAAAATTTCACTTCTTAGAAAATTTCGACGAAGCCGTTTTTTCTTTTATAAGAGGGGTAGATAAACCAAACAAAGAAATTTTCGAAGCTTTATTAAAACGCAGCGGACTTCCAGCCGATGAAATAGTTTACGGAGACGATTACGAACCAAACATAGAAGGGGCAAAAACAGTCGGAATAAATACAATTCTTTACACAACTTACGAAGATTTTGCGCAACAGCTTACTAAATTAGGTGTACAAGTTAATTAATTCTGTTTTTAATATAAGCTGCAAATCCCAAAAATAGCGGAAATAAAAGAACTACAATTAGTGGAATAGGAAGATTTAATCCAAGCTTGGCTAATATAAAAACTACGATTCCCACGATAACTACAAACATTACAACCAATACCATTAATTGTCTTACAGTTCTGTTACCAGTCATGTAATAATTATAATCACTAATTTTTAGTTTGTATATTTGAATAAAAAAAGCCGGCTGTTACACCGGCTTTCTCTAAGGAATCAAATAGATATTAGTATCTACTTCCTCCGTTTCGGTTTCTATCGAAACCTCCACTTCTTGGAGCTCGTGGTTCCATAGGTCTTGCGACTGAAACTACGAGATTTCTTCCTTGCATGTCTTTTCCATTAAGTTCGTTAATAGCATTTTGTGCCATTTCGTCTGCTTCTAATTCGACGAATCCGAAACCTTTACTTCTTCCTGTACCTTTATCTATGATAACGGTAGAAGAATTTACTGTTCCATAAGCAGCGAACATATCAGCTAATGCTTGATCGTTAACACTGTATGGTAAATTTCCAACATATAATTTTGTCAATTAAATACACCACCCCTCAGGACAATTTGATAACAACTCTCTTAATGGGGAAGACTTACGAGGAAAACTCCTAAGCTAACCTGATCATTAAAGCCGTTAACGGCCGTAAGAATACTTACAAGAGACAGGGGCATTATACCAATATTATTTGAGAATTGCTAATAGTAGTTAGTTTACGCGCTTGCGCACAACATAAGTTTTTCGGCCGCTTGATTCAAAGTAAACTCTCATTATTAATTCACCTAACATTCCCATCATCATAGACTGAACACCTACAACGATTAAAAATATTGCTACTGCAAACAAAGGGCGGTCGCCAATATTGTGTCCCATTATTTTTAAAACAGCTAAATAAGCACTTATCAAAAATCCAACTCCTGTAATAACAGCGCCAGTAAAACCAAATAATCGACCAGGCATAGCTCTAAAAGGTTTGCGCGCAAAATAGAGCATAAATGCTAAAGTAATTAAATCTAGTAAAACTTTAATTGTTCTCTTGTGACCGGCGTAATAAGATTTACCGTAGTCGCGATCCTTAAATTCGACATCGAACTCGGTCATTTTTGCGCCATAGACAGATAGATAGTCTGGAATAAATCTGTGCATTTCGCCATAAAATCTTAAATTTTCTATAAGAACGCGTTTAAATCCTTTTAAACCAGAGCCGCGATCTTTCATATTAACACCAGAAATTTTTGCAATTAGTTTATTGGCAATTCCGCTTTTTTGTTGGCGTTCGGCTTTTTCGGCTCCCCAACGTCCGACGCGATTGGTATTCACAAAATCATAACCTTCATCTAAAAGGTCGATAACTTTTGTCACATTTTCTAATGGAGTTTCTAAGTCGGCGGCTAGTGTTAAAACATAGTCACCTTTTGAAGCATCAAATCCGGCTTGGTAAGCGGCACTTTGTCCAAAATTAGTCATTTGATTAATTCCAACTATATTAGAATTTTTTGAGGCGTATTCTTCGATAACTTTCCAAGTTCCATCTTTACTTCCATCGTTAACAGCAATAAATTCGAAATCATACTTATAATCTTTGGCAATTTCTAACAATCCGTCAAAAGTACGATTGATATTTTTTTCTTCGTTGTAGCAGGGAATAACAATTGATACTAGTTTTTTATCGTTCATTTGAAAACCTCTCTAATATGATAAGTCATTTTGTTTTGACCTTCAAAATAAATTCTAACTAATAATTCGCCTAAAAGTCCCATCAGCACAAACATTGCTCCTAACATTACCATTAATATAGATAATAGTAACAAAGGTCTATTACCTATACTATGCCCAAAAAGTAATTTGTCTACAGAAAGGTATATTCCTAAAACTAAACCAATTAAAAGTGAAACTATACCAGTTCCACCAAAAACTCTAATTGGAGCTGTTGAAAATGGAGGAGTTGAAAAAGAAACTAAAAACTTTAATACCACAATATCAAGAGCTGTAGGAATTAAACGCATATGTACATTTTTGTAACTCTTGTTTTTAGGTTTTGAATGTTCGATATCAATTTCGCCAAATCTAGCTCCGTATAAGCTGGCCAAAGCCGGCAAAAACATATAATGATCTCCGTATAATCTTAAGTTAGATAAAACACTTTTTTTAATTAAACGATATGGAGATGTCATGTCAGTTATTTGATGTCCAGCGGCAAGGCTAATCATTTTATTAGCAATTTTAGAAACTAATCCGCGAACTTTTTTGCCTTTAGCTTTATGTTTTCTACAGCCAACAATCATATCGTAATTATGTGAACGCATTTCTTCAATAAATTTTGGAAGCTCTTCTGGAGCATTTTCTAAAGTTGGTGAGATGGTAAATACTAAATCGCCTTTGGCGGCATCAAATCCTGCTTGCAAACCGGCTGAATGTCCATAATATCTTGAAAAGTTTATTGCTTTTACATGCGGATCTTTTTTGTGTAAGTCTTTTATAATATCCCAAGAGTTATCAGTAGAACCATCATTTATTAAAATAATTTCGTAAGAACTGCCTATTAAATCCATTGTATTGGACACGCGGGTGTAAAGTTCTTCAATTGTATCTTCGCAGTTGTGAATCCAACTGACTATTGATAAATCCATAATGCTATAGGATTATACTACAAATCCGATGTATCACAAATTCAATTATACATTGGGGAGAGTTTGATACCAATCTGGCATAAGGTTAAAAACTTCAACTTGGCGCTTTACGGCTTCGTCCAAAGTGGCTTTTGGCTCGTAACCGAGCAATTTTTTGGCTTTTGAGATGTCGGCACTTGCGGCTACATCACCCTTATCAACCTCGACTATTTCGTAGGGAACGGGCTTACCCATATATTTCTCGATAGCCCCAAACCACTCGCGCATACTTTGAGGATCAGAAGTCCCTATGTTAAAAACATCAAAATGCCCTTGATAATCAAGACATTTCAACAAACCATCTACCTGATCATCGATATAAGTACTGTCTTTGGCGGAATCCAAGCCTTTTCTGCCGTAAACCTGCACCTTTTTATTGTTGTGAGTGTAATTAATGGCTCTTTGCATTAACATTCCAGCCGGGCGTTGTAATGGGCCATATATGGGACCAAAAATGCGATCAATTGTTATATTCATACCAAAAACCACCGAAGCAGCATGACACAAAACTTCTCCTGCAACTTTCGTAGCTCCATATGGAGATGCTGCGTTCATAACATTATCTTCTTCGGTAACTTTTTTGTCTTCGCGATTACCATAAACCGAAGATGATGAACCAAAAACAAACTTTTTAACGCCAGTGTCTTTAGAAACATTTAAAAGATTCATAGTTCCATCGACATTTACTGATGTATATAAACGAGGATTTTTGGTAGAAAGAGGAACTCCCGCCATGGCGGCCAAATGAATCACAGCATCAAATTTCTCTTTTTCGAACAAATACTCGAGAAAATCATGATTAGTAATGTCACCTTCGACAAACGAAAAGTATCCGCGTTCTTTTTGAATTGGTTTATCATAAAAACTTTCTATTTTTTCGTATATTGGTTCAACAGTTTGTGCTGGAAAAAACTGAGTTTTCCTTCCTGAGGATAGGTTAATTAAATCAACATTAAATTCTTTGCAGTTTTTGGGATAGTAATTATTAAAGTTATCAAATCCAACTACTGCATCGCCTCGCCAAACGAGGGCACGCGAAATATAGCTTCCAATAAATCCGGCCGCGCCGGAGACAAATACTTTCATACTGAAAGATTATAACAAATGTAATATAATTCCAGCATGAGAATACTAGTAACGGGATCGGCAGGTTTTATAGGATCTAATTTATGTACAAAACTTTTATCGCAAGGTCATGAAGTAATAGGCATCGATAATCACAATGACGAATACGATGTCTCTATTAAAGAAGCGCGTACTGAAGAATTAAAAAAGAATCCAAAATTTAGATTTATAAAATTAGATGTTGTTAATGACGCATTTAACTCAATCTTTCAAAATGAAACAGTAGATTACACTATACATTTGGCGGCTAAAGACATCTATTATGATTCGGCAGAAATGATCAAATACACTCCGTATTTGGTGACTAATGTCGTCGGAACTTCTAAGATTTTCGAACTCTCAAACTATCTAAAAGCTAAAAAATTTATATTTGCCTCAACCTACAGTGTATATGGAAATGTTAAGAAACCATTGCTAACCGAAAAAAAGATTTTGCCAAAGCCAATATCTCCTCACGGAGCTTCTAAGATGGCAGCTGAAGAAGTTATTCATTTTATGAATAATTTTTATAAACTTCCAGCCGTAATTCTAAGAATTTTTTCTGTATATGGACCGGGAATGAAACCACACACAGTTATTCCATTAATAATTGATAGATTAAATCGCAATTTGCCAATAGATTTATATTCTAATGATACAACCAGAGATTATATCTATATCGATGATGCGGTGAATTATATAATTGCTTCACTAAACAAGCGTATAAAATTTCAAGCTATAAATATTGCTAGCGGAAAATCTACTGCTATTTCGCAACTTGTTACCGAAATTGCCACAATAATGGGCAAGGACCCAAGCAAAGTAATAATGACCAAACACGAAAAAGACTTTAATCGGCTTGTTCCACAGACGGTAGACGTTAGTATTGATCGCGCCAAAAAGATTTTGCACTACGAACCAAAAGTTACTCTAACCGAAGGATTAAAAACTACAGTTGAGTGGTATTTAGCACACCAAGATATTTTGGCAAAAAGCACACATGGAACCAACTAAACTAGAAAATGATAGCGCCAAAGAGTTCGACTGGGCAGGATATTACGAAAGAAAGATGGCCGATAGATTCGGCAATAGCAATGAAGGATATAACAACTGGCGACTTCTAGAAAACGAACCGTTATTAAACACTATAAAGAAATATGTAAAACCAGGCGATACAGTATTAGAAACTGGTGTGGGCTTCGGTACACTTTCAATTGAATTAACAAAAGAAGGCTACAAATGTGCCGGAATGGATTTAAGTAATGCAGTTAATCAAAGTGTGGCCAGAAATGCACAAGCACTAGGAGTAAAAGCTAATATTGTCGACAAAACACACTCTCCAGGTACTGGAATGTTAACTTTATTTCAAGGCGATATGCTTAAGGCGGGTGATATTCCACAAACTAACGTAATTTTTAGTCAAGGAATACTAGAGCATTATAGCCCAGACGAACGCATTCAAATGATAAAAAATCTTATGGATAAAGCTGATACAGTTATAATAAGTGTTCCAACTGCAGCCCAATCAGATCCACACGTTAGAGAAGTTTTTGGCTTAACTGTTAACAAAGCTGTTGACGGAAAAGATGTTGGAAATATTGGCGATGAAAAATTTGATAATCCAAAAGTTTATGAAAGTTTAATTGAACAAGCTGGCGGCGAACTAATTCAAAAAGGTGGGTATGCTGTTATGCCGGATATCAGAGATGGTAAATTTGCAGAACCAAATCTTGGCCCAGGTATTGAAGTTTTTTCTCGTGTGGCAGATAAAGATGGATTTATAAATTTTGATAATGTTTTTAGTCTTACTGTTTTGCATCCACGTCCAGTAGATACAACCAAAAGAGATGATCCAGAAGAACTTGCTCGTTGTTATGAAGCTGCTTATGACAGAAGTCTTTTTGCTTTTTGGGTTATTAGAAAAAAGCAATAAAATAGATTACCATTAAAGCATGCCCCTGAAGTTAAAAAACAATCTTACGATTGGACTTAGATATCACACAGATTACGAGAAAAAACTTACCTTTGAATTGCTAAAAATTTACCTAGCACATATTCAAACTTTAGGTCCATCTAATATAGTGCTTACTACAGAAGAAAATGATCCTGTCATTGAGCATGTGCAAAAAGATGTTTCACAAATTATTACTTTGAAAAAAACTGAATGGAACTTTGCAAATCCTATCAACGCGCTATACAAAGCAGGTAATAATACTAATCTGTTAATTATTTCTGTAGGCGTGGATTTGCAACTCTGGCAATTACAACATGGTTCTGAGCTGCTGCGTTCTTATAATCTTCTTGGAGTTGGATGGCGTATAGCAAATCAAGAAAACGATGGATCGTATATTGGAAGACTTTCGTATAACACGTGTATTCTCCATGAACCATATTTTTACGAACAGGTTGCCAACACTGGTGGTATTCCAAGATATGTAGAAAATGGTGTTTTAGGATCTATAAAACTTATAACTTCTCAGGGCCCGAAAGAAATACCGATCGGCGGCCAAGAAGATTTAGCTGTGCAAATGAAATTATTCAAGAAAATGAATAACAAAAAAAGTAAATTATTTGGGCACATAAAACATTATGGAGTAAACAATGAACTAAATGTTGGAACAGGTTTAGACGGAAAATCTAAAATTTTTCGTAAACTTATGGTAGCCAGTGCATATAGAAATGAAGAAGATATAGATCCTCTCTCTTTTATGAATTCTTGGATTATTGTATAACCTTCCAAATTATCCCAAATCCCACTATTTGTTGCTATGACAACATATTGATTTGATTACCATATTATTTTAATAACCTATAACTTGACAGAATTGCTATAGTTGTTTTACAATGCATCAAGCAATTAGGCTATAGCAGATTTGTAGGAGTCAAAGGCTTTGGGCAAAGCCTTTTGTTATAGCCACAACACAACCGGAAACAACTAGTAACCAAGGAGACACTGCAATGACCCAGAACATTTCCCTCCGCTTCCGCATGTACGGCCAGTCCGCTGATCCCGTCAGCTTTATGGATCAGATGCGCGCCGCGTTGCCTTCCTTCAATGTGCACTACATCCTCGGCACCAATGCCGGCGATCAGAGCATCGACAAAGCCAAGGCTTACGGCGCCGACGTCATCACCGCCGACATGAACAAGTTCGACGAGCCCGTCAACCTGATGCGGCAGTTTGCAGCCACCCTGGGAATGCCCTCGATCTTTATGAGCCCCGGCGTCGGCCTGCAAGACCAGCATGTGCTCGAGGCGCTCAAGGCCCTGGGCCGGTACCACGCCCTCGTTTACTCGTGGCAAATCGCTACGCAGCTCAACAACGGCGAAGGTCCGGGCAAGTTCGGCTACAACACCGGCAAGGTCGAAACTCTCGAAGCCCTGCTGAACGCGCCGATCCTGCCCGACTACGTCAACAACGGCGTTCTGCCCGATCTGAAAATCGTGAAGGACGACGGGACGATTGCCAAAGATGCCAAGGACAAGAGTCAGACCGGCGGTGGCGAAGAGACTGAAGAAAACATTCAGTGGAAACGCCGACTGAAAAACGCGCGGTTCATTCACAACGCCAGCACCGTTCTCTCGATGGGCGCCAAGACCAGCACCGGCGGCGTCGGTTACGACTGGAAGATCTTCCGCAAGGAATATGTCGCCAAGGTGTACCTCGCCTTGAACGGCATGACGGCGGAAGAATACACCAGCAGCATCATCGTGCTCTAAGCTACAAGTTACGTTTTCAAACGCACAAGTCAGGTATCGCAGCCAAATGAGCGTTTGATTTCGTAAAACTGTCAGGAGACATGTGTAACTAGCCCATACATGTGTCTTCTGGCAGAGTTTTTAATTTTAAAAATGGAAATTTATTGAGGGGAACACAAAGTCAGATTTTTCGCAGCCAACTCGCGTCCCCTCGAAACCATAATATCACAAAATTTGCTCTCTTTATCCGCTAGACTATAGGGTATACATGTGTTATAATTTCGTTAAATTTGATTCGATTATCCGTAACATAGCCTGAGGAGGCTCCTACAATGCCTTATTTGGGATTTGTCGCAGTAGTTCTGGTTGTCGTGGGTGCAATTCTGCTGGGAAAGCACACCGCCCGACCCAAACCCCGCATACTTACCTTTGCGGAAACCCAGCAGCTTGCTCTCAACGTTATGAAGGCTATGGACGAACACAAAGGTACACTGACCGGCGAGAAATTGATTGCCTGGTTGGCTGAATCCGACTAACAAGCTCCAACTCGGCAGATTATTTGAGGAACGCGCCACCATATGAGGTAATTTATACTCTTTGGCGGCGCGTTTTTTATTTCTTTAAAGTAGCGTTTAACGCTCTTTACTCACTTCGTTCGCAAAGTAATATTTGGCTCTCTTCCGTATTCTGGTTGTATCAGTTCGTCAATTTGTTTTTTACCAGTTGCCCAGTTCAAAACATTGGCGACAGTAACTCCCATTTTAATTCCAGTAAATGAACCAGGACCTTTATTAACATCGTATTCAACTTGATCTGGAGTTAAATTATTTTCTGTTAATAGTTGCTGAATTGCTGAAACAACATCAATATCTCCACTTTTTTCAGCGACTTCTTTTTCGCCATCGAATAGCTTTACAAACTTTTTATATCTATCAGTTGTATCAATATAAATTTTGAACATTCATCTTTCTGGTGGATTCATCCACGTACTCAAACTTAATTCGAATTGTATTTGCGGGCAAATATTTTTCAGCAAAGTCAGGCCATTCTATCAAACTTACGGTGTTTTTTTCAGTAAACAACTCTACCAAACCTAAATCGTCTATTTCTTGCTGTGACTGTAAACGATACAAATCTAAGTGGTTAACATTTTTAATGCCATTTAAATTTGCGGTGTATTTTCGCAAAATTACAAAAGTTGGACTTTGCGTGCGCGAATGAGACTGCAGCGCATCCACCAAAAATCCTACAAAAGTAGTTTTACCCGAACCTAAATCGCCAGAAAGAGCTAAGACATCTCCAGATTTTAATTTTCGGGCAATGTCTAGAGCTATCTCTTGAGTTTTTTGTAGAGAGTTTGAAATGTACTCCATAATATTGCAGCGCTTAAAGCGCCAAACGTATCAACATAAATATCTTCTAAGCTAGACGACCTACGCGGAACATATCTTTGATGAAATTCGTCGCTAAATGCGTAAGCGATTGTCAATAATACAGCTTTTTTAAAACTTTTGGTAGGAATATAAAAAAACAAGCAAAGCAAAAAAAACAACGAATAGTGAACTACCCTATGCAGGGTTTCATCTCCAAGTTGTAGCGAATTAATTTCGGCACCTGGCACTGATGACCAATAAAATATAAATCCACATAATATAATTGAAGGTGCCCATTTAACGATTTTTAACATGCAAATATTTTAGCATATAAGCACCAGTTAATGCTGTAACTACGGCAAATACAATCAGTGCTATATTGTTATTATTACCGTTGGAATTGGCAGACGGAGTCGATTGTATTGATAAAGCATTTGGAATGGTTTCCGAGGATTCTTCAGATACAACCTCTGTCGGTTTAAATAAATTTGCATTCAACATTTGCGGGTAATTTTTTATAGAGGCGTTAGACCAAATTTTTTTGCTGGGAGTTTTATATACAATTCCAGTTTTTGTATATTGAATTAAAAAGTATAAATCTGCAGAATTTGAAGACAATCCTTGAATAGAAATTTTTTCTTGTTTTGCCAACAGCGGCATTTTTGACCATAAATCTGTTGAATCAATCCAGGTTTGTATAGAGTCATTGTAGATTTTTGCAATTCCAGACGAGGCAATTGGACGAATAACAAAATCTTTTTCTGCCGCTCCAGACAAAGTGTAATCAAAATATACTTGCACGACTCCATCAGAAGACAAAGGATTTTGTATCGAATAAATAAAATAGTAACTGTCAGCAAGTGTAAAAACA
The DNA here is from genome assembly GCA_035480775.1 of Saccharimonadales bacterium (SeqCode). Classification (GTDB taxonomy): domain Bacteria; phylum Patescibacteriota; class WWE3; order UBA101185; family UBA10185; genus DATIHK01. Next base: position 13,301 of record DATIHK010000077.1, on the reverse strand, counting down.
GAAAAGCATATTAAAACAACGGTAAAGATTGAAAGGCGTATAAAAGTCATATGAATAAATATAAATTGGAAAAATTAAAAATTACTTAAATACTACAGCTTGGAAGATAGAGTTTTTGCTATAACGGCTTGAAAATTTTTGATCCGGGCCGTAATACGGATCGTAAGTAATCCAGTCGCTTCCTGAGCGACTTGATAAAACAACAAAGTGTGTTCCAAATGTTCCATAATAAATACCCACAATTACTGGGCGTCCGCTATCTAATTCGCTATTAATTTGGCTTACCGAAATTGAAGTATACGAACGACCGCCAGGTCCTGACCAAGGTATCAACATTAAAGCTGTGTTGCCAAAAAATCTAGATGTTTGATTTGCAATGCTCTGCGGAGTCACATTTGATCCATAGTGTTTGTAAACCATTGCAATACTTGTAACCAGACAACCGACATTAAAAATATTCTGGCTCGAATTGCCAATGTGACTGCTGGCCCATCTTTCATCGCGCTGAGACATATACCACCCCAGTTTTCCACTTCCAAAACCATTTGCACTAATTACGCCACCTCCCGCTGAAGTAACAAAGCTTGTAAATGAATTTAGCTGGGCTTGGGCCTGATCGAGCAATTTTTGGTATTTAGCTTGATCATTTTGAGTAGCATCCAACAGTCGTTGTTTAGCGTCTTGTTGATCATTTAGATTGGCTTTATACGATTCTAGATTTCTTTCTTCGGCTACTAATTGTGCTTTTAGTGCTTCTGTTTTTGCTTTTGTATCTTGAAAAACTTGCTTTTGTTGGGTGTAGCTAGCTTTTGTAGCATTCATTTGAGTTAGCAAACGCTGATCTTCTAGTTCCATTACATTTAAATATTGTTCTTTTTTAACAAGAGTATTTAATGTATTGGATCCGAATAAAATAATTATGGGTGAGGTTTCTCTAGTTTTATATTGAGCTCGAACTCGTTGATCAAAAACATTTTGCTGATAAGCAATAGAATTTTGTAGTTTATCAATGCGGGTACTAATATTTGCTATATCTTGTTCTAGGTTAGCTATTTCAATTTCTTTAGCCGCTATGTTACGTAAAGAATTTTGTATTCTAAGTTGTGCTAAAGCAATTTGATTATCAAAGGCTGCTATTTCGCTAGATAAACTATCAGCTTTTCCTTGCAAAGTAATAACCTTTTTTTGTAATTGGTCTATTTGTTTATTGCAGTCTTCTTCGGAAGTACACTTTGAGTCAGCGTAAACTGTGACGCTCAAAATGGACATAGAAACGGCAGCTATTAAAGAAATTAATAGTAGGTTTTTTATTCTCATGGATTAGTACTTTAAATATTTTTTGACAGCTACTGAGCTGCCGAAATAGCCAAGCAGAGTTCCAGATATTAATAGAATTACGCAAAGCAATATCGCAAATAACATAAAATCAAATCTAACAAAGCCAAATGCGACACTTCCACCAAAAAGATGAGTCGCTTTTATTACTGTTGTAGCCAACACAACAATAACCGAAGCAATTACAGCCGATACAATTCCAAAAAATGTGCCTTCGAATAACAATGGAGCCTTTACATAAGTATCTGTAGCACCGACTAATTTTAGAATTTCTAATTCGGTACCTTTGGCATTTATTGTTAATCTAAGAGTTACTAAAACTATCGAATACGAAATTATCAAAAACAATGCTGTCAAAACAAATCCAACGGCGTATATTATATTTCCCCAATATCTAAAGCGTTCTATTACGTCTCGGTAAAATTTTACTTCTTCAACTCCATCTTTTTTGCCAAATTCATCTGCAAGTACCGAAAGTTTTGCAAGATCTTTGGCTTTAATTTCAAGACTCGCAGGAAGTATAGTAGGCGAAGCTGCTTTTAATAAAATGGGCTCGTCTTTATGAATTTCTGTAAAAATTTTGAAAGCTTCAGCTTTTGAAACGTAAACTGTTTGAGCAACTCGCGGGTCACTTTGTAAATTTTTCTGTAAATCTAAGATCTTGCTTTCAGGAAAATCATCTTTAAAAAAAACCGTAATTTGAGCTTGATCTTCAAGCTGCTTTAAAGCAGTTTGTGAAATAGCGACGACATACACAAACATAGATAAAAATAAAAAGGTCAGTGTCATAACAATTATATTAGTAATCGCCAATAAGCGTTCGCGTTGTAAATTAATTTTTAAGTCTTTCCACATTTCAAGCACGATATTTACCTCCTTTTTTATCTGATACCATTTTACCGTCTTCTAATCTGACTACTCGTTTTTTTAATTTATCTACGATTTCTTGATCGTGGGTCGCCATAATTATAGTCGTCCCTAATGAATTAACTTTTTCTAATATTTGTATTATTTCTTCACATGCTTGGGGATCGATATTTCCGGTTGGTTCATCGGCAATTAACACGTCGGGCTCGTGGGCCAACGCTCGAGCTATAGCAACACGCTGTTTTTCACCACCAGAAAGTTGCGCAGGAAAATTATTTTTTTTACTCAATAAATTAACCATACCCAAAACATTTGGGACGACATTGTTTACAACTTCTCTCGGACTATTAACAACATCTAAAGCTACAGCGACATTTTCAAAAACATTTTTAGAGTCTAGCAGCTTAAAATCTTGAAATACAACTCCTATTCTTCTACGTAGATTAGAAATCTGGTCGCGTTGAATTCCAAAAATACTGTCGCCATAAAATAATATTTCACCTGAGGAAGGCAATTCTTCTCGAATTAACATTTTAATTAAAGTTGATTTGCCAGCTCCCGATGGACCAACCAAAAATACAAAATCTCCATCGTCGATAGAAAAAGTTACATCATCTAATGCTTTTTTGGAGACTTCGTATTCTTTTGTGATGTTTTTAAAATCAATTTGCGCCATTTTGTATTCGAAGCATACAAAAGACGTGCAACGTCATTTTGTATGCAAAAGGTGCGCTAATTAGCACCATTTTTTATAATTACCTCATCAACATTTAAAATATCCTTTGTACCATCTGCACTTTTTTCTACTATACCTTTTACTCGTACATTATGTCCTTCTGATACCACTAATTTTTGATCTCTACTACGCAATAAAATCACAACTTTACCATTTGCATCTACTAGCGCATAAGTAACATTATCAGCTGGATATTGATTTGGATTTACGTACGTAACTAAACCGTCAAAAGATCTAGCCACTATTTGTTGCCCAGTTGACGTAGAAACAAATTTTGTTTGTTCAGTTTTATTTAATAATATTTGTGTAATGTAACCAAAGCTTAAACCAAAAGCTAAAAAAATTATAAAAATTACTAGCAAAAGAATAACTAACTTTCTGCCTTTTATTTGTTCAAGTTTGTTATAGAGATTAATTAGCAGGTTAAACATATGCTCTCACATTATACAGTTACAAGCTTAATACATGCAAAAGAACTTAAAGCTGTTTCATTAATTGCTGCCATTCCTAATGAAAATGAGCATACTTTGTACTTTTTTTACCGTAAAGAGAAAGTTGTTTTACCAATAACTGTGACTTATAGCAACTCTACTTACTTAGATTTTATTGTCGAAAGCTTTAGATCTTTAGAAATAAATGTAACTCAAATAATAATTGCTGAAGAAGCCAATCTACTTAAAGCAACTTTAAAAATAGTAAGTTCAACCGCGACTCGTCATATTACTCTTAATTTAAATGACGGAATTTGTCTAGCTGCTAAATGCAATGCAGAAGTGCTTGTATCCGCAGACTTTTTGGATAAATACGGTATTAAAGTTACCAAAGAATTATTAGAACGTTCTATTTCAGATATATAGCAGCATTACGATTATGTTCTTCAAGGGTCTTCGCGTAATGTGTAACTCCGTGCGAATCTGTGAGATAAAAATTGTAGTCAGTTACTTTTGCGTTAATTACAGCATTAATAGCCCCAATACCAGGATTAGAAATTGGAGCTGGCGGAAGACCCGCAACTACTCTTGTGTTGTAAGGACTATTAAATTGTATTTCTTCTTGAGATATACTTTGAGGCCACCAATTTATAGATAATATTCTTTGAGAATCTGTATTACCATATTTTTCAAGACATTGACGAATATCATTTGGCAGATTGCAGTCTTTAGAACCATCAAAACAATTTAGTGGAAGCCCGGGTGCGCAAAAAGCTATTAGAGCAACCGAGTATTGAGTAGTAGCGTCAGCGCCTAATAAAGCTCCAGCTTTTAGGCGTTTTAAGAGAATTCCGGCTACAATGGGTCGATCATTGTCATTTGCAACTTCGCGCTCGACTATGGATGCTAAAGTTATAGCGTCATTCATAGTTAAACCCATTTTCTGAAGTTGAGATTCGGTTAAAACATTTTTTGTATGAAGCGTAAAATTTTCTTGCAGTTTTTGAACTAGATCTTTTTCGCTGGCATCACTGTTAAAAAAATATGTATCGGGATATAAATATCCTTCATCATTTTTTGCCAACTTTATAAATTGCTCATAATCAATATTGTTAAATTTCTTGACTGCTTCACGGGCATATTCTTCAACTCTCCAACCATCCAAAAAAGTGATTCGAATATCATCTGTACCATGCTGAAGCAGATCTGTTAACTTTACAATCGATGTTCCTGCTGGAATTGTGTAAACTCCTGCTTGAATACTATTTTGAAGATGATTTGAAACGACGTAAAAACTAAATAAAAATTCGGAATTAATCAAATTTTGATCTCTTAGTTGCTTTGAAATTCCACTAACACCCAAACCTTTTTCGATTTTAACAGTAATTCTCTTATCATTTTGAGCCGGACGATTGATAGCAAAATTATAATAAACAAATCCTAAAACCGGGATCAAAACTAACAGTAATAGCATTGTCGTAATTGCAATCTTTTTTCTTTGAGCAGGTGAGAATATATGAAATTTATTTGGATCTAAATCTTCGGCCATATTTAGTTAAGCTTATGCTTTAAGATAATATCACACAAAAGGTGGTAAAATACACCCGGGAAGCAGGTTGACTACCGATTCTTAACCGAATTGGAGGAAAGTCCAGACTGCATAGAGCAAAGGTATGGAAGGTAACTTCCGACGGGTAACCGCTAGTGTTCTTGGGTGAAAACCTAAAGAAACAGGTTGTGAATTGACACAACTTGAGAGCCACAGAGACGAGCTTTTTTCTTCGGCTTCGGCCATGAAAAAAGAGTGAAACGGGCAATCCCACCTGCAGCAATCCACGAACGTACCGCTATCAGTCTGCTCGACGAGGTACAAAGATGGAGCGTAGATAGATGTCAATAATTATGTGCCGTGAGGCGCTCAATGAAACAGAATCTGGCTTACTCGCTTCCCGCTGAAGTATAAAGTAAAATCTTTTTTACGACGATAACAGAAATCATGGTTACAGGCACACTCAAAATGGCGCCGACAATTCCAAAAAATTCACTTCCAATTAACAGAGCGATTAAAATAACCAATGGGCTGAAACCAGAAACTCTTTGCATAACTTTGGGAACCAACAGATTATTTTCAGACTGTTGAATTATAAAAAACAAAACCAAAACAGCTAGCCCTTTTACTGGAGAATCCGAAAATCCAATTACTCCAGCTAAGGCACCCGACATTATTGGACCAAGAATAGGAACTATCTCTAACAGTCCAGCTACAATGCCTAACGCCAGTGGATAGTTAACATGAATTAAAACTAAACCGACAAAAGAAGCGACTCCAATTGCGAGCATCAAAAACAACTGACCTTTTATCCAGTTTCCGACACTTACTTCAATATCATTAAATATTTCAAGTACAGTGGTTTCCATATTGTCTGGAAAAAGACTAACAAATTTTTCTTTGATATTTTCCCAATCTAAAGACATATAAATAGATAAAATTAAAATACTCAAAACTGTGGTGATATTTGAAACAATATTGTAGGTAATTGTCAAAACTCCTCCAGATAATTGCGAAAACTGGGGTATAAGATTATTGACCGATACATTAACTCCATATTTATCTGACAAGTTTTGAATCAATACACCTAAATTAGAAAGCAACTTTTCGACTTGAATTATTACCGGTGGAAGTCCAATGGTAAACATAATAAGTAAAGCTAAAATTAACAGAATATAAGCTAAAATAACCGAAAAACTTCTCGAAAGGTATTTATTAAGTAAAGTCTTTTTCATAAAAAACTTAACTAAAGGCTCCATTCCGATAACTATAATTACTGAAATTAACAGAATCGATAGAATACCTCCGAGTCTGTAAATAATATAAGCTCCCAGCACCATTAAAAATGCTATCAAAATTGTTTTAACCGAAATTACAAATTGTTTATCCATTTGCATAGATTTTACTATTTATACCTTTAATTAGCCACATGCGACTCAACTAATTTTTGAATATCTTTTATATAGCTTTCTTGACTAATATCAAACCAATTAATATCTGTATTACGTTTAAACCAAGTTTGTTGTCTTCTTATATAGGCGTGGAGATCGAATTTTGCTCGTTCTATTGCGGCACTTTCAGATAAATCTTTTTGCATAAAAGCCAAGACACTCTTGTAAACTAAACCGTGCAATTTTGGGGAAGTTTCGAATCCTAAATTTATTAATTTAGAAACTTCGGGCAATAAGCCGTTTTTCCAAATTGCTTCTAACCAATTATCTACGTGCGAATATAAAATAGAGCGCTCTGCTGTTAGTCCGATAAAAATAAATTTGGCGTTGGCTAAATAGGGTAGGGGAGTGTTTTTGGAATTGCTCGCCTCAACCTCAATTGCTCGAATTAATCTCATTTTATTTTGCTTATCTATATTTTTAGACCTCTGTAGATTTAACGACATCAGTTTAGAGAAGAGGACTTCAGTAGACAAATTTTCCAATGATTCGCGCAATTCTTTATTGGGATTAATATTCGCGACATCTTGGCGATGTGTGAAGATATCGATATACAAACCAGTCCCCCCAACCAAAAAAATGTTTTTTCCCTGCTCTTGCAGTTGACTCGCCTTTTGCAGAGCATCCATAGCCCAGTCATAGGCCGAAAAGTATTGGTCTGGAGCCACTAAATCATATCCCCAAATTTTAGTTAAGTCGGGTTTACTATTTAGTGGAATTTTACCAGTTCCAATATCCATGTATTTATAAATTTGCCTCGAGTCAGCCGAAATTATTTCACCATTAAATTTTTTGCACAGATTCAACGCCAGAGAAGTTTTTCCGGTAGAAGTTGGGCCGACAATCACAAAGACTTTTTTGTTCATGGCTGCATACTAAGCTAGTGTTGAGACTGGCGCAACTTTGTGCTAAGTTATTTTTAACTTCGAGTTGGTCATGAGGGAGGCTAGCATGATGTTCCTTTGGTTTGCCGGCTCTTTTTTTAGAGCTTGTCTGCGGTACGCTAATAACGTGCTCGAAAATCACCGAGAAATAATGCTGTACACAACCTTTGTGTTGGGTGGTCTAGTTGGAATTGCATTCACTACAGCGACCGGTTCCTGGATAGTTCTTACAGCATTAACTCACGCACCAAAAGAATTTCCTATTTTTGTAGTATTTTTGTGTATCGGCTTGTGGGCGGTGTTCATGCCAATAACAACGGTCGTATATACCTACGAGTTTAAGGGAGCTATGAGACAGAGAGATGCATTTATCATGGGTTTTCTGGGACCATTTGCATCTTTACTCAGAAAAAAAGATTAAGACTTTAAGCGACTACAATTGTTTGGAACTTCAGAGCTAGCGTCTAGATACTTTTGGCGCTAGCTTTTTTTGTATCTTCCCAAATTTCGGTTAACTTGGCGTGACGCCACTTTTTTTCATCACGCGAAACATCATCTTCAAAATATTTTTGAGCGGGAGTTCCCTTGCGTGGAGAATAAATAGAAATAAAAGCTACGTTAAATTTTACAGTTTGAAAAAGTTTTACCGTATCCATAAATTGTTCGCGAGTTTCACCAGGAAAACCTACGATAATATCTGTTCCAAATTCGACGCGTGGTTTAGCCAACTTTATTTTGTTTGCTAAAACGATAAAATCCTCGACAGTATGTCGGCGATTCATGCGGTGTAATACTTCATTATTTCCAGACTGCACCGCCATATGCAAGTAATTTGAAATTTTGGGAAGTTGAATAGCTTCAATTAAATCATTTGTAAAATCAAATGGATTTGAAGATAAAAATGAAATTTTCTCAATTCCCTCAATTGCGTGAACTTTTCTTAACAAATCTGCAAATGGAATCTTTTGATCACTGCCTGTACGAATTTCAAACTTGTCGCTCATAGATAATCCCCAAGAGTTAACATTTTGTCCGCACAAAGTAATTTCTTTAAAACCGCGTTTAGCTAAGTGGTCAATTTCTTTTAAAATGTCAGATTCTGGTCGCGAAACTTCGGCTCCGCGCGCATAAGGAACTACACAAAAAGTGCAAAAATTATCACATCCGTAAGAAATATTTACAAAAGCATGTGTAGGATTTTCTTGAGTAGCAACAACGTCTTCGGCGTTAAATGTTTTAACAGCCCATTCGTCCAACACTCCGTGTTGAAATAAAATATCCGGAACCTGCATTAACTGCGACGGATTGATATAAGTATCGACATAAGAGGTTTTTTTGCGGAGTTCATCCATTTCGATACGTTTACGATCTCCAGTTGCTGATCCCACCATACAACCTGCCATGATGACAAAAGGTTTTTTACCGGTTGCATCTTTTACTTTTTTCATTATACGTCCTATTCCATAGGCTTTGTCTTCGCTTTTTTGGCGAACCGAACAAGTGTTGACTATAAACAAATCTGTCTGTGGAATGATTTTTAGTAAAGCTTCATCTTCATTTTTAGCTTCAAGTGTAATAACTCGCTCAAAATTAAGTGCTTCTAAAATTCCGCCAATGGTATTTGAATCGGCAATATTTGCCTGACATCCAAAGGTTTTTATGTAATAAGTTTTGGGTTTAAACTCTGCCATGTTTGGAATTATAACAAAAACATAATAAAATCATTGGGTGAAGAAAAAAGTTAAAAATATTAAATGGATTTTGATAGCTCTTTTGGTTATTGTCGCAATAATATTTATACTCGAGCGATGGCAAAATCGAAAAGTTTACTGCGGAGGACCAACCAAGGTTCCTTGTCCGACAAACAGCGTTTGTATTCCTGTAGGAGATAAACCAGGGGCCGGTGGATACTGTAAGTACTTTTAAGGCTTGTATTGAAAAATCTGTAGGTAGTTACCGTCTGGATCTTTAAACGTAGCAAACCAACCTCCCCATTCTTCTTTTGCTGGAGTCCTTACAAATTTAACTCCTTTTTTCTTGAGTTCTTTGTAAGCTTTCTCTATATCATCAACTGCTAGCGTTAGCATAACTCTAAATGGCTCGATAGCTTTTTTTGCAGCTTTGTTATGGCGATCAAAGTAAACCGAAATATTAGCGTTTTCCCATCCACCGTTTTTATTTTTTTTAAAACCTAATTTTTTAGAATAAAAAGTGCCCATCGCTTTATCATTATTGGCAGTCGCAATTATTAAGGTGGTATTTGAAACTTTCATTGATTCCTTTCAATTAAATAATACTATCTCCATTATTAGCATGTTCTTTAGGAATTAAAAAGATGGGTTTGCCGTTTTCGTTATCAACAGCAAAAATCATTCCTTGAGATTCTAGTCCCATCATTTTGCGGGGTTTTAAATTTACTATAAATGTAGTTTGCATTCCTACAAAATCTTCCGGAGTATAAAACTCTTGCATGCCAGTCAAAATAGTTCTGTGACCTAGTTCGCCAAAATCCACATCTAGTTTTATAAGTTTTGTAGAACCTTCTACTTTTTCAGCCGCCGTAACGGTTCCGGCTCTGATATCTATTTTTGCTAAATCAGCTATTTCGATTTGATCTTTTAGTTCAGCCATTTGCTTATTGTAAACGTTTGACTTTTAACTGGCAACTCAGTAGAATCCTTGTGTTATGCCTAAAACCAAACGCACTTGGCAACCTAAAAAAAGAAAACGAGTAAAAAAGCACGGATTTATGAACCGCAATTCAACTGTAGGTGGAAGAAGAGTTTTAAGAGCTCGAAAAGCCAAAGGTCGAAAAAAGCTAGTCGTTAAGTACAACGGCAAATGAGCCTTATTCGAAGTCTCTTTCTTCGCTAACGCTCAGAAATAACCTGAACTATAAAAATGCTAAAAAAAGCAAATCGTCTATCAACCAATTTTGAAATTAATGTTTCACGTAAATATGGAGCAAAAGTCTCGGGACAAAACTTTCATATGTTTTATCTTAAAGCCAAAAACTACGAAGGTCCTAGCAAATTTACCGTAGTTGTTTCAAACAAATTTGATAAATCTGCAGTAAAAAGAAATAAAGTTAAACGACTATTTCGCGAGGCGGTGCGCATAAATCTCGATAAAATCAAACCAGGATATTGGGTCGTTATTCATCCAAAATTTTTTAGTATAGAAAAAAATTATGAAGAAATTAACACTGACTTTGTTAAAACTCTACAGACGCTTCCTCTCGCCAAATAATCTAGGTTTAAAAGTATGTAGATTTGAACCTAGTTGCTCGAAGTACACATATCAAGCTATAGAAAAATATGGTATCTTCAAGGGCGGTTTAATGGGAACCTGGCGAGTTTTGCGCTGTAATCCATTTTCAAAGGGAGGCTACGACCCTGTCAAATGAAATAACTCTTCGAGTTATTCGCGATTGCTCTATAGCGCTTCGCACTATAGAATCAATCTAACAATGAAAGAACACAAGCTATGATCGGAATGCTTTGGAATACAATTTTAGTGAATCCTTTACTTAATGTCTTAGCCGCGCTGTATCATTTTAGCGGTTCTTTAGGCATTGCTATCATATTGATGACTGTTATCATCAAAGCCCTACTTATTCCAGTTATTACTCCATCACTTAAAACTATGAAAAAGCAGCGGGACCTGCAACCAGAACTAGATAAGCTAAAAGAAAAATACAAATACGATAAGAAGAAAATGGCAGAAATGCAGATGGAATTGTTTAAAAAACACGGGCTGAACCCAGCATCTGGATGTTTAACCCAAGTAGCAATGATCGTTGTCTTAATTGCACTGTATGGAGTTATTAGACAATTTACAATCAATGTAAACGTTGCGCATCTAAACACCTTAATTTATTTTCCGCTTTTTAAATTTAATCCGGGCCAAACTGTAAACTCGCATTTCTGGATTTGGGATTTAGCAAAAGCCGATAGATTTTACATATTGGCACTTTTATCTGGAGTTTTACAATTTTTCGCTTCCAAAATGATGCTTCCATACGTAGAACAAGGTGAAAAGGCCGCCGAAAAAACACCTGACAAAAAAGACGATATAGCTTATAATATGCAGGCGCAAATGGTATACACCATGCCGGTCATGAATTTTATCATTGGTATGACCTTGCCGGCTGGAGTTGTTTTGTACATCGTAGTCTCGACTGTCTTTTCAATTGTCCAACAGTATTTTGTAAGTGGTTGGGGAGGACTTAATCCCTGGATAAAAAAAGTATGGAAAAGCAAAAAGAATTAAAAAACTTAATAGAAGAAATTTTAAAACACATTAACGCTCAAGCAACAGTAATTGTCGAAGAAGATCCAGAAAAGATAAGTATCGTTACAATAGATGGAAATGACTTAAGTTATCTCATCGGATACCGAGGCGAATCTTTGGATGGACTTCAAACAATCGTCAATTTAGCTTTATACAGAAAATTTGGACCTGAAACCAAAGCAGTTGTAGATATAAATGGCTACAGAAAACAACGCCAAGAAAAAGTCGAGCAAATCGCGAAAAGCTTTATCGACCGAGTACGTTTTTTGGGTAAAGAAGTTGCTATGCCCCCGATGAATCCATTCGAGCGCAAAACTGTTCACACTTTTGTAGGTACTTACGACGATATAACTTCTGAAAGTGCCGGAGAAGGTCCCTACAGACACGTTGTTCTAAAACCAAAAAAGTGACGACTACGTCGTCTTTTTCGCAGCTGAAGCTGCTCAAAATAAAGCCGTTATAACCTATGAAATTTACTTGCCTTCAAGAAAATTTAGCTAAAGGAATAAATACCGTCAGTCGCGCCGTGCCCGCAAAAAGTCCTCTTCCAATTACAACGCACATCTTAATTGAAACAGTACCAGGGGGTTTAAAATTATCCGCGACAAATTTAGATACTACTATTACTACTTTAGTACCTGCATCAATAGAAGAAACAGGTTCAATTACTATTCCGGCAAAATTACTAAGAGATTTTGTAGCGACTTTATCTCCTAGTACAATTACCGGCCATCTTGAAGACAATGTTTTACATCTAAGTTCTCAAAAAACAAAATCAAAATTTAATGGAGTTAGCGCTTCAGAATTTCCGGCTATTCCGACAATGCCAGAAGAAGGGGATTTTATAGAGCTCGATCCAAATTTATTTTCTTATGCCATTTCACACGTGGCATTTGCCTCAGCCAATGATGAAGCCCGACCAGTTTTTAGCGGCATCTATTTAAACCTCGAAGATGGGGAGTTGACTGTCGCAGCTTGTGACGGCTTCAGACTTGCTGAAAAAAAACTAAAAATCGAAAATACAAAAAATGATTTAAAAGCAATAATTCCAGCAAAAACACTTGCAGAGATTGCTAAGATTTTTGCCGGTTCAGAAGAACCAATTAAATTTGTATTAAACTCTAACGAAAATTTAGCTCTTTTTCAAAGCGGTGATACTTTAGTCGCGTCACGAATTTTGAGCGGAGATTATCCCGATTACAAAAGAATCATTCCACAAGAAACAACCATCTCGGCCGAATTTGCAGCCGAAGAATTGCTAGAAGCAGTTAAATTAACGAATTTATTTTCGACCGAAGCTACTTCTGCTATAAAAATGAAACTAAATCCAGACGGCAATATAGTTTTGACATCGGCAACTCAAGAAACTGGTGAACACGAAAGCGATATCGAAGCTCAAATTACCGGAGGCGAATTAGAACTGGCATTTAATTCCAAATATTTGCTAGATTTATTGAGCAATGTGAAGTCTGAAAGATTTAAAATTGAAACCAACGGCAATTTAACTCCGTGCATTTTTGTCGCATCAGATCACGAAGGACTTTTAAATATTATAATGCCGATGCAGATAACTTAAGTTTGATTTAAAGTGGAAATGTTCCCCTGATTAGGAGTATCTCCCAATGTAATAATGCCATCTCCTGGTTTACTCGGCTGGACTGGAGGAAGTGGCATAGTTGGCTTAGGCATTTGTGGATATTGACTGGCACCTGCTGGTGGCAGCGGTCGTGACATCGGTTGCTGCGGCTGAGGCAT
>DATIHK010000076.1:0-24190 GCA_035480775.1 Saccharimonadales bacterium (SeqCode) | reverse complement strand
CTTTAATGAATTTAAAAAAACATATCTAAAAACACTTAGCGCAATTTCTTTATCTTCACGACCTTTAATACTTTCGATATATTTAGCTGCTAGCTCGTCCCACATAAAATGATAAATTTGATCAGCAGCGTCAGAAAATCGAAATTTATCTAAGTTTTTATTGACGTCTTTGATAAGTAATTGTTGCTTTTGAATTATATCTTTATCTTCATCGGTAATTTGCAAAGTTTCAGAATAAAATGGAACTTCTTTGCCGTCGAAAAGCATTAACATAAAGCGTGCCATGTTCCAGATTTTATTTGCGAAATTACGATATCCAACAATTTTATCTTTTGGAAAGTTAAAGTCTTTGCCATTAGCTGTTCCACTAATTAGACCCATACGCAAAGCATCTGTTCCGTACTGCTCTTGAAATTCGTCGGGATTAATAATATTACCCAAACTTTTGCTCATTTTTTTACCGTCGAGTGCGCGAACAATTCCATGTAGATAGACTTCGGTAAAGGGAGGTTTGCCGGTCAAATAAATTCCGAACATAATCATGCGCGAAACCCAAAGTTTAACAATTTCCCAACCGGTTTCTAAAACTTGTGTCGGATAAAAATATTTAAAGTCTTCGGAATCGGGATAGTGCAAAGTCGCGAGCGGCCACTGTCCACTAGAAAACCAAGTGTCAAAAGTATCGGTTTCTTGCAAAAAGTTTTCGCCTGGTTTTTCTTTGCTTATTACATATTTAGAAGCCTTTGCAGCAATTAAACCTTGTAATCCTTTTTCAATTTCAGCGAAGCTATGGTCTTTTAACAAGTCACTCACTTTGCCATTTTTAGTAATACCGTCTGAAGTTAAAAACGTCACAGATAAGTCAGGTTTTTGATTTACATCATACCAAGCTGGAATTCTAATTCCCCAAACCACTTGGCGTGAAATTGGCCAGTCGCGCATTTCTTCCATCCATTTGGTGTAAGTTATTTTTCTCCAAGTAGGAAATATTTTGACTTCTCCTTTTTGCACGACTTCTAGTGCAGGAGCTTTTAGAGTTGCAACTTTTACAAACCAATTTGGCAAAACTAACGGTTCTATATCTTTTTCTCCTTTGTAACTAATTGGAACAAGGTGCAGGTATTTCTCGTCGATTTTTTCGATGAGATTTTTTTGTTGCAAATCCACAACAACTTGTTTGCGAGCTTCTTTAACTTTAAGACCTGCGTATTTACCGGCATTTTCGTTCATACGACCACGCAAATTTATCGCCGCTATAATAGGCAAATTGTGCTTTCGAGCGACGGCATAATCATTTTTATCATGCGCCGGAGTAAGTTTTACGACCCCAGTTCCAAAATCTGGATCTACGTAATCGTCGGCAATTATTTCCATAACGGCGTCTGTAAGAGGATTTAAAACTTTCTTTCCAACCAAGTGATTGTTTTTTGGATCTTTGGGATTTACCGCTAAATGTGTGTCCACAAAAATTGGCTCTGGGCGAACTGTTGCTACTACAACATAACTGGCGCCTCCATCGTGGTCTACTAATGGATAGCGCACATAATATAACGGGTCGTTGCGCTCGACAAAATCTACTTCTAAGTCGGCAAAAGTGGTACCTAAATCTGGGCAATAGTTAACAATATAGTCGTCGCGATAAACTAAGCCTTCTCCTTCCATTTTTTTAAAAGTATTAAAAACTAGTTCCAAAACGTGCGGATCGAGAGTAAAGGTATAGCGACTCCAATCAACGCTGGCTCCCATTTTACGGATTTGTTCTTCGATCAGTCCTTTGTTTTTTTGCACAAAATCCCAGATTTGGTTGTATAAGGTGTTGCGATCAAAGTCCATGCGCGATTTGCCTTCTTTTTTGAGTTCGCGCTCATAAGTAATTTGTGTTTCGAATCCGGCATGGTCTGTACCAGGAACCCATAAAGCTGCGTAGCCTTGCATACGCTTCCATCTAATTAATAAGTCTTCTATAGCGATCATTAAAACATTTCCGGTGTGCATTTTTCCACTAGCGTTAGGAGGAGGAAGTAATATTGTATAGGGTTTTTTCTTGGAATCGCGTGCGGCTTTAAAATAATTTCCTTCTTCCCACATTTTATATATTTGTGGTTCGACTTTTTTATGATCAAATGCTTTTTCTAGCTCTTGCATGGGTATTTGCAGTATACAACAAAGCCATAGTTGGACAAATGAGAATCCTTCGTTGACCAATGTACGCAATATGAATACAATAATTATATGGTAGCTGTTAATCCTGCTGAAAAAAGTGGAATGTCCGAAGAAGCTATAGAAGCGGACTTTAAAGCGTTTGTAAAGCCAGAAGTAACAGCGGACACAGAAAAACAAGACGCTCTAAGGGCAGCTTTAGTATACAAAAAACACCATGAAAGAGACGACATTGGCCCGCTGAGCAAAAAACACTTAGAACCATCCGATCTTGAGTTTTTCAATCAAGACATGCGCGGCAATAAATATAGCGGACACGATTACAGAGAGGCTTTAAGAAAAGTTCCGACAACATTGGATGTTCTCAATGGAGATGCCGCGGCACTACAACAACGCTTAGACGCTTTACCAAATGGAGCTAATTATAGACAACTTATCTCGCTAGCAGCTTACGGAACAAGAGAACACGCAGATACTTATGATCCAGGTGAACTGTTGCCTTGGATGCTTAAAGAGTATGAGGTGCCTGGGCAACTTGAAACAGTTATGCTAGAGCGCCTCAAAGAAATTGGCACAAGTGGCGCGATGGGTTTAGCTGAAATGCGCCGTACAATGACCACATTTAGAGAATTAGAGATAGAACTATACGGAGATCGTTTAACTTACCGGGATCAATTGCAAACCCTGGTTTCAAGCTATAAACGCTAGATCGAGGTGATATAATCGATCGGTATGCGTTATTCCCAATTAGTAGGAAAAACAAAAAAAGAAGCTCCACACGATGAAACTAGTAAAAATGCTCAGTTATTAATTCGTGCCGGATATATCGAAAAAGAAATGGCAGGAACCTACGCCTTTTTACCATTGGGTTTAATAACTTTACGCAAGATAATGCAAGTCATTCGCGAAGAAATGAATGCTATCGGCGCGCAAGAAGTGTATTTGTCCTCATTGCAAAGTCCCGAAGTTTGGAAAAAGTCAGGGCGCTGGGATGACCATGTGGTAGATGTCTGGTTTAAATCTAAATTAAAAAATGATGTTGAAGTTGGACTCGCCTGGTCGCACGAAGAACCACTTACCCAAATAATGACCAAACACGTGCAATCTTACAAAGATCTTCCTATTTACGCTTACCAATTTTCTACTAAATTGCGCAACGAGCTTCGCGCCAAAAACGGTTTGTTACGAACCCGTGAATTTATCATGAAAGATTTATATTCTTTTGATGTCGACGAAGCCGCCCTCGAAAATTTCTATGAAAAATGCAAGCAAGCTTATTTTAAAATCTTTGACAGACTTGGAATAGGGGATCGAACTTATTTAACTTTTGCCAGTGGGGGAGCGTTTTCAAAATACAGTCACGAATTTCAAACTGTATGCGAAGCCGGAGAAGACACCATTTATTTAGACGAAGCCAAAAAACTAGCAATTAACAAAGAAGTTTATTTTGAAGATTCTTTAAAAGAGCTCGGTGTAAATAAAAGTGATTTAAAAGAAGTTGCAGCAATCGAAGTTGGTAATATCTTTAGTCTAAAAACTCGATATTCGGAACCACTTGGTTTAAACTACACCGACGAAAACGGCGCGCAAAAACCAGTACATATGGGCAGTTATGGAATTGGTCCAGCCCGAGTAATGGCGACTATTGTAGAACTCTTAAGCGATGAAAAAGGAATCGTCTGGCCAGAAGCACTTGCCCCGTTTAAATTTCACTTGGTGGGATTAGATTTACAAGACGAAGCTATTAAAACCCAGGCCGAAAATGTTTACAATCATTTAACAGCAGATGGAATTGAAGTCCTATATGATGATCGCGTTGATGTAGCCGCCGGACAAAAATTCGCCGACGCCGATTTATTAGGCAATCCGTATCGTTTAGTTGTCTCAAAAAAATCGGGCGACAAAGTAGAAGTAAAAAATAGAAAAAGCTCTGAAACAAAACTAGTCACAGTCGAAGAACTTTCTAAACTCTAAAAACTATCCATAACACCTAACGAAGGATTTGCAACAATCTCCTCTAATGATTTGTGTGCTGGGTTAAAAAAAGCTGCAGCTGCAATATAAATCGCGTTATCGGTGCAAAGTCTGATAGGTGGAACAAAGACTGGTGTTCCAATTTGTTTACCAGAGGCGGTCAGCTGGGTGCGTAGTGTAGCATTTGCCGCGACACCTCCAGCTAATAAAATACATTTAGTGTTGTGCACTTTTGCAGCTTTAATAGTTTTAGTTACTAAAACATCTACGATAGCGTTTTCAAACTCCCGGGCAACTGCGGCCGGAGAAAGTGTTGCATCAGATTCAATTAATCGTTTGGTCGCGGTTTTTAATCCCGAAAATGAAAAGTCAAAATTATCTTCGTGAATCATAGGTCGGGGAAGTTTTACTGGAAGCTTTTCGCCATTCCAGGTTGAAGCAAGTTTAGACAATGCTGGCCCGCCCAAATACTTACTTATATTTAAAATTCTAGCGACTTTATCAAAGGCTTCACCCGCGGCGTCATCGAGAGTTCCACCAATATATTCGAAATCACCGTGACCTCGCATTAAAACTAAATCTGTATGGCCACCACTTACAATTAACACCAGTGCCGGAAAAACAATTTGCGAAAAAGTTTCTGACACAAAGTTTCCATAGATGTGTCCAACTAAATGATTAACGGGAACTAAAGGTTTATTCCAAGCTATCGACAAAGCTTTAGCGGCTTCAACTCCCACGACGAGAGATCCAATTAGGCCAGGGCCAACTGTAACTGCAAGGGCATCTATTTGGTTTTTATTTAATCCGGATTTTTTTAAACATTCTGCAATTACTGGAACTATAAATTCGACTTGCTTTCGTGCTGCGACTTCTGGAACAACTCCGCCATATTGTTCGTGAATTTCTGCAGAAGACGCGAGTGAGCTAGCTAGTTCTTTAGTTCCGTTTTCAACGATTGCTGCGGCGGTTTCGTCGCAAGAAGTTTCTATACCTAAGATAAACATGAAAAGATTATACAGTAGTACTTATTTCTGAACGAAGTGAAGAAGGACGACGAAGTCGTCACTTGGTAATGGCTTCTTTTGCAGACGTTAAGGTCACTGCTGGATCTGCGCCATTTAGCACTGCATCTACAGCAGCTTTAAGAGCATCAACTTCTTTTTTATTTCCAGCACGCCCGGCGGCAGTAGTGGTTTTCGCATAAGGAGCTGTATCTACTAAAGGCTTCAGATATGGATTGGATTGTAGTTGCGATGCTAAGGAAACTCGACTGTAAGGAGCGCCATAAGGACGGTTTTTGGAAGCTTCACTAAACAAAGTTAGTTGCTGTTGTTCTTGTGCCAAAAAGTTAATAAAATCCCAAGCTTCTGAAGAGTGTTTACTAGTTGTAGGAACAACAGGAAGCCAATAACTCGCCCAAGTAACTGGTTTATCTGGAAGTGCTTGAGGAACTGGGGCAACTCCAATATTTAAGCCTGGATTTGCTGCGACAATGTCCAACACTTGCCAAGAAGGCACTATAATCATCGAGACGCGCCCTTGTGCAAAAGCCGAAGAAGCTTCTGGTAACGAAGCGTCCCAAACTTTATCTTCTTTCATAAAGTTGGTGTAAAAAGCCACGGCATCTTGAGCATTTTTGGAATCTAACTCTGCTGGAAAGCTAACGCCTGCTTGCGCTAGCATCAATCCCAAGATATCTGAGAAATGATCGATATTATCTGCAGCTCCGATAGCAGCACCAGCACGAACTATATCGGTGCCATCTTCGCCCGAGTGGGTCGTCAAGCGCAAAGCCAATCTTCTAAATTCTTCCCAAACTGTAGGCGGATCTGTTTGACCAACTGAAGTAAAATCATCTTTGTTATAAACCAAAACTAACCCATCGTAATAATAAGGCATTCCGTAAACTTTACCGTCTGCCACAGCAGTATCTGTTGCAACTGGATAAAAAGTACTCGTGTAATCTTGCGTCGACATTAATTTAGCGGGCATTGGCGCCAAATTGCTTTTTAAAGCTGGAATCCAACTGTCGTGCACCATAACAATATCTGCATCAATTGTTTGCCCAGCTTGGCCAAATACTCGATCTTTATATTCTGCTGGATTTAAAACGGATCGATCTTCGTAATTAATTTTTACATTGGGATGCGCGGTTTGATATTTAGCTATTAATACGTCCATAACTTCTGGCTTTTCCCATAATCCCCACATATTTAGAGTCACAGGTCCCGTCGAAGGTAAGCTAACAGCTGGAAGAAACTTGCCGATAACAGGCAAATCCTGAAGTGTACAGGCAGTTAATGCAAACGTAAGTGTTAAAAGCAGGGCAAGCGTGGCTTTTTTATTTACCATTGAGTAATTATAGTCAAATTATTCGTCTAATGTCTACTGTTTGTGCGAATACGTTAACGACAAACCTATCACCAACCAAAATAATAAATAATTTTGTTGCAGAGTAAAGACATAGTGGTCGAATGATCCCAAAATTAAAAGCTGACAAATAGAAACTACTAGCAACGTGGCTAAAAAGTTGTTTCGTTTTATCAAAAGCCAAACTATCGAAAATATAAATAATGTAAAAAAGAGTAGAGCCAAAACGCCAGATTCGGAAGCAACGAGTAGAAAAATATTGTGCACGGGTTGTACAAATCTAATATCGTGCGCTGGAGGAAGATATTTCTCAATCACAACAGTATTATTATTGAGCCCTATTCCAAATAGAGTTTTTTGTCGAATAGATTCTGTGGTACTCATAATAAAATTAACTCTCCTAAACAAAGATGGGTTGTAAGATAAAAAATCTTTGTTTGGAATAAATACAAGTAAAATTCCACCTGCTATCGCCAGGCCCGTGACTAAAAAAGTGGTGGTATATCCAATTCTTTTGTTTTTTTGAATTAAATAAATAAATAAAAATCCTAATAAAGTTGCGATCCAAGCCGTTTTTGATAATGTAAAAAATAAAGCTATTAATCCCAAAACAAGTAAAAGTCGGGCTAGCCAAGCTTTTTTAGTACTTATCCAAAGCAATAAAATACTAAGATACCCAGCAAAAGCATTCGGATGTCTAAAGGTCGCGTATGGCGGAACTTTACCAATGCCAAAAAAACTTTTAGTTGCAATTTGCGCTGTGGCAGAAGTATATGGTTGCTCGCCAAAAAAGAGATAGTTGTTAAAAACAGCTCCTTGGCGGACCCATTGCAAAAGAGCCAAAATCGAAAGTAGCCCGACACTTAAAGAGCACAAAGTAATAATGTTGGGAAAATCTTTAGATAAATCGATGTTGTTAAAAACATAAATGCTGAAACTAAAATACAAAAAGAATCTTATAAATAAATAAATTGCGGGACCAATTCTTTCTGCAGATAAAACTGATAAAAATACACAAAACACATAAAAAGCCAGAAATTGAAAAACTGCCAAACGTGTTAAGTACTTTAATTCTTTTTTGTTTTTAATAAGATCGGCGATCCACAAAACTAAAATCACAAAAACTAAAATATCAATAAAATAAATCGTCGGAAGAAGGTAATCAATGAGCAATCCACCTACATAGGCCCAATTAAAAATAAAGTGTTTGCCTAAGTTTATAGGCAACAAAAATATCAATAAATAAAATAACTTTTTATGTAAAGGTGTCTGAATCACTGTTTTAAATTTTTTGAGGCAGTGTGGGCAGCAATAATTAAGGAATCATCTAACTCCTTTAGAGTATCCATTTGTAGACTTTTTGCAATAAGATAATCTGCCAAATGTGGGTTGCGCGACAAAATTGGCCCGTGCAGATAAGTGCCAATAGAGTTTTTGTAAAACATTCCTTCGGTATCATCTTCAGAATTATTTCCGTGTCCCATAATTACATTGGCTAATGGCGGTGTGTTGTTATTTAAATACGTGCGACCGCCGTGATTTTCAAATCCAACAAGGGTATTGCCTATTTTGTTTACAGATTTAAAAACGTCATCATTTAATAATTTTGAATTTATTTCGCAGACGACATTTCCGATACAACGGGGTTTTTTGTTGCCAAAATGCTGCGTATACAAATCAAAAGCACCTAAACCTTTTAGAACAGTTCCGTCGGAAGCTTTGTAATAATGTCCCAACAATTGGTAAGAACCACAGACGTATAATCCAACTCCACCACTTTCAATGTAATCTTTTAAATAGTTGCCTTTGTTTTGTACTAAATCGTCGTACATTTGCTTTTGGCTGTTATCGGGACCTCCTCCAATAAAAGTTATGTTAATTTTCTTTACGTCTTCTGAATTCAGTTGTGTTTGCGTATATATTTCTAAAACTTCTACCTCAATATCGCGCTGTTTAGCCCGTTCGGATAATATTTCGATATTGCCACGATCTCCATAAAGATTTAATAGATCGGGATAAAAATAAGCGATTGTTAATTTCATAAAATAGATCTTCCTAAAAAATGCTTGCGCATTTCGAGCATAGCAGAGTAGTTAGGCAGTACTAAAATATTATTACTTTGGTTATTCTGAACTATTTCATGTACTAAAGCTTTTTCATCTACACTTATCTGATTTTGTGGAAGAGTTATGCCTGCATAGTGTAATCTAATAGACATATCTAAGTAACGCGTGCCGGAAACATAGATTGTTTTATTTATACAAGCTTTTTTAAGAAAATCAGCTTCAATATCGTAAATCCACGAAACATCCCTGCCATCGGGAATATTATCATTTAGACAAAATAAAATAGCCTCAAAAGCTAAATCAGAATTTAAAAGCATTTCAAGATTGTGGTTAAAACTTGCAGGATTCTTAGCCAAGAATAAATGAAAGTTTTTGCCTTTGTAAGATATATTTTCTCCGCGACCATACGCGACTTCAAAGGTCGCCAAATTAGCAGTAAGTGTAGTGGTAGCTAGTCCTAAAATTTCACAAGTTTTATAAGCTGCGTTTACATTTTTTGCATTAAAACTTCCGTAAAGATGAGTTTTATTTAAAAGTTCTTTAGAATCGTCAAAATAAAAAAGTTTCTCAGCGGGTAACTTGTCGGCAAATATTTTAAAATAATGTTGGGTACTGTCTACTAAAAGTTTGGGTTGTGACGATATATTTGTAATTGCATTTACCCAGCGGTCCAAAATAATATCAACTTCTCCATAACGATCTAGCTGATCACGAGATAAATTTAAAAGAACTAATATATCAGGAACAAGCTGCTCTAAAACGTAGGGGAGCGTGAACTCATCAATTTCAAAAACCCCATAATCTGAGCGCATATTTCCAAATAAATCCATGTCAAGAAGAATTGCTGAAACTAATCCATTTAAAAGATTGGCGCCAGTTTTGTTATGAACTACGGTTACGCCGTAACTAACTAATAGGTGAGTAGTAAGTTTTGACGTTGTTGTTTTTCCATTAGTACCCGATATAAATACTAACCCTTTTTTAAAGTGTATCCTTTTTGACGACAGTATTTTTGGATTTATTTTTAATGCAAGATGTCCTGGCCAGGTGTATCCTGCTCCCAAGTTAAATGTATTAATTATCCAATTAGTTACTTTTGTTAAATAGAGTGTTATTAAAAACATGTCCACATTCAAAATCATTAATATATAAGTATATATAATACGAAGTCGTAGTAATAGGCAGTGTTGATTTGTTGGTAACTTTTTTGTTTGCTGTAATACCTTCATTTTAATCTAAAGCGCGTTGTTAATAAAGTGAGAACGTGGCAGCAAAAAAGATTTAAGCTCTTTGATTAGCAAAATTTATTGTGGGGGTTGAAGAACGCTGTGTTTATAAGAGGTGCTTTTATGTAGACAAAGTGTGGATAAAAAGGCCTACTTATCCACACGGCTTATAGGAAATTGGCAAGTTATTCACAAAGTATTAATTAATTGTTTAATGTTTGAAATGTCTTGGCGCGTTTTTACCACCGCTCCTACTTCGACCTCGATTTTTCTGACCCCATGAATAATTGTTGTATGATCGCGTCCCCCCAAAAGTTCTCCGATAGTAATTAAAGGTGTCCCTGTTAGATCTTTAATTAGGTACATCGCTACTTGGCGCGGTAGTACTATATCTTTAGTTCGGCGTTCCCCTTTTAAATCCACACTTTTAACAGAATAGTAATTGCATACGGCTTTAATAATTTGATTAACATTAATAGGCTTTTGTTTTTCTTCTTTGAGCGTTTGTCCCAAAGTTTCGGCAGCGGTTTCTAAAGTTACTCCGCCTGTTTTAGAATTTCCTTTGGTAAGAACTTGTAAATAAGCACCTTCTAGTTCTCGAATATTTGTGCTTACTTTTTGAGCGATAAATTCTAAAACTTCATCAGAAATATTGCCTTTGGTTTGGTCACGTTTATTTTTAAGAATAGCCATTCGTGTATCGTAATCAGGTGCCTGAATATCCGCAATAATTCCGCTGCTAAAGCGTGAAGTTATGCGATCTTCGATATTTTTAAAATCTCGCGGAGGTCGATCGGAAGTAATTATGATTTGTTTTTGTTTCATATACAGGGCGTTAAAGGTGTGAAAAAATTCTTCTTGCGTCCCTTCTTTTCCTGCAATAAATTGAATATCATCTATCAGCAGCACATCGGCTTTGCGATATTTATCTCTAAATTCGGCGGTCATATTTTTTGCCGAGCCTTTTGCTCTGATAGCGTCAATCATTTCGTTGGTGAAATCTTCTCCGGTGCAATAAATTATTTTTAATTCTGGGTGGTCTTGCATAATTTTGTTGCCGATTGCCTGTGTCAAATGCGTTTTTCCCAAGCCTACTCCAGAATAAAAAAATACTGGGTTATAAACTGTTCCCGGTGTTTGAGCCACTGCTGTGGCTATTGCAAACGCGAGCTGATTATTTTTACCCATGATGTAATTGTCAAACGTATATTTTGGAAATAATCCTGATCGCGCGACGCTTTCTTTACTAGCTTTAGGTGTTTGCGAAAAAAGCGGTCCCATTTCGACCTGCCCATCTTTTTTTGGAGATGTATCCCCGATAACAAATTTTACTTCGTACTCGTCGCGTCCTATGCGGTTTACAGCCTCTTGAATCAGTGGCATTAGTTTTGTTAAACGATCTTTTGTATATGGATTTTGGCACACGATAATCAGCTTATTTTTTTCTAAACTTTGCGCGAGTGTCGGTTTTAGCCACGTACTGTAATTTGTTGGTGAGACAACTAACTGTAATTCGGCTAAAACAGCTTTCCATAATGTTTTTTCGTCTAGAGTTGTATTAAGATTTTGATTCGGCATTTAGTTAATTGAAGCAGGAAATAATTTGGCAGTACTGTAAATGTACATGAGTTATCCACAATGGTGAAGCAATCTACGTTGTAGCATTTTGCCCGAGATGCTCGCCAAGGGCAATTTCGGCAGTTTTTTTAAGATAGTCTTCAAGTGTTAAATCTAAATTGCCCGGAAACGAAGTAAAATCTGAAATATACGTTAATATATCTCGTGGATATTTGGTTTGTGATACTTTAGTGTTCCAGACTACAATCGTATCCATTTTAGCCGCTTGCGCGCTAGAGCTTCCGATTACCGAATCTTCAAATACCAATACTTCTGAAGCTTTCAGACCCAAGCGAGCTGCTGCGTTATTATAAATATCTGGCGCAGGTTTGGGATTGCGAACATCGTCTGCTGTGACTATTAAATCAAAGGTTTGCCCGCACCCTAGCGCAGACAGTAATACATTAACAGCATCTTTTGGATCATTAGAAACTAGCGCGAGTTTGTATTTTTTTTGTTTTAAATCTGCAACTAAAGACCAGAAACCTTCGGTGGATTCAATTGGATCTGTTTTTAAAATCTGTGAAAGTTCGGTTATCGTTAAATTAACTAATTCTTTTATAGTATTCTTAGGACGAATCTGCGTCATCTGGAGTATGTTTTCCCAAGTATCTGCAGGAGTTGGCGCCCCAGCGTCTGCCTCTTCCCACGTGACCGAGGTTGCCCCGATCAACCCCATGATTTTTTCAAAAGCTCTTTTCCAATATGGGTCGGTATCTGCAATTGTTCCATCCAGATCAAAAAACACTGCTTTTTTGTTTTGAAAATATGTTTTGTACATTAAACAGGTAGCTTCTTATTTTTTTTAGTTAGATAAAATAAATACACTAAAAATACTGGTCCAAACAACATGTTAATAGGAAAAGCCAACCAACCGTCGTAGCCAAATAACAAAATATACACGGCGTATACAAACCCTAGCAACAAATATATAGCTAGAATAATAATCAGTACAATCATGTGTAAAGGTTATCAAAATTTATGCTAAAATAAAAATAATAACGTAAGGCCAAACCAAGTCGTTTACTTCAGCTGCCCTTCGCTTGTTCATCATAAAACCTTTTTATTATTAGCGTTGCTGCGTATTGATCTCCATGTCGGCGGTCTTTTTTAGAAAATCCTGTAGAAATCATTAAATTTTGTGCTTCCATAGAAGTGTGCGCTTCATCCACAAAAACCGCGGGCAGTTTCAAATAAACTTTTAATAGTTTTGCAAATTGGCGAGTTTTTATAGATTGCGGAGTTTCTTTGCCGTCGTGCGTCAAGGCAATTCCAAAGACAAGTTTTGTGACTTTATTATTTATTGCGAGCGCGGCAATTTCGTGGATCGCCGTTTGGGGGTTTTTGCCACTTACGGTTTTAAGTGGCGAGGCTAATCCGCTAGCGCCAAATGCCAAGCCGATATTGGTATCTCCGTAGTCAATTCCTAAAAGTTTGTAATCTTTAATTTCTTTAGCTTCCATTAGTTTCTTTCTATTGTTACAAAAATTTTATTTTTATCTTTTGGAACTTTCTGCAAAAACGGAATAGATGGATTTATGCTGAATTCGTAGGTTTTGATATTTTTTATTCCACCTAATATTCTTTTGGCTTCATCAACACTCTTGCCAGCTAACTGGTCTTTGATTGTGTCTTCGGTTATGTTTGGTACGATATATGTTTTGATTGTTACTTGTAAATCTGCTTGCGTGCTGGTTAAGACAGAAGTATCAGTTTGCCCAAGAGCTTGCACGTCAATTTGCTTGTCTTTATCGGAAAGTACATACCCATCTGGAACAAATCCATCAGATAATTTAGTTAAGAGTCCTTCGACATCGGCCTGAAAATACGTCAAACCTTGAATAGTTACTGTCTGGGTTAGAGTTATACTGTCGGCTTGATCCCCTACGAGATGGTTAAAGCTCTGTGTAGACGGTGTTACTTTTAATGATCCTGCTATTAACTTTTGATCACTTCCTAATTTACTTTTTAAAGTTGTTTCGCCTTTTGACGTCAAAGTATTTAATAATTCCGTCGCGGCTTTTGTTTTATCGGCTTCTGCAATGGCTTTGACAGTTTGACTGGCGCCTCCTGTAAAATCTGTTGCAGTTTTACCGCTGAAATCTGAGGCGCTTTTGCCGTCGACATCTAAAGATTTACCAGAAGTAATATTATAATCGGTTCCTACTGCGGCGCCTTCGGCTTTAAAATCTGTTTGTCCTGAGGTATAAGTTATTGTCTCGGGATGCAGCGGATCCGGGTCGTCTTGCGTTCTTGCTGGCACTGTTGCTGTTTCTGTTAAAACAAATTTTAAAGTTGTGCCATCTTTTTTATAGCTTAGTGTAGCGCCTTTTTTAAATTCTCTTTCTGCATCAGTTTTATTGTAAATTGTGATAGAGCCTTTTGCTGTCTTACCAATTAATTTTGTGCCAGTAGCGGTTTCTGTAACCGAATCACTTAAATCGGTCGAGAGTGTTGTCGCCCGAATAGTTTTTGTTGTTGGATCTGTTGCGCTGCCGACTATTGCTTTAATCGTTACGCTTTTTGTTAGTGGGCTCGAATTCACGACGATTTTTGCAGTCGCTTTGGGAGCGCGAGTTAACAAAAAAACTCCCAATAAAACAAAGAGAACCACCGCTGCTATAACCAAATATTTTTTTGAAAACGCTACTTGTGGAAGTGTCATCGCAGGCATTTTGGGAACAGTAAATGATCTACGTGGTCGGCCACTTTGGGGAGTTTCTGTTCCCAGCGAGGTTACCGTCTCCGTTGGGGTTTCGTTGATCGAAAAATCTTGCACATTATTTCCACCTTCTTCTTCGTTAAGCATTGTTAATAAATTTTGTCCGGCTAAATCTTCGGTTTGAAAACTCAAAGTTTTACCAGATTTATCAGCTTCTTTTTTGAGCAGCTTTAAATTTAAAATATTATCAAACAGCACCGAGCCTTCTGGAATATTTAAAGATACTCCGGCGTCATTCAAATCTTTTATTTTGTTAATAACTGAAATCACGTCATCGTGTATTTCAAGATTTACATCAACCATTTTGACCTCCTCGCAGTTCGTCGTAAATACCAGATAAAGATGCTGGTAATACAAAATCAGGTGTGGCAGCTCTGCCGGTCGCATCAGTAATACTCGTTAATTCGTCTAGCCCGATTTTATAAAATTCGGGTGGATTTTTAAAGGGAATCGAATGAGTCCAGGGTTCTTTAGAGACTAATTCCATAATATCAGGAAGTTGGGAGCTTCCTCCTACTAAGTAAATATTCGGTGAAAATGTTTTAACGCCAGTAAATTCTCCAAAGGTTAGTTCAATTCCGTCTAGCCAAATATCCAAAACGTCTTGCAAACTACTCTGCACAATTAAACTTTCACTTTTTGTTAATTTGCCCAGAGCATAGCTTTTTTTGACATTGTCGGCTTCTTTATAAGTGATACCCATTTTTTGAGAGACCATTTCAGTAAAGTGTTTGCCTCCAATACTTAAAGTGCGCGTAGAAACTATGCCCCCTCCAAAAACAATACCTATGTCTGTTGTGTCACTGCCAATGTCCATAATTATGCAATCAAGGTGTTTAGTTTTCACTTTTTTAAGCACCGAAATGAGTGCGTACATTTCTGACCCTATGGCAATCAAATTGAGTCCTAGTTTTTTTGATAGCCGCTGCAAATTTCTAACATGATAAGTTGGAGAAAAAGCAGCATAAATTGCCAGCTCGACTGTCTCTGCTGAGACGCCCACGGCTTGATTGGTAAGTTTTTCGTCTAATTTTGTATAAACTGGTGTGGAAGTTATCAGTTCTAGTTCTATATCAGAATTTCCGGTGATTTGCGCGATTTTATTATTAGCTTCAGCAAATGAAGAATCGATTATTTTTTTAGAAAGCTCTGCTAATTCTTTTTGGGTAACCGGAGCTCCGGTTCCTCTGACAACTCTCGCAGTCGTCATATGTCCTAGACACATATCGCCGCTGACGCCAATTATAGTTTGATGAGATCTTTCTTCTAGATCTTCGGTAGCTTGCATAACGGCATCTTCGACAGCTTGTTCGACTTGATCGTATTCGACTATGCTACCGCTTCTAATGGCATTTTGTTCCATAGCCTGCTTGCCTACTCCAATTATTTTATTAACACCATTTTCATTGTAAAAAGCCAAACACTTTGCACTATCGGCACTAATATCAATAGTTAAAAATTTAAATGGATCGCTTGATTTATTTAAGCCAAATGGCAGGTTCAGCATTGTATAGATTATAACAACTAATTTTTAAAAAGGTATTTTACTCATGTCGAATTCGGCGGCTTTGGTTGGTTCGGGTTCTGTATATCCGGCTCTATTGTTAATAAAGTCTTCAACATCTTTTGCGGCAACACCAAATTTTTCGCGAGACTGTTTTCTTATTGTTTCGGCTATAGTTGGATTTTTCGCTGTCTTTGTGATCATATCCCAGTCAACCATCATAGAAAATGGGATGGTTGGGTGTCCGTTTACCAATAATTTTATATACGCGCTTCCGTTTGGATTGTTTATTAAATCATTTTTATCAAACGTAGGAGCGAATTGTGGTTCTAGATATTCGGCGTCTTCGGCTCCTACTCTAAAGGCTGTCATCGTTCCAACGTTTCCAAAAACTGCTTCTTTTATTTGATCGTCTAACTGTGCAACAAATTGGTGCGCCACCGTTAAGTTGAGTTTGTATTTACGGGCTTCAGATAGAATTGTCGCAAAATCAGGAGTCGCAAAATTCTGAAACTCATCCACATACAAGAAAAAGTTTGGAAAATCTTGTTTGCCCAGCATTGATGCGCGCGAAAGTGCTGCTGATAAAATTCTTGGAACCAGCAAAAGTCCCAAAAAGTTAGAATTTTCTTCACCGATTTTTCCTTTTGATAAATCGACCAACAATATTTTTCGCTCTGCCATAATCTGGTGAAAATTAAAGGCAGATTTTGGTTGGCCTACAATATCTCGCATTGTTTTATCTGTTACAAATCGGTCAAATTTTGAAACAAAATATCCCATATTTTCATTTCGACGTGCTTCAGGAGTGCGGGCAAATTCGTCTGTCCAGTATCTTTTGACTAATGGGTCTTGAATATTTGGCAAAAACTTTAAATAGTATTTAGCGTCGATAAAAAGCCGTAAAACATCAACAGCGGTGCTTTGTGGATCGGTCATTGCTGTCAACATAACATTTCGTATTGCCCGCTCTAACATTGGACCCATAATTCCTTGGTGGTTTGGATCGTATAATTTGTACAATAACGCAATAAACGCATTAATTAAAATATGGCGTTCGTCGTCGCTTTGCGCCTCCAAAATATTTAATCCCATCGGGCGTTCTGTATCTGAAACATCCCACAAAATCACATCGTTTAGTCTGCTCTCTGGAATTTTTTGCAACAAGTCGTCGATGTCGCTGCCGTGGGGGTCAATAAAGGCAACGCCTTCTCCATTGTTAATGTCTTGCAGAGCTAAAGATTTCATGAATTCTGATTTTCCGGTTCCGGTTTGGCCAATTATATAAAAGTGGCGCGTGCGATCTTTATCTAACATATAAACTTTTTTCTCGACTCCGCGAAATACACTTTTGCCTAAATACAACTCTCCTGTATCCGGAAGATTGGTTGGAGCTGCTCCTTTTCGTGCTCCGAGCCACATAATTCCAGGTGTTTGCACATCTTTATTTGGAAAGTGAAACACTGTTGCCATTTCTGCTGTATTTAAAACTGAAGTGCTTCTGTAAAGTTGAATATCCAAAAATGGAATATGCAAGTCGGTAACTTTAAGTCGGCGATAAATAAAATCGTCAATTAATTTTAGTGACGAGACAAATGATCGGCGTTTAAATCTGTTATATCGAACTTCGGTAAATTGTTCAAAAGTCGAAATGACATTTTTAACGTGTCCTTCGGCTGTAAATTTATCTTGAGCGATTGATACAACGCGTATTGCCGTATCAAAACCTGATTTGGCAATTTTCTTTTCTACTCCTTCCAAAAACGAAGTATCAACGTTAACTTTTTTTTCTGGATTTGCACCTGCGTTTTTGATTCTCGAAACAAAACTTTGACCTGCGTGTCTCCAACTATCTTCTGCAGGAACAATGACGTATTGAACCGCTAATACTTCGTCGTCTTTAAGCTTACTGAGCGAAGATGAAATTGTACTCATCGCGTCCCCTTTAAAATCATCATAAACTTTTATCGGATAAAAGGACGGACCTTTTAATTTGAGTTCTGCTACGACTGTGTATTTTCCGCGATCCCAAATTTCGTTGGGATTGATAATATCAATTTCGGCCGAAGGATATGCGCCGTTAATTTGTTTTTCGACTAGTGCTGCAATTTCATTTGGTACCACAACATAAAATCCTATACCAGTTGATTTAGAAACTATTTCTAATGAAATACGATATTGGCCAGTAAAAAGTGCTTTAAAGAAACTTTTTTTAAAGCCAACTAGTCCGTCGAAGAGCTGCTCCGCAGCCTTCACTTCGATTTCATTTTGAGGCGGAAGTTTAATTTGTAAAAACGTTAATTTAAACTGATCTAGTTTTTCGTGTTTTCGCCTAACCATGTTTGCAGCAGCCATAAACATTGAAAAGACAAAAATTAACAAGATTACTAGATAAACGGCTATCCATATTACATTGTAAAAATTATTAATGAGTTGGTTCATTTTGGGCAGCTTCTACACGATCTATAAAGTCTTCTTCTTTTAAATCTCCGTGTTCGGATTCTTTATTGCCGCCTTGTATTTGTGTGTGTTTTGAAGGCTGTTGATCTTTGGTTGTATTTACAACTTGTCCTGGAGCAGTTTCTTGCACAATAGAGCTTACTGCTTGATCTTGTACAGATGTTTCTGGTGCCAAACTACTTATGGCTTCTGGTTTTAATTGTTCAGGAGATGTTGGTTGTTCGGCTGTATTTGCAGGGTTTTGCTCTGAAGTATTTGTAACGGCAGGATTCACTATCATGCCAATATTCTAGCATTGTTACTACTATTTGACACCGCTAAAATACTTTTTTCTTAGGATCTCTTTTTCTTCTTTGACCTTGGCTTTAACTTCTTCTGATAATTCGTCGACCTTTTGAGAAATAGCCTCACGAGTTGGCTCGGTTGTTTCCATAACTTTTTCTCGTAACTCTTCGACGGCATCTTGTACGTCTTCTAAAGTTTCTTCGCCAGCGGCTTTGAGTTTTTTGCGGGTTTTAACACCTGCTTCTGGGGCATATAAAACTCCTAAAGCGGCTCCTATTGCAGCACCAAGTAGAACTCCTGCTAAAAAGCCTGATGAATCATTTCTTTGGCACATATTATTCCTATTCCCCCTCGTTTCCAGAATTTTTTACACGCTTAAAAGTTTTCATTGCAGTTAAGACCGCCGCAATTACCGTGGTTATGTAGCTCATCGGGTTGGACATGCGCTCGATAGCTACTACAAACATTTTAATAGCTTTATGAATAGTGATAAGAATTATTACTGTGTAAACCATTGCGCCAGTAGTTGCAATGATAAGTAAAATTAAAAAGATTTGTAAAAGTAATTGAGTATTGAGCATTACGTTGAGTATAGCAAAAACTAGCCAGATTTGTTATGCTTTTTTTATGTCCGGTCCCACAGACACGAGTGAAGTTACTTCATTATACGAACCTTCCAATAAACCTGAGCTCGATGCGTTAGTTGAGAAAATAAGCGAAGCTGCTACCCCTTTTAGAAATGCAACTGCTGTTATATTACGTGAGTTAAATAACCAAGAAGAAAAACAAACACCATTTGTTGAAGCTAATAGAGATAAAGTTGATAGTTTTAAAAAACTTGTTGGTAATGAACCGGTAGTAGCTGGTGAACTTGAAAAACTCTTTATGGATAGCGCTGGTTTTTTGCGCAATTATCGGGGATATATTTTTGACAATGCCGAAGCTCTTGGTGCTACTCAAAAGAAGGAATTACTAGAGCAATCCGTATTAGCAAGCAGATTTGTCGAAGCTCTTCAAAATCGGTTACCACAGCTCAAACAATTTTCTCAAGAGCAGCTCGACACTTTATTTAGAAAGAAAAAAGAGCAAGAGGTAAACCAATTATTTTTAAATGAAGCTGAAATAGCTGATCTTACGGCTGCAACACCCGAAGAGCCACAAATGGGCACCCGAGTTATAACAGTAGAAGAATTGGCAGACCTGACCGCGCGTAGTGAAGCAAGTGGTCAAAAATTTGATAGTGGTGGTGCTAAACCAGTAACGCAAAGACAACAGGTTACGCCAGCCCAATCTTCTAAAGGACGACAAAACACCGGCAAGATCAGAGGTGGTCGAGTGAGCGACTTTTTAAATGACGAAGACGAATAACTTTAATTAACTACTTCCCCTTCGACTGGTCCAGTATCTCCATTTGAATTATTTCCGCCAGAATTATCTGTACCTCCGGTTTGACCTCCGTTAGGATTAGGATTTTGTGGTCCTTGCTGTTGCTGTCCGTACATACTTTGGCCGAGTTTTTGCATACTTTGCGATAATGCCTCGGTTTTGGTTTTTAATTCTTCGGTCGAAGCGGTTTGCAAAACATCTCGAAGTTCTTTAACTTTTTGTTCTATTTCGGCTTTAACGTCGGCGGGAGCTTTATCTCCAGCATCTTTTAAAGATTTCTCGGCTGTATAAGTCAAAGAGTCCGCCATGTTCCGCGCATCAACTTGTTCTTTGCGCTTTTTATCTTCGGCGGAATGCATTTCGGCTTCTTTAACCATTCTTTCGATTTCTTCTTTAGCTAAACCTGTTCCACCTTGGATTTGAATTTTTTGTTCTTTGCCTGTGGCTTTGTCTTTGGCTGAAACGTGCAAAATTCCGTTGGCGTCGATATCGAATTTAACTTCGACTTGTGGCATGCCTCGGGGAGCTGGCATAATTCCGTCTAAAATAAATCGGCCGAGTGATTTGTTGTCTCCTGCCATTTCGCGTTCGCCTTGCAAAACATTTATTTCGACACTAGTTTGGTTGTCTGCCGCGGTTGAAAATATTTGCTGTGCAGAAGTTGGGACGGTTGTATTGCGTTTAATTAATGGAGTACTTACACCTCCCATAGTTTCGATTCCCAGTGTCAATGGCGTTACATCTAAAAGCAAAACGTCTTTGACATCTCCGCCCAAAACGCCTCCTTGAATTGCTGCGCCGACTGCCACTACTTCATCAGGGTTAACACCTTTGTGAGGTTCTTTGCCAAAAAAGTTTTTAACAATTTCGTTAACTTTAGGCATTCTGGTCATTCCTCCGACCATAACTACTTCGGCAATATCAGTTTTACTTAAGCCAGCATCTTTTAAGGCATTTTCCATTGGAGCTATTGTTCTTTGTAATAAAGCATCGACTAATTGCTCTAGTTTGGCGCGAGTTAATTTATAATTTAAATGTTTTGGTCCTGTAGCATCGGCGGTAATAAATGGAATATTGATTTCGGTTTCAAGTGTAGATGATAATTCGATTTTCGCTTTTTCTGCAGCATCTTTTAATCTTTGTAGTGCTTGTCTGTCGCCCGATAAATCGACGCCTTGATCAGCTTTAAATGAAGTGATTAACCAATCTATTATCTTGCGATCAAAATCATCTCCGCCTAAATGTGTATCTCCGTTGGTAGCTTTAACTTCAAATACTCCATCTCCGATTTCTAAAATTGAGACGTCGTAAGTTCCCCCGCCTAAGTCGTAGACCGCAATTTTTTCACTAGTTTTTTTGTCGAGTCCATAAGCTAGAGCTGCTGCGGTTGGCTCGTTAATAATTCTTTGAACATTTAAGCCGGCGATTTGCCCAGCTTCTTTAGTAGCGGATCTTTGGGCGTCATTAAAATATGCCGGAACCGTAATAACTGCATCGGTAATAGTTTGGCCCAAAAACTTTTCTGAATCGGCTTTTAATTTAGACAAAATTTTTGCGGAAACTTCTTGTGGAGTATAAACTTTGCCTTCAATTTCGATGCAAGCCATCCCGTTGTTTCCTTGAACAATTGTGTAGGGATAATCTTTAATTAATTCTTGAACTTCTGGGTCACTAAACTTTCGTCCCATTAATCTTTTTACGGAGAACACTGTGTTTTTGGGATTTACAACTTGTTGTCTTTTTGCCGCAACACCGACTAAATTTGAAGTCGGGGCAACCACCGACGGAGTTGTATTTGCTCCCTCAGCATTTGGAATGACTTTGGGTTGTCCAGCCTCCATAACCGCCACACAACTATTTGTTGTACCTAAATCGATTCCTATAATTTTTGCCATAAATTTTTATGTTTGGCTTTCGCCATTCTCCTTTTTTTTGCCGACTTTTACGCGAGCCGGTCTAATCAATTTATCTCTTAATAAGTAACCTTTGCGCAATGGTTCTATTACTTTGTTTTCTTCACCGTCGACCATTTCTACCGCTTCCATAGTTGCTGCATCAAACTCTTTGTTCGTCGGATCAATTTCTCTTAAACCTTCATCTTCCAAAACTTGCTTAAATTCTTTAATTGTATATTTAAGTCCTTCGTCATTAAGGTGTACTTGCGCCATTTCTAAATTATCTAAAATCGGTAAAAGACGTGAGAGCAAAACCAAGTTGGCAAAATCTCTTAGGGCTTCTTTTTCTTCTGATACTCTTTTCTCTAAATTTTTATAGTCTGCTAGTGCGCGCTTCCAATTATTTTCTAACTCAGATATGCGCTCTTCTAGTGATTGACCCGTTGTAGTGGAGTTCTCTTCCATATAGTTTTCTTACCAGGCGCCCATTAATTCGTGAATTAAATTTTTTGTGTATCTAACTGCTGGAATTACATTCGCGTACTTCATTCTGGCTGGTCCGATTACCGCTACAAATCCATTAGATTTTTCAGTTGCGAACTCGGTAAAGACAATTCCGCAATGCGAGAGTGTGTCGCGTCCGGTTTCATTTCCGATGATACAGCGCACATCTTCGCCAAATGGAGCTTTTTGGAATAGTTGTTCTAAAAGCTCTGGTCGATCTAGCAAATATAAAACAGACTTTGCGGCTTCTATATCCCAAAATTCTTTGTTGTCTAAAATATTTACCGCTCCTGCATGAACCACAAAGCCATCGTTAGTTATTGCGACAGAGAGCTCTTTGGTGTATTCCGCAAGTGCCACAACCGCTTGGCGCAAAAGCTTTTCGGCTTCAAAGCGATGAGGCCAAAGGCGTTGTTTCATGGCTACTTCTTGCAAAACGGGTAGCTGCTCTTCTTCCATAATGTCGGTTAAAAATAAGCGGTATGCCATTGAAGTTGGAATTCTTCCCGATGAGGTGTGCAACATTTGCAAAAAACCTTCGTCTAAAAGATGTGCCATTTCGTTTCGTACAGTAGCCGGAGAAAATTTTAGATTATACTTTCTGACTAAAACTTGAGATCCGACCGGTTCGGTCGATTCAACATATTCTTTGATTATTGCGCTCAATAATTTAACTTGTCTTTCAGAAAGCATCTTATCAGTAATATATCACGAGTGCTAAAAGTGTCAAGATCAAAGTTTTGTACTATATTTAAAACATAATATGAATATAATCGGACACACCTATATTGCGAGTAAAGTCATCGGGCGTTTAAATAGTGATGTAGCTTTTGGTTCTCATGTAAATGATCTAGTTCCCTTTGTTCCAAATTCTACTTTTTCCTTTCAAGAGATTCACGAAAGCCCAGAATTGTTTTTAGAATTTCTAAAAGTGCACTATCCGGCTAGAAAAGATTTAGCTTGGGCTATGATGACTCATTCTGTAAAATTTGGTGCTGATAAATTTAATCGCGATATTGATACCTGGTTAACTAGCGGTAACGAACAGTTAATAGAAGAAATTGCTAACAAAATTGTGGATTGTTCTTCTGTTAGTTTTAAAGTTGCTAAAGAATATCGTATGCACAACTATTTATGGTGTGGAATTGATTTATATTTGTTAAAAAAAGAACCAGATTTTATTAAACAGCTTCCAGAATTGCATAAAAATTTAGATAAATCTGGCGTAGCAATTATGCTGGCAGAATGTTTTGGCAAAGACTCAAACCTTGTTTTGAATGATATTAACTATTTGTTCGATGAAATAGATTTTAATAATCTGCTCAGCATCGAAGGGTTGGCCGTATTGTGGAAACGTTTTATGGCTGGTCTTCCCGAAAAAGATGAAATCGATGTTGAAAAAACTATTTCAACTTGGAATTATATATATAACTCTTTTGACAATCGCTGGGAAGATATATTAGAAAATGTAGTAACCCAAGTAAAAGTACAAATAGATCCTTTTTTAACACCATAAGCAGAGCAAAAAAAATCCCTCGGGATTGCTCTCGAGGGTTTTGCTTCTCTAGAATTCAAACGGATTTGCCGGTGGAAGTTCGTTGATACGATTGCTATCGGTGAACGACTTGATTTGGTTAGCGCGTTGTTCGAGAGCTTTATGCAGTTTGAGCGCATCTTGAGCGGGAAGTGCCCTACCCAATAACAATTCAATCTTCAAATCAGCAGCTGCTTGCTTTTCGAAATCACGTTGCCTTCCCTATGTAGCCAGATGCACAGCTTTATAGATAATTCGTGTAGCTCCTGGAGCAAAATTAGCTGAATCATAAGGTCGTGGATCCGATGCGTTACGAAGCTTGGTCATTAAGGCCTCCGGTTTGGATAGTGTTGTGAATTTATAGCACAAAAAGTTAAGCCCGCAAAATCTGTCTAAAAGCTTCTTGAGGAATATCTACTTTGCCCATGCGCTTCATTCGTTCTTTACCTTTTTTCTGAATATCGAGCAGTTTGTCTTTTCGTTC
>DATIHK010000075.1:0-14536 GCA_035480775.1 Saccharimonadales bacterium (SeqCode) | reverse complement strand
GATCCATTATATGTAGCAACCCACCAAGTATGAGTAGTTCCTCGTACACCAACATAACTTGCTACCAAAGGTGATCCATCATTAACAGTAGCAACCGCAGGTGAAGCAGTACTATCAATAAAAACTTTGTATTGCTTAACTAAAGCACTACAGCCTCCACCCCATTGCGTACTTAAAATTCCGTTCCAACTTAAATGGGCCGTTGTACTTGTAAATGTCGTAGGCTTTAGGGTTGGAGCAGTAGGTGGAGTAAATCCGCAAGTGGTAAAGACCCAAAAGTTTGCAGTTTGCGACCAAGTTTCGGCATTTCCATTATTGGCTGCAACACGCCAAGAATATTGTGTGTTCTGTTGTAAAACAATTGGAGAGGTAGTCGATAATGTAGTAGATGGAATAGCTGTCTTATCTTGCCAAGCTCCCCAAGCACTACAAGTTCCATTTAGTAATATATTACATTGGCGTATTTGAAAATGATAAGTATCGGTCTCGGCTCCTGGGCAAACTGATCCAAATGGATCTGCGCCTAATCCTGCTTTCCAAGTAAATGTTGGATTTAAAATAACATTAGTAGAACCATTTGTCGGAGTTAATAAAATAGGCGCTATCGGAGCGGTACTTTGGCCAACAGTAACATCCAGGTAGTCATTTTGCGGAACGGAAGTATCGCAGCGCGACCAAGTAGTCTGTGGATCAGTGTTTCCAGAACATCTACTATATGCTGCATCAGTAATATTCTGACCGTCATCAAGAGAATCGTAAGCATTCACTGCAAATCTATAAATATCTCCTAAGTCGGTAGCCAATGGTGTCCAAGCTGCTGTAGTATCACAGGCAGAAGTTGGGGCGCAAGTTTTTGAATTCATTAATATCCAGCTAGAACCAACTTCCCAAGCGGTATTTGCAGCAGTTCTAAGTCTTCTAAAAATTTGGGTCAGTTTAATATTATTTTGAGCATCTCTAATAACCGTAGTGTAAGTGCCAGGCTGCCCGACACAAATTTTTGCTGGTCCTCCAACAGTTCCATAAGGAACAGTGTCTGTAGTATAAGACCAAACAGGTGACCAAACCGAACGAGCCCCATTAGTAGCCTCCACTTGCCAATAATAGACATGACCAGCTTGGCTTACAGTATGAGTATAATTACTTGAAGTAGTTGAATTTATTCTATTAGAACTTCCATTAACTATTGCACCTGCCCCACTCCAACCATCTTTTTGAATATAAATAGTGTAAGTATTATTCTGTGTTCCGCAATTTGTACCCCAACCGCTAACATCATTCCAATCAAAAACGTCAGTAAGGCCACGCACAACACTTCCATTAGCAGGAGATACTAGAACAAGTGGACTAGGACTTGGGTCAGAATCACTACAGGTACTCCCACCTCCAGGACAGCAACCAGTATCTTGTACTAGTGAACAAAGATTCACTGTATGACCAAAACAATCATGTGGAGTTGCCACCCATCGCCAACCGGAAACTCCAGGACCAGTAGCATTACATGGGTTGGACGAGTCCGCATACACTTGACAATCTCTTACCTCATTAATATCGCTACCTGGATCGGAGCCGCTACAAAATACGTTACACACCACTGTCGCCAGAGCTTTATTTGTAAGTACAAAAGTAGCCAAAAAAAGAACAGTAATTAAAAATGTCTTGTTTAAGTTTTTAAAATACATATAAAACAATATTTTCATTCCAGCGAACATGCGTCATCGATACGGTTGTTTCTTTAAATTCTATACCACCAAAGTAAGCTTTAGTAGATGGATTTATAATGGCTACCGAATGACCGATATCCAGATTATCTATCTCCGAAATCGTACCTATGGAGCAATACTTATCAGCGCGAATTATTTTTAAAGTTTCAGTCTTAAATATATATAATTCTGGATACAGCTTAGTAGAAAGCTTCAAATAAGACTTATCCGATCCTTTAAATACCCCTTTATCAAGTTTTGGATCGTTTAGATTATAAATCTCACAAGTTGTAGTTGGCTTCTTTACTACTGCAACATTAGTAGTACTTTCACTACTTTGTTGTGATTTAAGGTTCATAAATTTTGGTGAGAAAAAAACAATAAGAGTAACGACAATTACTAAAAGCAGAATACACAATAAAGGTATAACCAAAGACCTACTAGATTTCTGGGCAGAACTATCATTCATAAACTACACCTAGTTTGACATTATCAACTGATACCGTCAATCACCTTCGGAATAAATTAAAGTACCAGGTAATAATTTTTTCGCCCCAAACAAATGCTATAACGCTTCCAGAAATTAAAAACGGCCCAAAAGGAATGGTGTCTTTAATACTTTTCTTTCTAAGAGCTACAAATATCAAACTAACAACAGATCCCAAAACAAATCCTAATAATATTGCCGCAAAATTGTATGGAAAACCGTTTACCAAGCCAATTAAAAAGCCTAACTTTATGTCCCCACCACCCATGCCACGTCCGCGAGTAATAAAAACCAAAAACCAAAAGAAAAATGCGATAATGAACGAACTGGCCAACAATATTCCTATATTACGCAATGCGTAGATTAATTCATTGTGCCAAAAACCTGCTTTTATTAAATATCTTCCAAACGTATCTGCCGACAAAACTTTATATGAAGAATACAAACCATAAACATTGCTTACCAAAATAAAAGCTAAAACCGTAATAATTGCAAAATAAACAACTTTATCAGGAATAAGTCTGAATTTTAAATCTGTTAGCAACAAGACAATATAGGTCCCAACGATAACTGCAAGATATACAAATTTAACAATGTTAGTGGCATCTGAATTTGTAAAAACTCCTAAAAAGTAGGCAATTCCTGCAAAAGATAAACCGGTTAGCAATTCGGCAAGTGGATAATACAAAGATAGTTTAGTTTTGCAGTAGCGACATTTACCTTTTATAAAAATAAATGAGAGTAGGGGAATAAGGTCTTTTGGACCAAGATTTGTTTTGCAATTTTCACATTTAGAATGGCCGAATAATATAGATTCTTTGCGAACAACTCGATCAGATACTAAATTTAAAAAAGATCCAACAAACAATCCACCAATAAATACTAGAAAATAATATATAAAGAGCATAAAACCATTATACATAGAAGAACCTTCTCTTACGAGAAGGTTCTTCAAGCGTATATACACGCAACTATTCCGTAATCTTATACGATCCTTTTTATGCTTAAGCATAAAAAAGAGGAGCAGTGACTCCTTCTTTTTTGAGGTTTACTCAAAAAAGAGACAGAGAAACTGGCTTACAAAATAGTTAATGCGGTTCCAATTTCATAAGTCCCTGCATCGTTTCCACCATCTGTGGTCATCTTGTTTAAGTTATCAGGTGATTCTAATACGGTGTTTAATTCGTATTGAGAAATTGTTGCACCATAAGTGTAAACACTAGCACCAGTGTTTAATGGATCGACTGGAAGGGAAGAAATGAATTTGGAGAGACCTGTCTTTCCTGTAGGGATAGCAAATTTAAGCCAACCTGTACCGTCTACAGCTTGTGTTCCTGATAAACTTGAGCAAGTACTGCATGATCCGGTTGCGGTTAGTGTGACTTCGCCATCGGCTAAGGCTAAGGTAACTGCTTTACTTAACGCGTCCATATCTTCAAGTCTCTTTGCATCTCGACCTTTTTGCAATAATGCAACAGGATTAATAGCGAGCAACAAAACACCTGCTAAGACAGCGATAATAGCAACGACTACCAAAAGTTCTACTAAGGTAAATCCTTTTTCTCTTTTTTGATTGTACATACATTTCACCCCCTCTCAAAAGTCCGCTAGATAGCGGATGTAATTTTGTAGATTGGAACTATGATAGAAATAATTAGTACTCCTACCATACCTCCTAACAAAATAAGAATGATTGGCTCTAAAGCGGCTGACAAACCTTTTACTGAATGATCAACTTCTGAATCATAATATTCTGCTACCTTGTCTAGTGTAACGTTAAGTTGCCCCGTTTCTTCTCCTACTGACGCCATTTGAGCTATAAGTGGAGGAAAGTTTTTTTCGTGTTTAAAAAAATCTGATAATGAATTGCCTTTTTCTACATTTAAAGCTGCTTGCAAAGCCGAATCTTTAAACTGCTTATTTACAACTACAGCTGAAACAATTTTTAAAGCTTCTACAATTGGAATTGCCGACGAAATAAGTAAAGACAAAGTTCTGGTAAATTGAATCAAATCACGTTGTTTGTTGATTTTTCCAAATACCGGTAATTTAAATGTCAGAGCAGACAAAAATTCAAAACCAAATTGAGTCTTCATAAAATATCTAAAACCTAAGACTGCTCCAATCGTCATAGCAATAAGTAATAAGACATTGTGAGTCATAAATTTGGATAAATTAATCATTTCTTTGGTTATCCAAGGAAGAGGTACATTTAAACTAACATACATATCAGCTAACTTTGGAACAACAAATACCATCATTAAAACAAAAACTCCGATCATAGCGAAAAATACGATAATTGGGTAAACCATTGCTGCTTTAAATTTGGACGAAAGTTCGCGCTGTGCTTCCATAGTTTCTGCAAGTCTTTTCAAAATTTCATCTAGCTTACCAGACGACTCACCTGCACGAACAAGTGCCACATAAGTCTCAGAAAAAACTTCTGGATATCTGGACATAGCAGCCGAG
This sequence comes from Saccharimonadales bacterium (SeqCode), assembly GCA_035480775.1. Lineage (GTDB taxonomy): Bacteria > Patescibacteriota > WWE3 > UBA101185 > UBA10185 > DATIHK01. The sequence continues at coordinate 9,877 of DATIHK010000075.1, read as the reverse complement.
AGGGCAGCGCCTCCTTCAACGTCGCGTAAACAATCGAGCAATATTTTTTGAAAATTTTTATTTGAGGCTTGTTCGCCTAAAACTTCTAGTGCACGTGAAATAGGCAAACCTGACGAAATCATTGTCGAAAATTGTCGGGTAAAATTTACAACTTCACCTTGAGGAACTCCTCTAAAGTTAAGGAGCTGATCAAAAAAGTTAGCCTTTTGTTCATCTAAGTTAACGACAAAAAGCCCTTGATTTTTGAGAAGAGTTACTGCAACTTGTTCGCTTCGCGCGTCAACAGTTCCGAGCCTTTTTACTCCATTTGAATCTCGTGCAGTATAACTATAAACTGGCATTTTAGGCCTTTCTATCCTTTACTAATCGTCTTAACTCATCTGGACGAGACGAATATTTAACAGCCTCATTAATATCTATTAAATTACTTCTAACAAGATCAGCTAGGCTTCGTTCCATCGAAATCATACCTAAATGTGCACTGGTACTTATAATATTGTCTATTAAATGTGTTTTGCCTTCTCTAATTAAGTTTCTAATTCCATCACTTGCCAACATAATTTCGACAGCAGGAATTACACCTTTAGCGGCAGATGGGATTAAGCGCTGTGACAAAATAACTTCCACCGTTTGGGCAAGCTGTAAACGCACTTCGTTTTGCTGATTTTCAGGAAAAGAAGCGATAATTCTTTCTACCGTTTGCGCAGCCGAATTAGTATGCAAAGTCGCAAAAACTAAATGACCGGTTTCAGAAATTTGCAATGCTGCAGTCATAGTAGCTATATCTCGCATTTCACCAATCAAAACTACGTTTGGATCTTGTCGTAAAACTGACTTTAGTGCTTCTTCCCAAGAATGAGTATCAACATAAAGCTCACGTTGTTCGACCAACGACTTTTTGTTAGTAAAAATATATTCGATAGGATCTTCAATTGTAACTACATGCTCGCCACGAGTCTCGTTTATTTTATCGATAATCGCAGAAATCGTTGTAGATTTACCATGACCGGTAGGACCTACGACCAATATAAGTCCACTCTCTAAATTACTTATATTAAAAACAATTTCTGGTAGGTTTAATTGACTTAACGACGGAATAACCATCGGAATTGCCCGCAAAGCTACAGATGGATAACCTTTTTGATAAAAAGCGTTAATTCTAAAACGAGCTTTGTTACCCAACGAAATAGAAAAATCTAATTCTTTATTAACATCAAATAAATCTTTTTGTTCTTTTTCTAAAACTTGTGACAAAAATGTCTCAATATCATCAACCGTTAGGGGAGACGGATCTTCCAGCGGCTGCAAAACGGTATTAATTCTTACAATAGGATAAGCTCCTACAGATAAATGCAAATCCGAAGCGTTTAGGCTTACGGTTTTTTCTAATAATTGTGTGGGACTCATTTTTTGACTCATTTTATTTAATAAGATCGCTTAAGAAACTAGACTAGTTTTACTTAGCGACTCTCAATACCTCCTCGAGAGATGTTCCACCCTCTAAAACTCTAAAATAACCATCTTGAAGTAAAGTAAGCATACCTTGTTCAACTGCCATTGCTTCAATTTTATTTTCAGGACTGCTTTCTAATATCAACTTTCCAATTTCATCAGTAATTTCTAGAACTTCAAAGATTCCGAGTCGTCCTTTATACCCTGTATTGCCGCATTTATCGCAACCCTTTCCTTTGAAAATTTTGATATGACCTTCTTTTAATTTTTTTATAGAGTTAGCTATATCGTGATCTTTGTGCATCAAAACATCTGATTTTTCGATATCTCCCAAAATTCTCATAATATCTTCTTGCACTTCTTTTGGAGCATCTAGTTCTTCTTTACAATATTGGCAAACTTTTCTAACAAGACGTTGCGCGACTACGACGTTAACAGTTGAGGCGAGTAAAAAGTTTTCAACTCCCATATCTAACAAACGTGGAAGTGCACCAGCTGCTGAATTTGTATGCAAAGTAGACAAAACTAAATGTCCTGTTAAAGCAGCCTGAACTGCCAGCTCAGCGGTTTCACCGTCTCGAATTTCTCCTACCATTATGATGTTTGGATCTTGTCGCAAGAAAGAGCGTAAACCGTTTGCAAAAGTAAGTCCGGCTTGCGGATTTATCTGACACTGATTTGTGCCCTCTACTCTAATTTCAACAGGATCTTCGAGAGTTACGATATTTACTCGAACTGTATTTAATTTACTTAGCGCCGAAGCCAAAGTAACTGTTTTACCAGAACCAGTAGGACCGGTAACCAAAATCATTCCGTTTGGTTTTAAGATGGCTTCTTCAAGGTGTTTCAAAGACAAACCACGCATTCCCAAATCTTTAAAAGTAAATACTTGACCTTCTTCTTTTAACAAACGAATAACTACCTTTTCTCCATAAATAGTAGGAAGTGTTGAAACTCTCAGGTCTGTCTGTGTATTTCCGACTTGAATTTTAAATCGTCCATCAAGTGGAACGCGCTTTTCATCAATCTTCATTTTGGCTAAAATTTTAATACGAGCGACGATGGAATCATGCATTTCTTTTGGAATGTTTCTTTTTTCTTCTAAAATTCCATCAACTCTGTAGCGAAGACGAGATTCTTTTTCACCTGGCTCGATATGAATATCAGAAGCACCAGTTTTAACAGCAGTTTCCAAAATCATTCCTACGATACGCGCTATAGGAGCATCTCTTAAAGTTGCGTCGGTTAAATCGCCTTGACCTTCATCTAATTTTAATGTCGTTTGAGAAATTTCTTCGAGTGCTTCGGTAATTTCTTTTCCGATAGCATTACCTTTTTGATCTTCTAAAATTTTATCAATGTCTTTTTGAGTTGCGATAAAAGGTAAAACTTTGTAACCGGATTTTCGTTCAATAAAATCAATTGTTTGAAGATCGAGAGGATCAACCATTGCCAAAGAAAGCTTTTTATCATTAAGTTCAAATGGAACTACATTATTTTTGCGAGCTGTAGCAATAGGAACGACATCAAATAAACTTGCATCAATTTGTTTACCAGTTAAATTAACATAGCCAATTCCATAAACTTCACCTAAAGCTTCGGCATAATCACTAGAACCAACATAGCCACGCTCTTTAATAATTTGTTCAATGCTTTTTCCGGTGTTTACATGCTCAAATTTAATGGCAGAAAGTTGATCAGAAGATATTAACTTCTTATCGTATAAAACTTCTTCAATTCCTTTTATAGTATCGACAGTAGGCATAGGCAGGTTTGACCATTCAATGATAACAGTATTTTTTGGTATCATGCAATAGATGCTAAATGGCGCAATATTAATATTTGGTGGAAATGATGAGGCGCGTAGTCTTAAAACTACAGAGATTCTGCGAGATCTTGGCTTATCAAAACTGCCAGGTCCGGATGTACTAATTGTCGAAACATTAGAAGACAAACGTAGCATTTCGATAGACCAAATCAAATCTGTCATAAAGTTTGTCAACCAAAAACCGTTTGAAGCAAAATTTAAAGCTGTAGTTATTCCACATGCTCAAAAAATTACACCCGATGGTCAAAATGCTTTACTAAAAACTCTCGAAGAGCCTCCTGCATACGCAACCATCGCCTTAGGCGCCCGCAATGAAAACGATTTACTTCCTACAGTTCAATCAAGGTGTCAAAAAATAAAACTCGATTATGAAATAGAAGCAGAAAGAGTAGGGGAGTCGTCTGAAGCAAACTCCGTTAAAGGAATTAACTCCGTTAATAAAGTACTTGTCATGCCAATAGGAGAAAGACTCAGTTGGGCAGAAATTCAAAGCAAAGAAGAAAAAGATGAAGTACTAAAACTTTTAGAAAGTTGGGTAGAAGAAGAACACAAAGACATGATTAGCAATCCTAAAGTAGCTTCGGTAAAAAAGGCTAATCTTGAATATATATTAAAGATAAAAGATGATTTAGAAAAAACTAATGTCAATTTAAGGTTAGCTTTGGAACACCTAGTATTAAATCTGATTTAAAAAAATTCGGGGCGAGCACACTTCGATGTTTAGTCAAAGTTGTGGTCGCCCCAAGCCGTTCAGAAACCAAAGCGCACGAGAATTGCTGCAATCAGGCCGATGGGCGGCGTAAAGACCAAAGCCCACCAGATAATCCCGATGCACTTCCAACCTCGTCGAATCGCTGCGTCCTTGATAATGCCGGCAGTGATGTATGTTGCTACGAAATAGCAACCTGCCAGCCAATACAAGAACGAGCCATCAGGAGTCAGAAAACCGGCGATGCCGACTCCTACAGCGAAAATAAGGCTAAACACGGCTGTCGTGATGCTGAACGATGTGCTGAACCCGTTGATGATGTACTTATTTCGGGGAAGCATTGTGGTCTCCTGTACTCCTATGCTTGCTAGTAGTTGTCCTTGTTTAGATACATTATACCCTATAGCATACTCACGTTCAACCCAAAAAAAGAGGCCTTACAGGCAAAGTAAGACCTCATTCATCAGGATGCAGAGCCCGGTACAACTTTACACAATTGCGAACATAATACTTAACCCTTCGCAAATTATGTTCAGCCGACTTTGTTCCATCAATTGTTAACAAACCAATTCCAAAGCGGTCGCGTAGTTCTTTAAACATATAAAAACGCCACCAATCATATCCACGTGCAACTAATGGCCAAATGTCTGGGTTAACAATTCTTCCATATGCAGGTAACCCTTGTAAGATTCGACGATGTACAGCCTCTTCAAAAGTTATGCCCCACAAAATAACGAAATCAGTTTCGCCGGCATACCACATGGCTTCTACCCAAGTTTGTAGTTGTTCTTGTATACGATCGTGAGTTGGCTTTATTCCGGGAATCAGAATTCTGGTAAAAGCTAATAAATCATTTGCGCTACGATAGACAATTTTGTGCTTAAAGCCTTTTTCACCAGTTATCTTTTTACGATTGTGCCAAATTAGTTGATCCAAAATTGTTTGTCGCATTACTTGCAATTTTAAGGTCTCGTATACTCGATTTGCTTCTTCCAAATCACCTTTTTTTAAGAAAGATATTACATCCGCTTCAAGGTCGAGCATACCGGGAAATTCGTCTGACACTTCCAATGTATCAGGCGGAAACCTCATACCAGCAAGGGCTTTATGAACCGTAGATTTACCAGCTTGTGAAAGACCCATAAACTCACCAGCCAAACCACCTTGTATATTTGCCAACCTTTCAGGCCGAGGATAAATGGTGGTTTCACCCCAAACATCCATAATGTAAGGATCGTGGATACCAAGGCATAATATCTGCACAACTTCGTCGATCTGCCCCATAACATCGTTGCTTTTCAAATCCCAACCGCGATATTTCCACGGGTCCATAGTGACTCCTTTCGTAGGTTAAAGTGATAATACACCAGTTGAAACCAGCAGTCGTTTACTATAAACTAGTAAAGCTATGTCCGAAAATAAAGCAAAACCTAGTATGCCAGCAAAAAAAGAAAGCTATGATGCAGAGCAGATACAAGTGCTCGAAGGTCTAGAACCAGTCCGTAAACGCCCTGGAATGTATATAGGTTCTACCGGCCAAGATGGTTTACACCACCTTATTACAGAAATCGTCAATAACTCTATGGACGAAGCCATTGCAGGCTTTGCCAATCATGTTAAGTTGGAATTTTTTAAAGATGGCTCTGTAGCCGTTTATGACAATGGCCGGGGAATTCCTTATGGAATTAAAAAAGGCTACGGAGTTTCTGCGCTTGAGCTGGCCTATACCAAACTTCACGCCGGAGGAAAATTTGGCGGAGGAAGCTATAAAGTATCTTCGGGATTACACGGAGTAGGAGCATCTGTCGTTAACGCTTTATCAAAATGGACCCGAGTTATCGTTCATCGTGCACCAGAGTGGGTAATTCAAGAATATACAGATGGCGGACATGTTATAAGACCAGTCGAAAAACTAGATCCCAAAAAACCTGTTACCAAAATTAAAGGAACTACCTGGGAACTTGATCTTGCTAACTGGCCATATGAATCAGGCACAATTGTGCAGTTTTTACCCGATGATTCCATATTTGAAACCACTACTTTTAACTTTAAATTTTTTATAAATCAGCTACGAGAATATGCATATTTAACTTCAGGCATTAAATTTGAATTAATAGACCATCGTGTTGACGAACAACATTTTGCCTTTTATTTTGAAGGAGGCGTCAAAGCTTACCTGCAGGCCTTAAATCGCAGTAAAAAACCTCTAAATGAAAACATTTTCTCGGTAAAAAAAGAAATGGATAACGTCTTAGTGGAATGCGCACTACAATACAACGATTCTTTTAATGAAAATGTACTTAGCTTTGCCAACCATTTAAGAACCGCCGAAGGTGGAACCCACTTAACAGGTTTCCGCGGCGCATTAACTCGTACTATTAATGAGTACGCCCGAAAGAGCGGGTTACTAAAAGAAAAAGACGCCAACTTATCTGGAGACGATTTACGCGAAGGATTAACTGCAATAGTTTCAATCAATATGGATTCTTCAGAACTACAGTTTGAAGGCCAAACCAAAGGCAAACTGGGCAATTCGAATGTCAGAAATGCTGTGGAAACTGTGGTCAAAGAAGCTTTGGACGCTTTCTTTGAAGAAAATCCCCGAGACGCTGCAGCAATCGTCGAGAAAAATCTACTCGCACTTAAAGCTCGTATGGCGGCTAAAGCTGCGCGAGACACTGTTATTCGTAAGAGTGCTCTCGAAGGTGGGGGAGTCTTACCAGGAAAATTGGCTGATTGCTCAGAACGCGACGCTAGTAAAACAGAGCTCTTTATTGTTGAAGGAGATTCAGCAGGTGGAAGTGCCAAGCAAGGTCGTAACCGCCGTATCCAAGCAATACTTCCATTATTTGGAAAAATCTTAAATACTGAACGAGCCCATCTAGACAAGATAGTAGATTCTGACAAATTTAAAAACCTTATTATCGCTATCGGAGCCGGAATAGGTGAGCAATATAATCCCAGTAAACTTAGATACAACCGAATTATCATAATGTCTGATGCAGATGCTGACGGAAGCCATATTATGACTTTGTATTTAACCTTTTTCTATCGACATATGAGTGAAATTTTAGCCAACGGACATATATTTGTCGCAGTTCCACCTTTGTATAAAGCAACTTGGGGTAAAGAAAAGAAATATTTGTTTGACGATGCTGAACGCAGCAAGTTTTTAAAAACTCCCGAAGGAAGTAGATCAATTATTCAACGTTTTAAAGGATTAGGAGAAATGAACGCCGAAGAGCTTTGGGAAACTACTATGAACCCCGAAACGCGACGCCTAAAACAAATACATGTAGAAGACGCCGCAAAAGCCGACGAAGTCTTTACGATGCTTATGGGCGACGAAGTACCTCCACGACGAAGATTTATTCAAACTCACGCTAAACAGGCTAATATTGACTTAGTATAATTTGTAAAAAAACGACCCTCGACTCGATATATCTGAGACGAAGGTCATTTATATATGCTGGATACTACTTTATGTATGCCAAATAAATCGACATAGCTTGCAGAAAAATTGACAACACCATTAACACCATGCCTACTTTTTCTTCTATAGGAATTAAAGCCTCGCCATCTTGCGGGGGAACAATCAAAAGAAGAAGCGCAAAAGCTAGAGCTAAAACAGCTAGAAGAAAAGTCAATCCCACCCACATTGTTAATAAATGTGACCACAATAAAATTGCATTAGCAGCCAGCATTGCCAAGGGGGGAATATAAACAAATCTCTTTCTCACAGCGGTCTCCTCGCTTTTATGGTTATGGGTTATTTGCATTATAAAGGCTGATTCTGTTTTGCGCAAAAATTTGCTAAACTACTATGCATGAAAATATACATAACAGGACACATTTCCCCAGACTTAGATGCAATTGCCTCAGCCGTTGAATACGCCGAATTTTTAAAACAATCTAAAAGATACGAAGACGCCGAAATAATACCGGTTAGACCAGGCGATCCAAACAAAGAAACACAGTTTGTCTTTAATAAGTTTGGCGTTGCCATGCCCAAAAGTTTGGATGAATTCACAATTGATCCATCAGACAAATTTATATTGGTCGATCACAACGAAGAATCACAAAGACATCCACACCCTAAGGTTACGCACGAGCAAATTATAGAAATTGTTGACCACCACAAAGTAAATATAAACTTTCCGACACCTGTGCGCATTAATGTGCAACCGGTTGGTTCTACTTCCACAATTATTTATGAGTTGTTTGAAATTTACAAATTTAAAGCTCCACAAGACATTGAAGGACTAATGTTATGCGGCATCTTATCAGATACTGTCGGTTTAAAATCATCAACTACTACAGGCGTAGATTCGACTATCGCTCACAAAATTACCCAAAATAATGGTTGGAATATGGAAGAATTGATCTTTGAACTTTTTAAAGCTAAATCTGATCTAACAGGCTTGTCCGCTGAACAAATAGTTAACAAAGATGTAAAAGTTTTTGAATTTGGAACTAAAAAAGTCTTTATTGGACAGGTTGAGACTGTAGAACCCGACAAAGTAATCGCGCAAAAAGACTCAATTATTAAAGCACTGGCTGATGTCAGAGCCAAGCAGGGAGTAGCTCAAGCCTATCTTTTTGTAACTGACATCTTAAAACTAAACTCACACGCAATTTGCTCAACAGATGATGAAAAGAGAGTTCTCGAAAAAGCATTTACAGCAGTTAGTGATGATCATATATTCGATGTTGGACCTGTGATTAGTCGCAAAAAAGACATTGCTCCTGCGATTGAAAAGGCCTTACAAAGCTGATACTATATTAAGGCCATGACCGAAGAAATAACCGAATTAATACCAGAAAATCCCGGAGAAAATCCAGACAAAAACACAGCCATAATAAGATCAGATATTACCTCCGAAATGCAAAGTGCATACCTTGACTATGCGATGTCGGTTATTGTTTCGCGAGCACTTCCAGACATTAGAGACGGCCAAAAACCTGTTCAACGACGTATCATTTACGCGATGCAAGATCAATCGATGACAGCATCTGGTAAGTATCACAAGTGCGCTGCCGTTGTCGGAGAAGTTTTAAAAAAATATCACCCACACGGAGACATTTCGGTTTATGACGCTCTCGTTAGAATGGGCCAAGACTTTTCGCTTAGATATCCTTTGATCGCGCCACAAGGAAATTTCGGAAGTATCGACGGAGATCCTCCTGCAGCAATGCGATATACCGAGTGTAAACTTTCTCCAATTACCGATGAAATCTACCGTGATATCGGCAACGATACTGTAGATTTTTTGCTAAATGATCTGCAAAATGACGAACCTTCGTATCTTCCATCATTATTGCCAACTCTTTTACTAACCGGCGCAGCAGGAATTGCTGTCGGAATGGCAACCAATATTCCTCCACATAATTTAACCGAAGTTGTCGATGGAATTAATTTTATGATCGACAAAGCTAGTGTGATAGGAAAAGCTCCAACTAAAGACTCCGAAAACCAAGTTGTCGAAGCAGATTTCGCTTCAGAAGCTACAGTAGATGAACTTGTTAATTTTATAAAAGGGCCAGATTTTCCAACCGGCGGAACAATTTACGACCAAAAAGAAATGATCCAAATGTATGCAACCGGAAAGGGAAGAGTAGTAACCCGCGCCAAGTCAGAAATCGAAGAAACTAAAGGTCGCACCCGCATCATCGTCACCGAAATTCCCTATCAAGTTAATAAAGCTACTCTAATAGCTAAAATTGCAGATTTGGTCAAAGACAAAAAGATCGAAGGCATTTCAGATTTGCGCGACGAATCTAACCGCGAAGGAATGAGGATTATGATCGAGCTCAAAAAAGACGCCATGCCTAAAAAAGTACAAAACCAACTTTTTAAATACACTCAGCTACAAAGCACCTTCAACACC
>DATIHK010000074.1:0-31378 GCA_035480775.1 Saccharimonadales bacterium (SeqCode) | reverse complement strand
TTAAATCTTTTAATGTCTTTTTTATGGGCAACTGATGGTGCGAGTTGTAGAGTTTCAATTTGTGCTTTTAGTTTTTTGCTGTTTGAGGTTTAACATCAAATATTATTATTTTTGAATGCAGCTGCTTATGTTTATTTAATTTCGAGGTCAAAAGTTCTAAATACTTTTTTTCTTGAAAGCCTCCTTTTAAATGCAAAAAATTTAATTCTGAATTGCATTTTTTTATAAGGCTTAATATTTCCTCAAAAGTACTTATATTATATTTTCTCAATTCTCTTAAAGTCACATCAGTTATATTTCTTTCATCTTTGTTTTTACTTATTCTCTTTAGATTTTTATCATGAATCACGACCAGTTTATTGTCTTTAGTAAAATTGACATCAAATTCAATTCCAAAGCCTCTTTTTAGGTGATTTTCAAAGGCTTTATAGCTACTTTCTTTAAAAAAGCTTTTTCTAGATGGTTCTAATCCACGATGAGTAATTATTTGAGTATTCATTTAAGTTTATTATACTAAGCTTATGCAAGTAATCTTTGCTAGACACGGGCAAACGATATTTAATAAAGAAGAAAAATTTCAAGGGTATGCCGATTCTCCTCTGACTCAGCAAGGCATTTCAGAAGTATTTGCTTTGGCGGAGTTTATAAAACCTTTGTATGTCAAAAAAGTATTAGTAAGTCCGTTACCCAGAGTTTTTAGAAGTTACGTTTTACTTTCAGAAAAAATAAGTATCGATCATGAAGTTAGACAAGAAATTAAAGAAATCTGTTATGGAAGTTGGGAAGGAAAATCCAAAAAAGATCTACAAAGCTCTAAACTTTGGCATCTACGAGAAAAAGATAAATTTAATTTTAAACATCCAGGGTCATTTAATAAAATCCACGGCGAAAGTTATGCAAATTTATATGCCAGGTTACAACCGTTTTTTCTGCAACTTAAAAAGACATCGTATCCGATTTTAGTCTTATCTCACTTAGGCGTAATGAGGTGCGCGATAAAATATTTCAACGCCTTAAGCGATAGCGCTGCTGGAGAATTATCGATTCCAAATAATGCTGTAATTATCGCTTCGAATAAAACAAGTGCTAATATAAAGGCCGAGATTAAAACTCTATGACTTATCCAGAAATTTACTACGAAATGAGCGATAGAAATAGACAAATAATTCGCGAGAAAGGAGTCAAATATGATGAAACTCTCAAAAATACAGCACCTGACAAACGCGTAGGGTTAGCTATTTTAGCTTTGTATGAATCGTTTGAAGACGAAAATTTAACCAAGTTAACAAATGAGGTTAAAACAGCATTTCCGTCTCAAATTGTTTATACTCAAAAACCTAAAGGTCCACTTGAGGCGTCTATTCACTTTACATTTATGCAAATATTTGGAGTTTTATCTGAAGAAGCTGGAATATCTAAAATTAACCTGGATCAATATAAACCAATTATTAGCGATAGTTTTAAAGATTTAGAGCCTTTTGAAGTTGTGTTTAAACATGTTATTGCAGTTCCAACGGGTCTCGTAATAGCTGGGTATCCTTCGATTGATATAAACATTTATAGAGATAATTTACGAAATTTAATCAAAAAAAGCGGTTTACCGTTTAGTGAGCCTTACTATACTGTTGCAGTTCATTCAAATTTGCTGCGCTTATGTTGCGATGAATCTGCAGATAAAATCTTAGCTTTTGCAAATAAATATAAAGAAATTGAATTAGGCAAATTGCAGGTAAGCAAATTTATATTCGGCTTTGGCACTTGGAAAGTTCTGCCCAATGAGATCAATATGCCATATACTATTAGTCTATGACATGTCCGGTATGCCAATCACCCGTAAAATTTTTTACCCATATTAAAGGGAATATTAATGTTCAATCAGATACAGACACTTATGATTTATATGAATGCACCAATTGCTCGCATATTTTTCGAACAAATCATCTAGATAAAAATATATATGACGATACCTACTACGCCTATAATGCAGCTGGAGACAAACTCTCCACACTTTTTGACTGGTTTTTTGCTCACCAAAATATTTTTCCTATAAACTTTGTTTGGAATATTTTGCAAAACTTTTCTAGATATCAAAATATGCCATATCTGAAAAATGGAACAGTTTTAGATGTTGGAGGCGGTGACGGTTTTGCATTAAATTTTTACAAAAAATTAGGAAATAAAACTTACAACGTAGAAATATTAGATTGGGTTGTAGAAGCTTCTAGAAAAAATGGCCACGAAACTTATAAAGATTTAATTTTAATACCAGATTCTCAAGTTGATTTAATTCGTATTAATCAAGTATTAGAACATGTTTCTAATCCAGTTTATGTTATTCAACAATGTCAGCGAGTTTTAAAACCAGGCGGAAAAATTGTTTTAGGAATTCCTAATATTAGATCAATATCTTACGACATCCTAAAAGATAATTTTGATCAATTGAGTTTACCCGATCATATTCATTTTTTTTCTGAGAAATCTATACATTTAATACTTACTGGTTTTAATAATGTCAAAATAATATACCCACTTCATAAATATGGGCTTGTATCTAATGTATATAAGCTTTTGATTATAAAATTTCATTTTCCTAATAATCTTTTTGTATCGACTATCGTAAATGTGTGTGGAATTCCAGTAAATATAGTATCTAAACTCCTAAAAAAGACACACCTAATAGATATAATATGCTATAAATAACCTATGAAAGCACTAGACGTTTCTACAGAAAAAAGACTTACCTCGACAGAGCATTTTGGTGCTGATATTAACCAACTTTATCATCCTACTAAGATATACGACCAAGATTTGCTGGATTTAATTTACTCCTTTGATAATGTGAATCTAACTAAATTTACTAATATTTTGCTTAAAGAATGGTTCAATATGTTGTCTGTTGGCGGATATCTGGTAATTGACTACAGACCAAATCTGCTTTGCGATTTTCATAAATTAGAAGAGTATATGTGGTGGTTATGGAAAGATTACTATGAAATCGTATATCACGGATCTATAGAAAAAGCTGAAACAGAAAATAAAAGCATTGAAGATATATCTAATTACATAACCGATAGAGAAAATTACTATCTAAAAGATTTAGATCTAAAGACTCTGTTACCAAAACCCTTTAAAACTACCATTGTTCCCGTATCCGAAGATGGATATGTAAGATTTGTCTGCAAAAAAACTAAGAGTTCTACTATTCCAAATGATTCAATGGATAAATGGACTTTTGGAATTATTACAAACGGCAAACGAGATGAATGGATGAATACTCTAATTGAGTCTATACGTAGCCAAAAGATTCCTAATTACGAGATATTAGTATGTGGGCAATATTATGTACGAGATGAAAATGATATTCATTATATTCCGTTTGAACAAAGGTACTACGAAGCATGGATTACCAAAAAGAAAAATCTAATAGTTAAGCAAGCTAAATATGAAAATATCTGTATGCTTCACGATAGGTTGTTTTTAGATAAAGACTGGTATAAAGGAATGCAAAGTTGGGGAAACTGCTTTGAACATTTGGGTTGTAAACAGCTTTTTGAAGATAAAAGAGTAGGCGACTGGGTTGTTTTAGATAGTGGTAGAGGAACTTTTTATCCTATATATAACGTGGGCTACAACTTTGTTTCACTTTTAGATTATAAAGACCATGACAACAAAGTATTTTTAGGCGGACAACTTCACATATTTAAAAAAAGCATTGTTGAAAAGATTCTTTGGAATGAGACCTATTTATGGGTTGATAGAAAACCAGAAGATTTAGATTTAGCATTAAGATTAAGAGATAGCGGGTTTTTAACCCGGTTTAATCCTGAGGCTATTGCTAGAACACATATTTTAAAGTTTGGAAACATGATCGAGATTGAATTTAATTCTGTCAAACGTGGTGGTTATAAAAATTACTATAATAAACGTTTATGGGGTAGATATATATTAAAATTCCTTGGATTTTTAAAAGTAGATAAATTAGTGTTGAGTAAATTTTACAACGACAAATTAATTTATAAATTGTTTAAAATAAAAATTTAATGCCTAAAGTTAGTATTATCGTTTTAAATTATAATGGTAAAGATTTTTTGGAAAAGTGCATTCCTACAATTCAAAATCAAACATATTCTGACATTCAAATTATTGTTGCCGACAATAACTCAACAGATCAGAGTCAAGAATATTGCGAGAAAATTCCTGAAATCAAGTTTATAAAGAATCCTAAGAATTATGGCTATGCAACAGCCAATAATATTGCTGCCGGCCAAGCCGATGGTGATTTTTTGTTATTTTTAAATAATGATACAGAGTTGCACGACGACTCTATAGAAAAACTAGTTTCTTGCTACGAAGAAAATACAATTTTAGGTCCGCAGCAGGATGTTGGCAAAAAGGGATTTGAACACCCACTTCGTGGAAACGGTATGGATATATTTGGTTACCCGTTTGGGTATGCTGATATTTCAAAAACAAAATTGTTTTATGTAGATGGCGCTGCAATATTTATAAAAAAATCTGATTTTTTCAAAATAGGACAGTTTGATGACGAGCTTTTTATTTTTCAAGAAGATGTAGATCTAAGTTGGCGTGCACAGCTGATGGGGTTTAAAATAAAAATTTGTTCCGAGAGTGTAATTTATCATTACAGTGGTGGATTTGTATTAGGTGGTAATGCAGCCAATAATGAAAAGTACTCGTCGAGTTATTTTAGGCGTTATTTGAATGAAAAGAATGTACTTAGAAATTTACTTAAAAATTACTCAATGCTCACGGTTTTTATACTATTGCCAGCGCTATTGGCAATACACGCTGTCGAAATCTTATTACTTTTATGCCTAGGTAAACATAGAGTAGTTAAATGCTATACAGACGCTTATATTTGGAACATACAAAATATCAAAAGCACTATAAGTCTAAGAAAAAAAGTACAACAGCTTAGAGTTGTAAGCGATCTACAGCTGCTTTTCAGAATGCATTTTAATTACTCAAAACTCGAAGCTTTTCGCAAAAATGGCGGCATTCCGGACTTTAAGTAGTGTGCTAATATATCTTATGGCCATTGCTGTAAAAAAAATTCTCAAATCATTTCTATCCACAGATTTACTTATCATCGGACTATTTTTTATCTTATCTTTACTAACTATTAAAAGTTATATTTTGTCTCATGGAATCGTAGAAGGTGGAGAATCTTCGATATATATTAACAATCATTATTATAATTTCTTTTCGATGTGGGAACCTAAAATAAATTTTGGTTTTATGTCGTTTCACCAGTCAAATATCTATTTATTTTCTTATATATGGGTTATTTTATCGATATTTCAAGAATATGTGCACCCTTCGGTTATTTTTATCTTTTTGTCTACATTTTTAGCATCATTGTTTTTTTATTTGTGCTTAAGAAAGCTTTTTCCACATGCTAATAAATATTTATTTTTACCACCAGCGCTACTTTATACATTTAATCTTTTTAGAACACTTGGGCCTGTGAATGAAAGACTTGATCTACTATTTGTAGTATTACCTGTATTTTTTTACTTATTCTACAAATTGGTTAATACTCAAAAATTGATTTATTTATTTTACATAGTTGTAGTTTCAATTTTGTCATCTTCTCTGGGGGCGAATTTGCCATTGTTTACGATCCCGTATTTATTGATGCTTATTTATATCGTTTTTTATTTGTTATTTTCGTCTAATAACGGAAAAAAACTTAAGATTTCTATAGTAACGTTATTTCTTTTTTTGTTTGTTATCATTGCTAATTTATTTTGGATGATTCCGTTAGCTATGAATTTACTTCCGAAATTTTCAGAGACTTCTAATGGTTTAAACGTTTTTTCGGCATTGGCTAGTGGTTATTTTTTTGATCACTTTAGATTTATAGGAGCTTGGAGCTGGAGAAGTTATCACAATGGCAATCCATATTATCCATTTTATATAAGTTTTGATTATGGATTTTTTCTTATTTCTACACTTTTTATTGCGTTTTTATCATTTAGTGATTTGTTTTTTTCTCAGCGAAAACTTAATCATTTGATAGTATTTTTTAATGTTTTAGGTGTGATTTCGTTTATATTATTGGCAGGTGAAAAAGGTCCATTTGGATTAATTTACAATGCACTCTACTTTGTATTACCACTGTTTCGTATCTATCGTGAGCCATTTGCAAAATTTACTCCACTATTTATATTTGCCATGTCTTTTAATCTTTATTTTGCTTTAGAAACTATACTTCCAAAAATTATGAAATATAGCTCAAAACTATCGATAAAGTCACTTTGCTTGATATTGAGCTTAGTGGTAATTCTAAATGCTTATCCATTGCTGACAGGAGAGGCCATGCCAGCAAGAAGGTGGAACGGAGCTCAATGGGGCAATCTGGTAAAAATTCCGTCTTTTTGGACCGAAATGATAAGTTATTTGCAAAGCCAAAAGAATATTAGTAATGTACTTGTTTTTCCGTATACAGGCACATCGAGTAGTCATAATTGGGAATACGGTCTAAGTGTAGCCGGAAATGCACTAGACTTTTTGTATGGCGGGCAGATTTTACGAGGTTGGTCAGGTGATATTTCGCCAGGCGGCATTTCTATCGCTAGTATGTTTGATTCTACCTCATCTACGCCTTCTTTTAACTTAAAAAGATTACTTCAGATCTTTCGGGTTTCGTATGTTCTTCAAGAAAATGATGTGGACTGGCGCTACAGCAGTAGAACACTTCCACCGTCTTTAAGTAATAAGATAATAAACGAGTATGGATTATCCCCTGTAAAAAACTTTGGCGAATACACTACAGGTACGCTATCTAAAATTTTAAATGAAGATAGAAATGACGAAAAATATAATGAATTATATGCCGAACTACTAAATCGCCCGGCTTTGACATTGTACAAAGACACCCAATCAAATATTTTACCTCTTATCTATCCGACAACGAATAATGTTTATTTATATGGGGATTACACTGATTTTAAAGATGTAATTAGCTTACCTAACTACAATCCTGTGGCTGCAGAACTTTATTTAGAAGGAAGCGTTATTGATACTCCTGCAAGCAAAAATTATAATAATCTAACAAAATTTAATGAGTATATTGCAGTTCCGCAAGATTTTCAAAAATCTTTTAAACCAAATAGTTTAGTTTGGAATAAAGGTTGGGCTTGGCCAGAACCGCAAGTTGACCCGAGCTCACTAAAATATAAACTTATTGAAGCCAAAGAAACTGTTGAACTTCTTTATTCCAAACGAGCCTTTGATACTAATACAGACTTGTTAATTTGGCTACTCGCTAAACGTGCTTCTGAATTGGAGAAATTTCAGCTCCCGCAAAGCCAGCAAGATTACGTTCTGCGTGATTATCTGAGCAAGCTAAAAGATGTAATTAATGTTTTTGAAACATATACCCTACGAGGAGACGACCTGCAATATTGGGATTTTTTAAAAAAGTTTATTGTTTATAATAATCGCGACAATGATGTTATTTATTCGGCATATGGGTCTAGTTCTGTTACTAAAGAAATTATTTCTGTTAATAAAGATTTTTTGTATTGGCTTGAAGCGCGCGTAGCGTTGTTTTGTACCAGCGTATGTTTTAAAACTCAAGTTCCAATTGATTCTGTTTACAACGTCTATGTAGATAAATCCACTCTCTCTAAATATGCTTCTTTAAATATTGTCTTACGAGATTTATCCGGTACAAAATTAAATTCATTAGTTACAACCACAGAATCTAGCACTTTAGGCGATAATTATTGGATTAATGTTGGACAGCTTCCACTTAAAAAAGAAACTAAATATTTGCTTGATGTAGGCACAGACCAAAACACAGACGTCTTAAGTTACACAGAGTGGAAACAATATAATCCCTCAGCTTCTGATAAAGAGTTTTTGAGTTCACAAACTGCTGGATATATAGGACAAGACAGTTTATTAAATACAATAATTTCTGGTATAAGATTTGGCAGAAATTTAAATTTTGTAGATTCGACTCTAGAATATAAAGATATTACAAAATGGAATTATGCCTCATCTTATCTACTGTCTTTTGACTATAACGTTAGTCGGGGAAGTTTAATTGTAGCCGTAGTAGAAGACATTGCTTTAAACAATTCTGATAAATTATTTCCTCCAAAAAGCCAATTAAAAAATGTACTTTTTTCACAAAACTTTTCACCTGATTCTAGAATTGCTGCTATAAAAGAATGTGGAGAAGAAAACAATAACTGTTTGCACCATTTTCAAATTGTTGTTACGCCCAGTTTCTTTGCAAGCCACGGATATGTGTTTCTTCAAGGATTGCATCAGATTAATGGTTTCTCAAATTTTAATGTCGAAAATCTTAAAGTCGAAGAAATACCAACTCCTAAAGTTATTTTAGAACATAAAGTTAGCGAACCAGATAAACATTACCCCAACATAACTTATGCAAAAATAGACAACAATAAATATAATATTCACGTAGAAAATGCTTCGGACCCCTATACACTGGTATTTAGTCAAACATTTAATCAATTTTGGAAGTTGTATGATAAGAGTTCTAGTAAAACATCTTTAATGGATCTATTTAAAGGCGCAAGTTTAGACAAAGTACATTATCCTGTCAGAAGTTATTTTAACGGATGGTACTTGACTCCCATAGATTTTAATAATAAGACATCATACGATTTAACTTTGGAGTTTATTCCTCAACAAGTATTAAGTTTATCCCTAGTAATTAATATTGTAATTCTACTTATATCTATTATTATAATATTGTTTTTGTTTCTATATGGAGTGAAGAAAAAGAAATGAAAGTAAATACACATTCTAGATCTTTATTTATATGCATATGTTTAGCTTTACTAAATATTTTGTGGCTAAATTATTCACTTTTTGGATTATTCTTTTTTATAGTATGGCTTCGAATGTATTTTAAGTCAGAAATTACTGAGAGAGATATTAAAATAATAGCCGTCTTGCTATTTATTTCTATACCAATCCTCATACTATATAAATTATTTGTTATAGCAGATACCGCAGCCATCTGGTTTTTGTTTATTATAATTATACTTACGGTACAACGCCTTTTATACCTTAAAGATAGAAAGCTAGAATGGTAGATCGATTCAAAAAATTGCTGACTCTCAATAAATTTGACATATTAGTTTGCTTGCTTGTAATTGCGTATTTTTCTTACTCACTTTTTTTTAAGATAGACAGATTTAATTCATTTTACCCATCAATGGATTATCACAGCTATGTCCAAATGTTTTGGAACAGTAGTCAAGGCAGATGGTTGCATTGTAATGGCTTGCAAAACCAAGATCACTTTATGTTTCAATACCATTTTTCATTAATATTGATACCACTTGCTTTAATTTATTTTGTATTTCCTCATCCATTGACGTTATATACTATAAGTACTTTAGCGCTATCGTTGTCAGTCATTCCGCTTTATAAAATTGGTCAATACTATCTTAAGTCTAAATTTCTGGCGTTTTTAGTTTGCGTTATATTTTTGTTTTATCCACCGTTTATAAATGCTGATCAAGAAGGTTTTGCCGAAGAAGTGTTTTCGATTCCACTTATATTTTTTCTAATTTATTTTTTAATCTATAACAAAAAAAGTTGGTTTATTGCTTTTTTAATAACCTTACTCTCGTTACGTATAAACATGTCAGCAGTAGGAGTTTCACTGGGAATATTGTGTCTAATCTTTAAGCAAAAAAAACTTGGTATCTTTACAATCGTTCTTTCTATTTCTTGGTTGCTTTTTATTTTGTTTGTAGTTAATAGAATATTTCCAACACCTATAACTAAATTTAATAAAATCGAGTATATTTGGGGTTTTTTTATAGCCTATGGTACCAACCCTGTACAAATTATTACTACGATGTTAACCAGACCCGACATAGTAATATCTCAGGTTTTTGTCGAAGGTAAGATGATATATATTAAAAATTTGTTTTCACCTCTCTTTTGGATACCGCTATTGTCACCATTTACTTATTTTGCACTTCCAATTTTTTTGCAAAACATGTTATCAAGTGATTGGAGACTTGCTACCGTTTTTAATTATTATCAATCTTCAATGTTACCTTTTTTCTTTCTAGGATTTGTTCACGCAATCGATAACTTTAAAAAAATACGCTTTCTTAAATCAAGAGCAATTCCATATTTATTAATATTTTCAGTATTGATTTACTTGGTATTTTTTTATGACAGTAAATCTATAACTGCCAGAAGACTAGTTATTAATTCTTTTTTTAACAAAATATTTTATAGTACATCAAATCGAGATCGAGGTGCTGCAAAACTCGCCGAATTTATTCCTTCAAATTATTCAGTAGGTATGGATGAGCAATATATGGAACATTTATCGCAAAGAAAATTTTACTACGGAGTAGAATCGTATAAAATTTTCAATACCGACTTGTTGGTGCTTGATGCTTATGATTTTACATCCCAGTACAACGATTTAGTTAATTCAGACAAATATATAGAACTGGCTAAGTATTACTTAACTGATGTATTTGCTCGCAAAGATTTAGTAAGAGAAGTTTCGTTAAACGCTATATCTAGTATGCCTATAAAGCCTGCAGATATAGTCTTGTTACGCTTTAATAATGCTACTCAGTACGAAGATTTACCTTTAGACAAAAGAGCTTATAGCATGGCATATAAACATATAATGGCGCAGCCTTTTATAGCTGAAGGACCGTCTTTATCAAAAGTTACTTTTGTCGCGAAACGTGTTCAGAATCCCAAAGGCAATATGGTAGTAAAAATAGTCGAAGATGCAGAAGGACTTCCACAAGGTAAAACTTTGTTTGTATATAAAAAGAGTATATCAACTATGTCTTTAGAAGAAGATATGATAGAAGTTGAGACCAATTTAAATAGTCTGACCATAGGACAAAAATATTGGCTTACTTTTTCAATGGATGAGAGAAATAGCCCTGATGTTAGATTCGATTTATTTTTTGGTCAGTATCCAGATTTTCAACGAAATGCCATGCAAGAATACACTGCAGGAGAAAACTTACATAAAAATGATTTAGGAATTAACTTAGTTTGTATATGTAATTTTTACTTTAATACTAGTACTGTAACACTTCCAAACTATGCTAAGTATCTACTATTACAAGATAACTCAATAATTTTGTCACCAAGTTCGCCAAGACTTATAGATGAGTTAGATTATATAAAAAAACACTACAGTAGTTATTATCCATTTGTTACAGTAGTATCGTCAGAATCTAATTAATAAGTTGCTATAATGCGGATTGTATCATTCTGATATACTGTATCCGTGAAATATTTTCTTGGAATATATCATGGACATAATGCAACAGTTGCTGTTTTAAATTTAGATGGACAGGTTATCGATTGTGTAAGTGAAGAGAGATTTGTAAATGTAAAAAATAAATCAGGCTTTCCAGTTCACTCCCTAAAATACATTAAAGATAAATATAAAAATGACGAGATACTTGGCATTGGATTACCTTTTGAATTTATGAACGCTGTTTTTCTGACTGAATCAGATGGTTCATATAAGAAAGATAATATTTTAAATATTTTTCTTAGACTAATGTGGAGAATACTTTTAAATACTGATAGAGAAATTTACTCGTTTGTATATGACAAATACAAAAATATTCTTGGAACATATATGGCAAAAAAGCAAATCGCTTTTACAGCCGATTACTTTAAACTAGATCCAAAAATTGTAAAAGGTTACAACCATCATCTTTGTCACGCGTTTCCGGCGTACTATCTTTCTCCATATAACAAAGAAGATGCACTAGTACTAACTTTGGATGGAGAAGGAGACGGGTTAAGCGCTACAGTATCCAAGGTTGTAAACGGTAAATTTGAAATGATTTCAACCACTGGGTTGGGTGATAGTTTGGGTAATATTTATTTGGAACTTACTCGTTATCTTGGTATGAAACCCAATGAGCACGAATATAAAGTTATGGGATTGGCTCCGTATGCGAGAGCCGAACAAGTAGAAAAGGTATATAAAAAAATAAAAGACTGGGTTGTAGTGGATGGTTTAGAGTTTCGTGCAAAGTTTGACACTCATTTAGCTTATAAATACATAAAAAAAGAAATGGAAGGTTTTAGATTTGACAATATTGCAGGTGCATTTCAGAAGCTGGTAGAAGAAAAAATGGTTGAATGGGTTTCAAATGCTATTAAAGAAACTAATTTATCAACCGTATGTTGTTCCGGAGGAGTTTTTATGAATGTCAAAGCAAATATGAAGGTTTCTCAAATACCTGATCTTAAGAAAATCTGGATCTTGCCAAGTTGTGGCGACGAATCTACTCCGCTGGGTGCGGCAATTTCTAGCTATCTCGATTATTGCAAAGAAAACTCTTTGAATATTGATATTAAACCGCTAAAAGATTTGTATTTAGGCCCGTCATTTACCAATAGCGAAATCGAAAAATTTATTCAAGAAAAAAATATTAAATCAAAATATAAAGTTGAATATCATACTCATATTGAAAAAGTCATAGCTCAATTAATAGCTAATGGAAATGTAGTAGCGAATCTATCAGGTCGTATGGAATTTGGAGCACGAGCACTTGGTAATCGCTCAATCTTGGCAAATCCTACCAAACCAGATGTTATAAAAGAAATTAATGAATATATTAAAAACCGCGACTTTTGGATGCCTTTTGCCGCATCACTACTTGAAGAACGTGCCGACGACTACGTTGTAAATCCTAAACATTTAGCAGCCGATTACATGATTATGTCTTTTGAATCTACTATGTTGGGTAAAAAAGAATTACGAACTGCGATGCACCAATATGATTTTACGATTAGACCTCAAATTGTTCGACGAGATTGGAATTCTAGATATTACAGAATCTTAAAAGAATTTGAGGCTTTAACAGGAATAGGCGGAATTTTAAATACCTCCTTTAATTTGCACGGATCACCCATTGTTCTGGGGCCCAAAGAGGCGTATTACGTCTTTGAAAATTCCGGAATCAAGTATCTCTCACTCGAAAATTATCTAATAAGTAAAGACGTCTGACATCGCGTATAATTACCATGATCCATGACTGAAAAGAAGATAAAGTATTTATATATTTCACTGCTTTTATTAATTGCGATTGTAGTTGTACATAACTGGTATAAATACAGCCTCCCAATTGGCTATGGAGATGAGTATTGGTTAGTAGATCCTGCGTTATTCTTTAAACAATTAATCTATTTGTGGAGTACACACTATTACACTACTGGATGGTTGAACTACAATATCCCGCAGCTTTTTCCAATTACATTTTTTTGGGTCGCTTTAAGAGGATTGGGTTTATCTAGATTTATTACACAATATATCTGGTTTGTGTTAATTAACTTTCTACCAGGTTTGAGTTGTTTTTTATTAATTGAATACATTTCAAAAAAATATTCTACTTCTGCAAATAAATTATATTTTTCAAGTTTTGTAGGATCTTTGTTTTATTCTTACAATTTAGTTTTAGTTCAACTCCTGCCGTATCAACCACATTTTAAACCTGCGCTTATAGGTGCTCCACTAGTGCTTTTGTTTACTTTCAAATATTTAGAGTCACGAGAAACTCTAAAGTATGCAGCTTGTTTGGCGTTGACGTCATTAATATTTGCCGAATCTAACATTAATATTGCTTATACAATTCCGGTATATTTTCTTATTGTTCTTGCTCTTGTTTATAACGTTATAAAACATCATTCTAATTTGTTAAAAAACTCTCTGTTTCTTTTATTATCGGTTTTTTTAATATTTTTAGTAAATTTGTGGTGGATATTTCCTTATATGTTGACATTTACATCAACGATTTCGACTATCCAAGAATCAGCTAAGCTATGGCAGACCACTAACACCCGCGATACTATTGATTATTTTAGATTAATTGGTTTTTGGGGTTGGGAAGCTGGAACCCCAAATTATGACTATTTTCCTTTTCATGCAACTTATGAAAACCTTATATTTTTACCCATATCATTTTGTTTTTTCTTGTTAGCATTGCTTGGTGTAATTTTCCGGCCAAATAAATATACTAAGTTTTTCTTTGTGCTACTTACATTAGGAATATTTCTTGCAAAAGGAGAAAATGGCCCATTGGCTGGAATATTTTTATTTATGTTCACTCATCTGCCTTTGTTTTGGGTTTTTAGAGATCCATTTTCGAAATTTAGTCCTTATTTAATTTTATCTGTTGGAGTGTTAATGGGAATTTCGCTTCAGGGATTATTGGAGTATTTTGATTCAAAAAAATTCAAATACCTAATTTATATATTGATGCCTTTTTGTGTATTATTAATTGCATATCCTGTGGTCTTTGGTTTATTTATAAACAAAAATAATCAGCCAAATAGAAGATCATATTATGTTGATTTTCCGGATTATGTGCTGAGATTTGGTTCGAAAAATTTAGATAATGTTATGGTTGGATATTACACACCATATGGTAGTGATTACGATTGGAAAAAAGGCTTCAGTGGCGACCCATTTATACTTTTTGCCAACAATAATATTTTTGAATCGAATACCACATTTTCTGCAGGAAGTAAGTTATTTAATAACATATATAGTACTTTACTCCCACACAACGATCCGCGTTTTAAAAACTTTCTTAGTTGGTTTAGCGTAAAAAAAATAGTTTTACCCAACGATTTGCTAACTTTTAATTATGAGTATCGAAGTGTTCACGAATTTTTAGCAAGTTTATATAAGCAGGAGATTGACGGTAGGTACGTATATCTCGACGTGTCAGATCCAACACCTATGGTATATACAATAAATTCAGTAGTTTCAATACCCGCAAAGTTTAGTGATGCTTGGAGATCTGCACTATTAGATTATGCGGGTTTGTATCGCACTAACTTTTATTCAGTAGGCGATAATAACTCTAAGCATATCGCTTCAAACTTTGTGAGTTCTACAATGATTCCGATTATACCTATAACAACTGACAAAGATATTCCTTCGTATTTAAATTCTTATAGACATGATAACTCGACTTTGGTTTATAAAGCCGTAATGGATAAAGATTCGCTCAAAACACTCCAGCTAAAAGTAGAGTTTGATTCATACGTTTATAATGGCGAGGCTGAACCATTTCACGACTTTAAATTAGAAATAGTAAATTCTAATAAAATAATATTCTCTAAAGATTATAAATTTAAAAATACAAGTGATTGGCAGATAATTGCAAATTTAAATTTAGAAAAGGGCGATAATTATATTTTATACACCCCAAATAATCCAGCTAAAATATACGACATCGATGTACAAAAGCCTTCTGTAAAAAGAAATCTTACTTTAGCAACAGATGGAACTGTAACAGCTACAGACACCAATAATTATATTCTTTACGAAATCCCCAACTATAATAGTAACAAGCAATATATTATGGAAGCTACTTACGATTTGTTGCATGATGATTCTGCATTTGTGCTTAGTCAAGAGTACGGACCTCTAGATAAACTAGAGCAAAAAAATATAGAATTTTTATATTTATGTATGCCACCAGGTTACTCACCGATAAAATGCGACGGTATTGTAAATTTACCGATTATTCCAAAGCTAAAGTCCCAGAAAGCCTATGTGGGATTTGTAATGGATCGTATGTTTAATCTTGGCTCTCTCGGACAAATTAAACTACACAATATTAGATTGATTGAGACAATAAAACCAAGTTTTTTGTTTGATACACCTGTTATATCTGAAAGTGGTTACAAAGCTGTTCAATATAAAAACATTGATCCCACTTTATATCAAGTTTCACCTTTAACTAACCTCAAGGCAGATACTATCTTAGTTTTTACGAATGCATTTCATAGCGCTTGGAAACTAAAAATAGGTAATCAAGTTTTACCCGAGGATAGACATATTGTTGTAAATGGATATGCAAATGGATGGATACTAAAAAAATCAGATATGTTAAATCAGAAAATTGAAATTTATTTTGTTTATCAAAAATATTTTGTAATAGTATATATGTTATCCATAATTGTGAGCATACTGTGTTTATTAATTTTGTCGTTTTTTATCTATGAAAGATTTTTTAAAAAAAAATAAAATACCATTAATAATCACTGTATTGGCGAGCGTAGTTTGTTCCTTGTTGAGATTTGCGATGTTCAATCCGTTGCTTGTTAACATAGTGTTCACCGTCATATATATGATTGTGCTATTTAGGCTAAAACTTTCATTAACAACTTCTTTAGTCGTACTTTCGTCATTATTTTTGGTTTTGGTCTTACTGAGAATCTTTACAAGCGGATTGTTAGTTGTCGCGATGGGAGAACATATATTTATTTTAATGTTAATTATCTCGTCGCAAATTCTGATACAAAAACATGCAGGTACTTAACTCATTTTTAATCGGTAATTGGGGAGATCAAATACTTTATATTTGGTATGGCTGGTGGATTAAAAACTATACACAATTCAGCCCCAACATTTCCCAAATTACTTTAATTGGTCCCCCGGGAACAAATCCTAGCTTTATTCACACACAACTTTTTTGGGATCTTATTCAACGATTTTTCTTATTGTTCTTTGATAGTTTAGCTGCTTATAACCTTGTATTAATTTTAGGATTTGTTTTGTCGCTTTTAGTTTCGTATAAATTCTTTCATCAAAAATTCTCGATTTCAATTTCTGTTTGCCTCACCGGTATGTTTGTCTTTTCGACTTATTTTTTTGAGCAAGTAAAAGAACACGGAGAGTTATCTCAGTTATGGATTGTTCCCTTGTTTTTTATTATTTTAAATAAAATTCTAGTAGAACGTCGATTCTTTAAACTTATTTTATACGGGCTTGTAATTGCTTCATTAGGCTTATTCTCTAACTATTACGGTTTTTTTATAGTGTTAACTTTGGGCAGTTCTGGACTATTTTATTTAGTGAAATATATAAAATTTAAAGAGTTGCAAAATCTAGTTAAAATTAAGAATATTTTTATAACTTTATTTATTTGTGGAGTTGCTTTTTTTATAATACTTTTTCCTTATGTAAAGAGCTATTTCAATCCACAACAAAATACCAATCAAAGTGAATACAAATTAGTACGCAATTATTCAGACTTTTTTATATTTAGTTCGAGGCCTTGGTATTATGTTTTGCCTTCAATAAGAAATCCTTCTTTTGGGTTTTTATCAAAAAACATTTTAGAAAGATTGCAAGCCACACATTATTTTTTGTTTAATAACTATTTTCCCGAAGAACATGGTGGAAGTTTTGTTGGTTGGGTTGTTATAGCTTTATTTTTGTATAGCTTGTTCAATAAAAGAACGCGTAGCAATTCGCATTATTATATCTTTTTAATCGTAATCTTATTTTTATTTTCTATGCCTCCATTTTTTACATTGTTGGGCGTGAAAATTCCAACTCTGGGAATTTTAGTTTCAACTTTTTTTAAAATGTTTAGAACCACTGCACGACTAGCTATATTTATTTTGTTGCTTATGTTGTATGTGTCAGGTTTTACTTTAACTCAAATAGAAAAAAGATTACCTCAAGCTGTTTTTATCTTATTTCTTGTTTTAGTATTGGTTTTTAATGTAAGTCAAACGTATGTACCTGTGCGAGTGACAAATGTAACAAAGATTCCAGAAGTTTATTCATACATTCTTAATAATACTAATAAAGATGCTATTGTTGTCGCCTATCCAGATGATGCCAGAAATCTTGCTCTGTTTTGGATGATGTTTTACCAGCGACGTTTAATCAATCCGCGCGATTATGTAATTAATGATTTTGATAGTAATAAGTTTACAACGGCTCTTGATACAGAAGCAGGTTTAAAAAAAGCTAAAGACTTGCAATCGAACTACCTTATTGTATCTAAAAACACTTTGCCTGCAGATATCTTGTTTTTTTCTTCTAGCAGCCGTATAAAACTTGTAAAAAGTTTTTCTGACTCATATTTATATCAATTAAACTAATTTTGTTTCTTTTGTTAGAATTAGTGCATGTCAACCTTTTTAAAGCTCGTAATTAGCGCATTTTTAATATTTTTTTGTTCTTTTTTGACCGTCTATATAACTGGTATTAATAAGCTTTCTATACAGTCAGAAGACACTGTTCCCGCAATGTTTATTCCAGTTACTTTGGTAAAAGAAGGAACTTTATATGCAGATTCGTATTATCAAACCATACGACAAAAATATCCAAATCCAGATGACAAAAGTTTTATAAAAGATCTGACACCCTTTTACTTTCGAAAAGTTGGATCTCACTATATATCTGCTTTTCCAATAATAACTCCGCTGTTTGCGCTCGTAATATTTAGCATTCCATTATTGTTGGGAATGACGGTAAATTTTGCGAATTTGACGATACTAGCGCATGTTTCTGCTGCTCTAATTGTTTCTCTGTCTGGCGGATTCTTTTATCTCTTGCTAAATAACTATTTATTAAAAGATAAAAAAATGTCTGTTTTATTAACCGGGATATATTTATTTGGAACTGTTAATTTCGCACTTTTATCGCAATCACTGTGGCAGCACGGTACTTTAGAATTACTAACAATATTAGGTTTGATATTTTTAAATAAAAGTTATTCTCAATCTAAAAATCAATTAGGTCAGATTTTTTTAACATCATTCTTTTTGGGATTTGCCATATTAAGTAGACCTACAGCTCTGCTAATTGTATTTTATCTATCCCTAATTTTTATCGGAAAACACTTTGAGCGTTTAAAAGACTTATTTAATGTTAAGTTATTGGTATATTTACTCGGATTTTTACCGGCCATCTTATTCTTTTTTGCCTATAACAAACTTTTTTATGTGAGCGTAGCTAATCAAGGCTATGCAGATCAGCTATTTTCTCAATGGGTATTTAAATTTCCAGAAGGTTTTTTAGGACTTTGGATTTCTCCTAGCAAAGGATTATTGATTTATTCGCCGGTATTTATATTTTCTTTGGTGGGATTATTTTTGAGTTTCAAAAGAAAGATCACTTCAAGTAATTTTGAATACATAATGTATGGCTGCATAGTAGTTGTACACACGCTTGTTCTAGGTGAATGGAAGCAATGGTATGGAGGTTGGTCATTTGGTTACAGAATGGCTTCTGACATAATACCTTTTTTGGTTTTGCTTTTAATACCTTATATACAATCTAGTTTGTTTGCAAAAACTAAAAAGCTTTTTTATTTATTAGCCATAGTTTCCGTAGGAATACAATTTGTAGGAATTGTTTTCTTTGATGGAATCTGGCATGCCGCTTATGATAGGGGATTTCGTGATACATCTTGGTTGTGGTCGATAAAAAACTCCGAATTTGTGTTTGATTTACGCAGAATTTTGGTTAAATCTCATTTATTAAAGAAAGCGTGTGATCAGTGCAGCTAAGCGGCTACTCTGTTAAAATGTAGTTGTAATGGCAAGCAAAAACGATAAATACAACATAATTTGTCTTTCTAATCAATTATGGGACTTTCCAAATTGGACTAATAAGCGTCATATTATGCTTAGACTAGCCAAAAAAGGGCAGAACGTTCTTTTTGTAGATCCACCAATAAATGCTGGCAATGTATTTTTTAGGCAAATAAAGAGGGGTCTTTGGAGTTTAAAGCGATTGCTAACTCAGCAAAAAATGGACTCGGGACTACGAGTTTATACACCTGTAAATTTGCTTCCATTTTCTGGTATAACTTCTAAAATGCATGTCAATAGAATCAAAAAACTGGCAGCAAAAAACTTTGATCCTAAATTAAAAACGTTGTTATGGGTATACCATGTCGAAATTCCTAACCTACCCGAATATATAAATGATCTAAAATACGATTTTTTAATATACGATTGTGTAGATAATTATGAAGGATTTCCAGCTTATGATACTCCACAAAAAAAAGAAAAAATTCGAACTATAGAAAAGTACCTGGCTCAAAAAGCCAATGTAGTTTTTGCTACGGCGCCTGGATTAATAGAAAAGCTCAAAAACTACAACAATCATGTGTATTTCACTCCTAATGTCGGTGATTATGAAAAATTTAAAGATGCCAAATCACTTTTTTCTCAAATTCCAGAAGATTTGCTCAAAATCCCTAGACCCAGAGTCGGTTTTACAGGAGCACTAGACCAATATAAATTTGATTTACCGCTTTTAAAAAAAATAGCTACAGAAAATCCAAACTGCTCGTTTGTTTTAATAGGCCAAATAGCTTTAAAAGACAAAGATAGCAAACTTAAAGACTTGCAAATTGATAATCTTAAAAATATTTACTTTTTAGGTCAACGCTCATATGAAGTTTTGCAATATTATTTTGCCGGATTTGACGCATTTATAATTCCATATGTTTTAAATGATTATACGGTTGGTGGGTGTTTTCCTGTTAAATTTCATGACTCATTAGCTGCAGGACTGCCTACAATTGTTACAAATCTTCCTGCCTATGCACCATTTAGAGATGTCTGTTATATTGCCAAAGACCATAATGAGTTTTCAGCCGATATAAAAAAAGCAATTCAAGAAGATTCACCGCAAAAAATAAAAGCCCGCCAAGATATAGCTAAAGACAATAATTGGGATGGAAAAGTTGAAATGCTCCTTAGTATCATAGGAGAGTCGATTTAATGAAAATTTTATATACACTTAATGCGGGCAATCCGGGAGGCATGGAAATTCATGTTTTAGATTTAGTTCGTGGAATGAAAGCTCGTGGACACGAAGTTCATGTTTGTTGTAATGAAGGAGTAATAGTTAACTGGTATAAAAATGCTGGAGCAAAAGTCTTTGTAGCTAAAGCCGGTTTTGATCTAGATCCTGCCTATATTTATTCTATTTTTAAATATTTAAAAGAGAATCAAATTGATATTGTTCATTCTCATGAGTTGGTAGCATCTGCTGCGTCGTTGCTCGCCGGATTTTTTGCCGGTACAAAAGTGCGTATTTCACACATTCATACTCCTATTTCTGAGTGGATAGTTACCGACGAGTTAAAAAAAGCATTTACAAGTTTTATGGATTTTTGCTATTCAATAGAAGTAAATTTATTCGCTAGTTGTGAAATTGCCTTAACCGAATCTCGTAAGCAAATTAAAATGCACGAAGGAATAGCCGAAAACAAAATTTATATAATTCCTAACGGTATAGATGTATATAAGTTTGCACATTTACCAGATAAGCTATCTGCTAAAAAAGAATTAGTCCAAAAATATCAAGTTGATGAAAACAGTTTCTTGTTTGGAAATGTAAGCCGTCTAACTGAAGAAAAAGGTCACAATACACTAATACAAGCTTTTGATTTATTTATTAATCACGCATCAGTAAAAGGTCAACCAGTTTCTTTACTTATAGTAGGTGGCGGTACTTTGCAAACAAATTTAGAAAAAATGATTTCTGAAGCAAATTTACAAGACAAAATAAAAATTACAGGCATTTTTGACGAAGAAGACAAGCTTAAATTTTATAGTGCGTTTGACGCTTTTATCTTTCCATCGCGTGCCGAAGGTTTTGGCATAGTTCTTCTAGAAGCTATGGCAGCAGGTTTACCTATAATAGCTTCAAATTTGGATGTGCTTCAAGAAGTTGCTGGTTCTACAGCTATGTATTTTTCAGTAGGTGACAGTGTCGATTTGTCACAAAAAATGCTCGATTTATATTTGCGCCGAGACAATCTTAAATTGCTCGAGCAAGAAGCTAAAAAGCGAGCCGAAGATTTATACAGTCTGACCAGATTTGAAGATGAGTACGAAAGTTTGTATTTATCTTTATTAGGAAAGAAACCATGAAAGTTTTAATGCAAGGTCGGACTGAACTTTTTGCAGTCGGTGGAGGCGATAAAGTTCAAATAGAAAAGACTGCAGAGCAATTAAGAAATTTAGGTGTAGAAGTTGATATTCGCACCGAAATGAATCTAGATCTTTCACAATACGATATTGTTCACGTCTTTCAACTTGATTGGACACCAGAGACGTTCTTTTTTGCACAAAACGCAAAAAAATATAATAAGCCTTTGGTTCTTTCTCCTATCCATCACAGTGTAAAAGAAGTCAAAAAGTTTGACGATGAATATGCTTTTGATTTTAGACGCCTTTCTAGATTTTTATTTAATGATCAACACAAAAGAGATACTTTCAAAAATGTATACCGATCGTTCTTTGTCCCTACTAAAGCAATTCCAACTATAAAAAGTGTTTTTATGGGTCTAGAAAATATGCACAAAAAGACCTTACAAATGGCAGATATTGTATTAGTTCAAACCGATGCTGAAGCCCAAGATTTGCAAGAGACTTACAACGTAAACTTTAAATGGGCAAAAATTCCTAATGGAGTTGGAAATAACTTTTTAAATACTACAAATTTCAAAAATATATTTGGAGTTTCAGATTATATTTTATCAGTAGGAAGAATAGAGCCTCGTAAAAATCAATTAAAAATTATTGAAGCCGTTGCGAACTTTCGAAAGAAACATAATTTAGATGTTAATTTAGTTTTAATAGGTGTCGTTAGATATAATCGTCATCCTGAGTTTAGTTTAAGATTTAAAAATGTTTTAGCAAAATACAATTGGATTAAACATCTCGCGTCTGTACCATACAACGACATGCCTTCTGTTTATCATTTTGCTAAAGTAACGGTTTCAGCGAGTTGGTTTGAAACAACTGGTTTAACTTCTTTAGAATCATTATTTTGTGGAACTAATGCTGTCGCGGCCGGTGAGCGTGCCAAAGAATATCTAAAAGATTATGTCAGCTACTGTACTCCAGATAGTGTAGAATCTATAGAATTAGCATTAGAAAAGGAATTTTTTGCCCCCAGGCCAATATTAGCGCCTGAGATATTAAGGGAATATACCTGGGAAAACGCTGCTAAAAAGACTTTAGCTATTTATAAGAACTTTAGTGTATGAACGCTGATATTTTAATTATTTTACTTTTATTTATAGTTTCGTTAATTCTGCTTTTTAAAGATTTTAATAAAGCTATTGTTACTCTTTTGCTTTTGTCGGTACTTTTACATAAAGAACTATTTAGTTTTTATCTTTGGGATTTGCTTCCAGTTAGAGTTTTTATGTTGGCAATGTTTGTATATGCATTTGTTTCAGCTTTGTTGTGGATGCGCAAAGTACACGATGTTAAAAAGATCCAAGCTCAGATTGCTAAATATCTAACTTCTCCGTTTGTATTGTTTTTAGGATTAATGTGGATAGTTTCAGGTATTTCAATTTATTTCACTAAAAACTTAAATGCCAGTATTAATTTGTACGCCTTCTTTTCTACTGTTGTAGTACTAGGAGTTGTTTTATATACACGTTTTAAAAATAAACCCGATGAAATTTTAAATTATATTAAATTCTATATCTATATAGTTTTTGCATTATGTTTATTTGGGTTTTTTCAGTTCGCTCTTTACGAAAAATTTGGAATAGTAATCGGAGCCTTATGGAATATTCCTAACAATTTGCCACGAATTGGTACTTCATTTTGGGACGTAAATCATTTTGGAGCGTTGCTCGCTTCTTTACTTCCGGTGTTTGGAGTTTTGATTTTACTCGCTAAACAGACTAAGACTCGAATTGTTTATTCGCTAATGTTTTTGGCAATGTTAGTGATTTTATTTTTGACTAATTCTCGTTCCGCTTGGATTTTAGCTTCTGTTGCACTACTTACATTTGTAACTATACTTTTTATAAAATTTCTCAAGACTAAGGGAGTTTTAATTGTAACTGGAGCTTTAATTGTAATTGCCATTCCAATTTTGTTAATGTATTCAAATAAATCTAGTTGGTTTAGAGCCGAAGTAAAGCAGTATTTTCATTATCGAATAGATTCATATGATTCACACTTTTTGCTCTTAAGAGGAACGTTCGAAATTTTTGAAAAATATCCTTTTTTTGGTGGAGGTTACGGTAGCTTTTTTGATCAATTTACACGTACAGACGTTTCAGCTGAGTATTTTTCACGCGATCCTGCAGCACTAAATACACGTGTTCCTGCACATACAATTTGGGGCGAATTAGTTTCTGAAACTGGGGTATTTGGTCTGTTAGCTTTTATTTTATTTATGGGAACTAACCTACTTATTTTGTTGCACATCGGTTTAGATTCTAAAAAGAAAGAAAATTATTTGTTGGCAACGGCGATGTTTTCAGCAGTTTTGGGGTTCTTTGTAGCAGGGATATTTTATTCGTATAATTCCGAATTCTTTTGGTTAATTATATTTTTATACTTTTTATATGGAATTTCAGTTTTTGGAAAAGACACTACTACATTGCTAAATTATTATGGAAAATTATCTAAAGTTCCGGTAATTGTTATTGCAGTAATTGCGGCAGTTTTGATTTTTATGAATCTTGGAGTTAACCATTTAATTCCTTGGGATGAAGCCATATATGCAAAAGTCGCTAAAAATATGGTTGTTCAAAATAATTACATAACTGAGTATTGGGTGCCTAGTATTGTTTGGTACGAAAAACCTCCTTTTTATATGTGGCTTGAAGCTGGTTTTATGGGTATTTTAGGCTTTAATGCACTGGCTGCTAGATTTCCATCGGCAATTTTTGGATTTGCAACTGTGCTTTTGGTTTTCTTTTTTGCAAGGCGTTTATTTAACAAAACAGCTGCATTCTTAGCTGCATTAGCTTTGGCTACTACTTTTCAATTTTTGTATTATGCCCGTAGTTCTATGTTAGATGTTACGACGGCTTTTTTTGTTTTACTTTCTTTAATTATCTATTACGTTGGACGTGAAGATAAAAAATCTTTGTATTTTGTTCTAGGCGGAATCGCTTGTGGATTTGGAGTTTTAACCAAAGGTGTCGGCGGACTTTTACCTTTCCCAATAATTATTTTATTTGAAGCTTATTGTTTAGTAGTTTTGCACGAAAAATTTACCAAAAAATTATTCCTTCAACTTTTAGTATTTGGATTGTTAAGCTTAGTCATTTTTATGCCCTGGCATATTGTAATGTATGTGATTTTTGGCAATTCATTTATCAAAAATTATATTGGCTATCATGTTTTGGATCGGGCAACAGAAGCTATTGAAGATAAAGGTCGTCCATTTTTGTGGTATCTCGAAGTCATGAAAGTTAGTATGCGTATTTGGTTTATTGCGTTGTTAGGAGCATTTCCGCTGTCGGTGTATTTGGCGATAAAAAAATCTAAAAAACATGTATTTTTAGTATTAAGCTCTTTAGTTATATTTTTTACTTTTTCGGTTGCTAAGTCTAAATTGGTCTGGTACATAATTCCAATATATCCAATTGCAGCAGTAATGATAGGTGATTTTTCTGATCAAGCTCTAACTTTATTTTTAAAAAAGTTTAAATACTTCAATACAGTAGTATACAAAACTTTATTTATCTTTTTTGTTACTGTATTTGCTTTGATGTATTTATTTTTAAATCGTAATCTAGTTTACTTATCAGACTTAACAGGATCCCAAGCAACGTTGATTCAAGAAAAAGATACAATCTTTGGAACAGAACCAGTTCTTCAGGCTGATTTAATAGAACAGCCTTTATTACTTTTTTATAGCGACGGAAATTTTAAACAAACTAACTATGCAAATTTAGGAGTTTCTCTTAATAGTTTAGATTACACACAAGATGTGGTATTTATAACTAAAGAAAGTAGATTTAGAAACTACGCAGTTTTACACCCACAATTAATTCTTGAAGATCAAATAAAAGAATGGGCTCTTGGATATCTTCCTTCGGCGTATAGTGTTGATAAAAATGCTCTAAAAAATGTAATGGAAAATGAACAACAGATAAGTTCAAAAATACTCCAACTTCAACTAGATCCAAAAGCTGATAAGGTAATTTTAAGCCAATTAAAAATTCAAGATGAACAGCTTTTGAATCAAGAAAACGCTTTGATATTAAAGATGACCAACAGCCTCAAGATTTCGCAGGCCGAATTATTATTAATGATAAAGTAGCGATTAAAGCAGCTGCTGCGGCACACAACTGTGCAAGCGCTAGTCCTTTGAGTGCTAAGCTTGGAATCAGCAAAAAGCACGCAATAAAAAATACCGCAAGCTTTGTTAATGTAATATAAAAAAGCTGATGAGTTTTTTCTTCGACATAAAAATAATTTTCAATAAATGTGTGAATTGCTGTTAAGGCACTTGCTATCACTAAAATATTAATAAGTGGAATAGATTGTTCGTATTTTCCTTTAAAAACAAAATCAACAAAGAAACCTGCTACTAAAGTAGTCAAAAATGAAACAGCTAAGATTCCCCCAGCGATAATTATAGTTTCTTTAAAATCGTAGTTTTGTTTGTCGCGTTTGCGAGCTGCATTTTTCGGAAGTAAGACTGTAAATATTGAAATTGAAACTAAAGAAAAGATACTGGCAATTTTGTCGGCCAGCGAGAAAATTCCGACATCGGTAAATGTTTTTACAATTTTTGCGATACTGTTAGAAATTGCCGACCAGCCATTGCTGACCAATTGTGAAAAACCAGCAAAAAGTGACTGGTGAAGTAATTCTGTGACTCCACTTGTAGAAAATTTAAAACTTCTTAGTTCGCTAGCGATTCTGCCCAAGAAAATCGCGCTCGCTAGCATTGAAATTGAAAAGATGGCAAATGCTTGTGTTACATTTATTCGAATAATGCCTGATAAAATTAATACCGCAAATAGACCTTTTATACTCGCCGGAACTGTGTTTATTAGCACCGCAAAATTAAACTTTTCATCACGCTGAAAAAACGCGAATAAAGTTATATTTATTCCGTAAAATACCAGACCATAGAAAAACAATATTAAGTTTTCTATAGATGCAATTTTTAAAAAATATAAAAAAGCAAAGCTTATTGGGACGCAAATTATAAAAAGCACTATTTTAAGAGACAAAAAGGTATTTAATATTTTATTTTCGTTAGTGATTGATTTGGCGACAAAAATAGAATTTGTCCCGAAATCGATAATTTTGGAAAGTGAGACTAGTAAACTGGTTAAAAGAGCGTATTTTCCAAAATCAGCTATTGTTAAAGTCTTTGCGACTGTAGACAAAAAAAGAAATCCTAAAACGGCGTTAAAAATATTTCCAAAGCTGACCAGTGAAATTTTTGATAAAGACTTTGGTATCACGTGTTAATGATAACATTCTAAAAATAAAACGTAGAACTGTAGTTCAATTGATAAATCCTATAATATAAGGCAAAATAGCCATGTGAAGCTTGCAATAGTACACGATGATCTAATTCAATTTGGAGGTGCCGAGCGCTTATTACTAGCGGTGCACGAGATCTGGCCAGAAGCGCCTATATACACTTCTGTTGCGTCTAAGAGGTGGCAAAAAGTCTGCAAAGACCAAAAAATAAAGCTGATAACCTCTTATATGCGTTTTTTACCATTTATCGAAAAACTAAACCGCTTTTATTCTCCATTTTTATTGCACGTTTTAGCTTTTGAAAGCTTTGATTTTAGTCAATTTGATGTCGTTTTATCCATTTCTGCTAGATATGCCCATGCAATAATTGTCAAACCTCAAACAAAACATATTTGCTATATGAACACGCCTGGTCGAATGTTTTGGGAACCCAGTGCTTATTTTGAAAATGAAAAATTTAAGCCAAAAGTTTTAAATCTTTTATTAACTCAATTGCGCCTTTGGGATTATACAGCTGCCCAGCGAGTTGATTATTTTATCGCTAATTCAAAAACCCCCCACGATCGCATAAAAAAATATTATCATCGAGACTCACAAATAATTTATCCTTTTGTAGAAAATTCTAAGTTTTCAAGTGAAAATTCTATAGAAGGGGATTACTTTTTGGTAATTTCTCGCTTACTTTCGTGGAAAAAAATAGATATTGCGATAAAAGCGTGTAATGATATAAAACTCAAATTAAAAATAATAGGAGAAGGTCCAGCTTACCAAAGTTTAAAATCTTTGGCCGGTGCAACAATAGAGTTTTTAGGATATGTTTCTGAAACTGACAAAACCAAATATCTTAAAAGTTGTAAAGCCGTAATTAATACTCAATACGAAGATTTTGGAATTGTTCCTCTTGAAGCCATGGCCTGTGGTAAGCCAGTTATAGCCTACGCACAAGGCGGTGTTCTTGAAACAGTTATTCCACATAAAACAGGATTGTTTTTTGAACAGCAATCGGCACAGTCGCTCAAGCAAGTTTTGCAAAACTTTGATGCTACAAAATTTAATATTGCCGAATGCCGTGCTCAAGCCCACAAATTTGATAAAGCTATATTTCAAAATCAGATTCAAAAAGCTGTAAATGAGGTATACTTAAATAAGGCTTTATAACATATGAGTTTGTATGATTTTGAAAAAAGACTAATTGATATTGCAGCAGCGTTATTTGGAATATTACTCTTTTCGCCGATAATGATTTTCTTTAGTTTGTTTATAAAATTGGTTTCTTCTGAAGGCCCAATTTTGGCTGATATTCCTGAACGAGTTGGTAAAAATGGTAAAAATTTTAGAATGTACAAATTTAGATCTATGATTCCCAATGCTTATCAATGGCTTTTGGACCATCCTGAAATTTACACAAAATATAAAGAAAATAATTATAAACTAGACGCCGACTCTGATCCTCGATTAATTAAAGGAGCAAAATTTTTACGTAATTCGAGCATTGATGAGCTTCCACAATTTTTTAATGTGTTAAGAGGTCAAATGAGTATGGTTGGACCAAGAGCATATTATCCGTTTGAAATTGACGAACAAACAAAAAAGTTTAATATTAGTCAAGATTTAGTCGATGAAGTATTAAGTGTAAAACCGGGCGTAACAGGAGTCTGGCAAGTTAGTGGTAGATCCTCAATTAACTTTGTAGATCGCATTAAAATGGATGCTAACTATGCAAAGAAGCGTTCTATACTGTATGATTTGTATATTATTTTGAAGACGCCCTATGCGGTGATCAGTAGAAAAGGAGTAGTTTAAATATGTCAGAAACTAAATTTTGGAGTCCAAATGGGAATGCAAATATGAATTTGAATACAGGTTCTAAAGTTAAACGCAAGATTCCTAAGTGGTTAGCCGTTTTAGGTGGAATTTTTATAGGAGTAGTAGTTTTTGTTTTAGCAATTCTTTACTTTACACTTTATGGACCCGCTATGGCCGTCGTTTCAAAAGCTAATTTAGTTAAAGCCGATCTTTCTGCTGTTAAAGATTCGGTGGTTTCCCGAGACTTAGTTTCTCTAGATGCCAATTTATCTAAAACTAGTAATGATTTAAAAGATCTTAAAGCTGCAAGAGATGCCAATCTTGGCTGGGCGGCAAATTTTGGCCCAACAAAAGATTATTATTCAGATTCTAATCATTTTATAAACGCTTCTTTTTCTATGATTGATGCTGCTAAGCAGGCAAGTATATTAGTACGTCCGTTTGCAGATGCTGCAGGTCTTAAAGTTTCCGCAGAACAAAAAACTCCAGACAATGTAAGTTTACTAGACGCCTTCACAACTTGGATTACTGTTATGCCACAAGTTGCTGATCATATTGATACTGTTCTTACTCCAATGGCACAAGCAGGAAAAGAATTGTCTTATGTAGATGCCAACCGCTATCCCGAAAATTTGAGAGGTATTGCGGTGCGCGATGCTATTGTTAAGGCGCAAACACTTCTTTCACAAGTTAATAACTATGGTCCAGATATTAAAAAAGCTTTAGTTATCGTTCCTCAATTATTGGGTGTTAGTACTCCACAAAAAAGATACATGATAATTATGCAAAACAATAAAGAAATGCGAGCCACGGGTGGTTTTTGGACCAACTACGCTACCTTTAGACTCGATGACGGTAGATTAGCTAATAACGATATTACATCAAAAGATATGTATAGCATTGATATCGCGTTAAACGCTATTGACGCATATTATACTTTTCCAAAAGCACCGGCTTCTTACAATAAATATCTTAAAGTTGAAAGACTTTACGCTCGTGACGCCAACATTTCTCCTGATTTTCCAACTGCTGTAGATCAATTTATGGTGTTTTATAAGTTGGCTATGAATGTCAATCCTCTTGAAGTTAAGCCCATTGACGGCATTTTTGCAATTGATACCGAAGTGGTAAAAGAGATGATGACAATCACCGGTCCTGTAACAATAAATGGAACTACCTATACCACAGACAACGTTGTTTTAGAGCTTGAAAAGCTAGCAAGTTTATCATTAGCCGAGCAAGCTAATAGAAAAGGTATTTTAGGAACTTTAATGAAAGCGATGTTAAACAACGTATTTCAATCAGACAAAAATCTTTGGTCACAACTTATAGATAAAGGAATTGACTTAACCTACCGAAAACACATTATTGCATATTCTTTTAACCCTGATGCCCAAGCTTTGTTAGAAAAATATAACATTGCAGGAAGAATCATGGATCCAGTAGTTGGAGATTATTCTTATGTCGTTACTACCAACTTAGGAGGCGATAAAACTAACTGGTTTGTCAATAAATCTATCGACAATTCTTTGACTAAAGACAGCAAAGGTTGGCTAAGAACAGTTCACGTTAAATACACCTATAACAATCCAGATGGAATTTATGGGCCTTTCGTCAAAAGATATCAAGATTGGCTAAGAGTTTATGCGCCATTGGGATCCACTTTTGTCGGAGTAGATGGTTCTGATGATGGAACAAGTACCGATCAAGAACGTAATAAAGTTTATTACACTGCCTGGGTCACTTTAGAACCTGGTGCGACTAAAGACGTAACATTTAAGTACTACCTTCCGGACACTTTGATTGGCAAAGACGGCATATATCATTTGTATGTCCAAAAGCAGCCGGGAATCGATGCAGACACATATTCGATAACAGTTAACGGAAAGACTCAACCGATTAGTCTTAAGTCAGACTATCAGTATTCCGCTAAACTCTAAGACGAAAGGGGTTCAGAACACTGAACACACAAGATACTTATGTCTAGATACAACCTTGAGTGTATCGTCTTGAAGAGTCTTAACTACAAAGACACTGACAAGATATATACGCTTTTCTCCAAAAGCAAAGGCAAGATTACAGCTAAAGCCAATGGTATTCGTAAAATCTCTTCTAAAAGAGCAGGTAATATGGATACGCTTAATCATGTCAGCATAGCTATAAACGAAAGTGCCTCCGGATTTAAAACAATTTCAGAAGTTAAAGGATTAAATTCTTTTCGCAATTTAAAAAAATCTTTAGAAAAATCCGCCAAAGGTTATTATTTGTCTGAACTCATTCATAAATTTAGCGAAGAAGGCCACGAGAACAGTGATTTGTATATTCTACTTTTATCTTCTCTCGAAAATTTAAATTCTTCGCAAGATTCATACGCGGTCGTCGTTCGTTTTGAAGTTTTGCTTATGAAATATCTTGGCTACGAAATGTATTTAGATAAATGCGCCTACTGCCGTAGACCATTTTCTCAAGATTGGTCTGACATAAAGTTTAATTATGCACTCGG
>DATIHK010000073.1:0-4471 GCA_035480775.1 Saccharimonadales bacterium (SeqCode) | reverse complement strand
CAGCTTGCAAACTACTTTTACGAAGTGGCAAATTAGATATGGATGCGCATCGTGGCTTTCCTACACCTTGGGCTGCTATTACTCATTTTTCAAAATTAAATAAACTATTTCCCGAGTCTGCGACTCTAAATCAATATTTTTTGGCAGGACGAGATATGAATTCTCCTCATGAAATAGATTTGTGCATTTCGCATTTTATGCTTATTAAAAATGAAGTTTTTGCAAAAGTTGGATTGTGGGATGAAACATATTTTGTTTATGGCGAAGATGTAGATTTTTGTTATCGGGTCAAGCAAGCCGGTTTCAAAATAATGTATTTGCCTCAATTTAGTGCTGTACATTACAAAGGTGCCACAGTCGGAATTCGTAAAGAAACTAGCGATATTCAAAATGCCGCAACACAATCTGTAGAAACCCGAAAACGCATGAAACTAGAAACTACGCGAGCAATGAAATTATTTTACGAAAAGCACTACTCTAAAAAGTATCCTCTTATTGTAAGACAATTTGTTTATACAGGAATTTCTTTTTTGGAAAGTTTACGTAATTTAAGCTAACCAATAACTTTTAATTTGTTCATCATTCAATGATTCTGAAATTACTGCGATTTGGGGATTTTGACTAAATACTTTTTTAGCTGCATCAAGAATATCTTGTTTCGAAACTTCATCCAGCATTTGCATATTAGTTAAGTGATTAAAACCTTGCGGTGCTTTTAATAAATAATCAGAATATAAATCAGAAATCACAGAGCCCTTTTCGAAAGAAAATATAAAATTAGCCTTTATTGTTTGTTTTAGATTTTGAAAAGATTCTTCGTCCGTTAATTCTGTTGTAACTATATTAATT
The DNA here is from genome assembly GCA_035480775.1 of Saccharimonadales bacterium (SeqCode). Taxonomy (GTDB): domain Bacteria; phylum Patescibacteriota; class WWE3; order UBA101185; family UBA10185; genus DATIHK01. Next base: position 3,622 of record DATIHK010000073.1, on the reverse strand, counting down.
GCCTGTTTTATTTTTTTGATTAGCTCTTCGACTTTATCTTGATCTACACCTGTGGCAATGCTAAAAACACTAAAATTTGTTTCTGATGTATAGTTTGAACTGATATTGTAAGCGAGCCCTGCCTCTTCTCTTACTAATCTAAACAGTAATGATGAACTATCTCCACCTAAAATATGCGACAGCATCGAAAGCGCATAAGTTTCTTTGGTAAATGGCTCGAATCCTGCATAACTAATGTAGATATATGCTTTGTTTAGCTGACTTTTATTATTGACCATTACCTTGAAGTCGGTTTCAGGAACTGACTTTGGTAGATTAATTTCAATACCAGTTTTAAATTCTGCAAAATATTTTTCTGCAAGGGCAAAAACTTTTTCAGTATCTAAATCTCCACATACCGATAACACAAAATTATTAGCACTATAGTTTCGATTATAAAATTCCACTAGTGTTTTATGTTCGATACGATCTATATCTGGCAGATCTCCTGTTGATAAAAATTCAAGCCTTTGTTTTGGATACATTAAAAATTTACTCAATCTGATAATGTATTTTTCGGGGGAATTTTGCATTCTAATAATTTCTTGCTTAATAACCGACTTTTGTTTATCGACTTTGTCAGCTGGAATTAGAGGATGTACAACTAGCTGGGATAATACATCAAAACCCGTCTCAACATCATCTTTTAAAAGTTTAGTGTAAAAAGTAACATCTGTTCGGCCTGTTGCTCCGTTAAAATTTCCGCCTTTGCTGTTTATTTGTTTTCTTAGGCTTACTGAGTCAGGGTATTTTTGTGTGCCTTCAAAGGCCATATGTTCAAAAAAGTGCGCTATACCAAGCTCAGTGGGCAATTCAGCGCTGCTTCCTGCATACGATCTAAGGTTAATTGTGGTTGATTCTAAGCCTTTAAACTCAAAATAAGCTACTTTTAACCCATTTGCGAGTGTTTTAACGGTTGGAAGGGTGTTTAACACATGGCTAGTATACCGTAAAAAAAATGAAATAAATATGAAGTGACACCTATTTAATGCTAAAATATCAACGTATGCCAGATAATAGCCAGGTTACAAAATCAAAGCTTTTTAATATAAATATGAATAAACGCGCCTTTGGAATATTGGTAGCTATTTTAGTTGTATTGATAATTATGGGACTTATAGGTTTTTATGCTCCAACTGTGTTTTTCGCCATTTTAAACTTTTTTTGGATTAGTTTAATTGCAATTACTGTAATCTTTTTGTTTTTAGGGACTTTAGTAATTATCGGAATGAAATCAGAAGTTAGCCGTATTTTAGATTTCTTACTCGAAGGTTCATTAACAGTTATTGATTTTATAGATTTTTTGCGCGAAGTTATTCATAACTTTATAGAAACTGTTAAAGAATTTATACTATTTGCAGTCCCAGTATTTTCTGTACTAGCTGCATTTTTAGTTTATATGTTACTTTTATATGTTTATAAGACAGTTGGATCTCAGAATGATGTCACTTGGTTTACCGTAGTAATAACTTTTACTTTAATTTTTTTGGTCGGAGTTTTAAATCGACCTGTCTTGCAAGATGAAAATGAAGTTAAGTCTTGGATTAAACAAGTCGGAGAAAGATTTAAATTTGTATTTAATGATTCACTAGAAGTTGTAATTTTTATTTTCTTTTTAACCCTCGATAGTACTAATTTATTTTTTCTTCCTGATAAGTTAAATGTTCCTTTGCACGCTATGTTAGGCGATTACGATTTGATGAAACGAGGTTTTACTTTAAATAACCATTTAAGAACTACTGTTATTTTAATTGTATTAGCAATAGTTATAGAAATTGTTCGTAATGTGTTGCGAGTTGTTGTCGGAGCCTTTATTTATTACAGACAAGGTCAAATGCAAAGAGTTACTCAAGGATTAAATATTAGAGGGTTAGACATATTTAAAGAATCTATTAGAAAAAGCTTTTTTGATCTTAAAAATGATTTGCTTCGCTTTATTACGTTTACAACTTTTTTGATTTTTGTCTTCTTGCTGTTTCCCAGACTTAAATTATTAGCAGTTGCGGTTACAAGCCTGACATTTTTATTGCTAGATTTTGTTTTTCCAGAAAGATTTTCAGTTCATAAAAAAAGTACAGATTTAGTATCTAGAATTTTAGGAACTGTCTTTAAAATATAATATGGAATCTTGGCAAAATGTCAGTAATTGGTATTCGCAAATAGTTGGAGAAAAAGGCCACTACTATCATCAAACTACAGTAATTCCTGGCGCATTAAATTTACTCAAACTAAAATCAGGTGATTCTCTTTTAGATTTAGCTTGTGGTCAAGGAGTTTTGGCCAGACACCTTCCATCTGAAGTTTTATATGTTGGAATTGATTCATCAGAAGCTTTAGTAAAAGAAGCGCAAAAATTAGATAAAAACTCTAAGCACTCATATTTAGTAAAAGATCTTACAACTCCACTAAAATTAAATCAAAAATTTACGCATGCTACTTTAGTTTTAGCTTTGCAGAATATAAAAAATGCTTTTGCCGTGGCTAAAAATGCTTCAGAGTCACTAAAGACTGGCGGAAAATTTTTAATCATTTTAAATCACCCAGCTTTTCGAATTCCTAGACATACAAGTTGGGAACTCGACGAAAAAAATGAAGTCCAAAAAAGAATTGTAAATAGATACTTATCGCCTATCGCAATTCCAATATTGTTAAATCCTAGCAAACAAGAAAAATCAGAAATCTCATATACATATCACTTGCCTATCTCAGTTATTGTTGAGACTTTAAATCAAAATGGATTTGTTATTGAAAAAATCGAAGAATGGATCTCTGATAAAAACAGTGTTGGAAAACATGCTAAAGCTGAAAACACTGCCCGCAAAGAAATTCCACTATTTATGGCTATTTTGGCTAAAAAGGAATAATGACAAAAATTAGATTGCAAAAATTCATTAGAGATAGCATCGGAATTTCTCGTCGAGCTGCCGATGATTTGATCAGAGATAAAAAAGTTAAAGTAAATGATAATGTTGCCGAACTAGGAACTGTTATAGATTCTGAAAGTGACAAAGTTTTTTTAGAAGGTAAAGAACTTAAAGCTGACAAAGAATTAATTTATGTAGCTCTAAATAAACCAGCTGGATATATAACGAGTAGAACAGATCCACAACAACGTAGAACTATTTATAAATTATTGCCCGACCATTTTGCTCATCTTTTTCCTGTTGGAAGATTAGATTTTTATACAGAGGGCTTAATTATTTTAACCAATGATGGAAGTTTAGCTTTTAATTTAACACATCCAAAATTTGAAGTCGAAAAAGAATACGAAGTATTAACCGATAGAGTTTTAGCTAAAGAACAAGTTGCGCAAATCGAAAAAGGAATAAAATCTGAAATTATTAACACAAGTAACGCCAAGGTTAAAATTTTGAGTACCGAGCATTCACACACACTCTTAAGATTGACGCTTCATGAAGGACAAAATCGCGAAATTCGCAAAATATTTGAAGTTTTTAATAACAAAGTTTTAAAGCTAAAAAGATTCAGAATTAAAAATCTTAGACTGGGAAGTTTAGATACTGGACAATGGAGACTATTAACTGCCGAAGAAGTTAAAGATTTAACCTGATTACCATTTATA
>DATIHK010000072.1:0-2955 GCA_035480775.1 Saccharimonadales bacterium (SeqCode) | reverse complement strand
GTTCGAAGCTCGTGCCATATTTTATCGAGTTGACAATGGATATAGTCACTTAAAAGTTGGAATTGCAGTTCCTGTTCAGTTAATGGTTCAATCTGAAGTCTCGGGAATTATGTTCACCGTCAATCCATTGACCAATAATCGCGATCAATTGTCTATTGAAGCCGCTTTTGGATTAGGCCAACCTATCGTTTCTGGAGAAGTCACTCCTGATCAATTTATTTTAGATAAAAAAACTTTAAATGTAGTTTCACAACACATTTCAAAACAAACTTGGCAATTTACTTTGTCTGGAAATACTCCAGTTTCAAAAAAATATCAAAATGCCCAAAAACTTTCTACCAAACATATTTTAGAGCTCGCAAAAATTGGTTTACATATTGAAGAACATTATGGAAGACCGCAAGATATCGAGTGGGGACTCGAAGATGGCAAGTTATATATTGTTCAGTCTCGTCCGGTTACAACGCTTTTAACAGCAGAAACACACCAGATAAATACAGTTGATCCTTCAAAAGCTGGCAAACTTTTGTTAGAAGGTTTAGCCGCTTCTCCTGGTGTAGCAAGCGGCGAGGTTCATATTGTTCATAACGCCAGCGAGATAAACAAAGTAAAACAAGGTGATGTGTTAGTTGCAGTTATGACTAATCCAGATTATGTACCTGCTATGCGTCGAGCTTCGGCAATCGTTACAGATGAGGGCGGACGTACTTCTCATGCTGCAATTGTTAGCCGTGAATTAGGTGTACCTGCAGTGGTTGGAAGTCAGCACGCTACTAAAATTTTAACTAACGGGGAGTTAATTACAGTCGATGGAACTAATGGTAAAGTCTATGCTGGCGATTTAGTAAAAGTTACCGACGATAAAACTGTAAAAAAAGATGTCGATTTGGCTAATATTAAAACAGCGACCAAAGTTTATGTAAATTTAGCCGAGCCTGAGCTCGCTGAAACAATGGCTCAACGAAATGTAGACGGTGTTGGCTTGCTCCGCGCTGAATTTATAATAGCCAATATCGGAACACATCCAAAAAAGTTTATTAAAGAGCGCAAAGAAAAAGATTTTATTAACCAATTAGAAGAAGGTCTCGAAAAATTTGCTCACGCTTTTTATCCCCGCCCGGTAGTTTACAGATTTACTGATTTCAAATCCAACGAATATAAAAACTTAAAAGGTGGAGCTGAATTTGAGCAAGACGAACCAAATCCCATGATTGGTTTCAGAGGGACCGGTCGTTATATAGAAGATCCTGCGGTTTTTAAATTAGAAGTTGAAGCTATCGAAAGAGTTCGCAATAAAGCTGGATTTAAAAATTTGCACGTTATGCTACCTTTTGTTCGAACACTAGACCAATTGAGGGATGCTAAAAAATTAATGGCTTCGCTAGGTCTACGCCGCAGCGGACAATTTAAATTATGGATGATGGTAGAAATTCCTTCAAATGTAATTTTACTAGATGACTTTATTGCCGAAGGCATTGATGGAGTTTCAGTAGGAAGTAATGACTTAACCATGTTAATTTTAGGAGTTGACCGAGATAACGACAAAGTTGCTAAAACCTACAACGAACTAGATCCAGCAGTAATGTGGGCATTCGAGAAAATTGTAACCACTTGCAAAAAGCATCGAATAACTTGCTCAATGTGTGGACAAGCTCCTTCTACTTACCCAGATTTGGTAGATAAGTTGGTTGGGTGGGGAATTACTTCAGTTTCTGTAAGTCCAGACGCTATTGAAAAGACCCGGGGAATTGTCTACGATTCAGAAAAGAAGGTTTTAGGTATTCATCATAGTAAATAGCCACTTTTTTTGTGCTAACATTTAATTAATGCCCAAAATCAAATCTATAACTTGCCACAAAATGCTAAATTCTCGCGCTGATTGGACTATTGCCACTAAAGTAACTCTAGATGACGGATCAGTCGGTATTCAAACTATTCCAGAAGGAGCTTCAAAAGGCGAACACGAAGCGCAATATATTCCTGTTCATAAATCAGTCGAAGTAGTTCGTTCTATATTGAACGATGCCCTAGTTGGAGAAGATCCAGAAGATACATATAAAATAGATCAAACTATGATCGCGATTGATGGAACTCCCAATAAGCGCGAGCTTGGCGGCAACAGTATTTTATCGGTGTCTCTTGCGTGTGCCAAAGCAGCGGCTTATTCGCAAAACGTAGAATTGTACGAATTTTTAGCTCAAAAATTTGGAAATGTATTTTCTGATAAAGCTTTAAAGTTTCCAACTCCACTTTTTAACATCTTAAATGGAGGTAAACATGCTAGTAATCATTTATCGTTTCAAGAATTTATGGTTATTCCTGCTCCGTCGCACAATTACAAAGTAGCTCTTGAGATGGGTATCAACTGTTACCATTTATTAAAAAAGAAGCTCACTGATGATGGTTATGATACCGATGTAGGTGACGAGGGTGGCTTTGCTCCAGATAAATTTACAGTTCGCAAAGCTTTTGAATACATGCGAGACTCGGTTGGCACAAAATATAAAGTTGGCAAAGATGTCTTTTTTGGAACAGATGCAGCTTCTGAATCTTTTTTCTTTTCCAATAAATATATTATTAAAGAAGAAAACCTAATTTTAAATCGCGAAACACTCGCAGATTTTTATGATAAATTAATCAAAGATTTTCCAATAATGTATATCGAAGATCCGTATTATGAAAAAGATCTAGAAGGTTGGAAAAACTTTAATGCCAAATTTGGAAATAAATTGCTCGTATCTGCAGATGATCTAGTAGTAACGAATCCGCTATTCTTAAAAATTGCTATCGAAGATAAACTTGCTAACGCTGTTATTGTGAAGCCTAATCAAGTCGGTTCTCTGACCGAAACTTTTGAGTTTATAAAAATGGCTCAAAAGGCTAAAATGGCAATTATTGTTTCGCATCGTAGTGGTGATACCGAAGACACATTTATTGCCGATTTGGCATTAGCAG
>DATIHK010000071.1:0-12728 GCA_035480775.1 Saccharimonadales bacterium (SeqCode) | reverse complement strand
GCGACCCACAACTGTCGATGAAGTTAATCAAGCATTTTTAGAAGCCAAAGAAAAACCATTTTACAAAGGAATTGTTGACGCTACTTATGAACCAATTGTTTCGACAGATATTATTGGAAGCACATTTTCTGCAATTGTAGACTTGAGCATGACCAAAGTTGTCGATGGAGATTTAGTAAAAGTTATGGCTTGGTACGACAATGAATGGGGATATTCCAATAGACTTGTTGAAATGGCACTTTTAGTTTCGAAATAAGTGGCTTTTCCAAAAACTTGCCCCCAAATGAGGATAAATATAAAAAAAGACCCTTTCACTCAAAATAAAAGCGAAAGAGTCTTTGCGCTACAAGCAGAATGTTTCTGAAATTACTGGTTGTTGACGAAAACAAACCTTGCGTCGCGATGCCAGTGTCCAGATGGATAGCAGGGCGAAAGTGCCAGCCAAAGTACCATATCGACATCGCGCTCTAGCGAAAAGATATGGGTACGACCATTCAAAACCACCAATTCCATAGCAATAAAAATCATATCTCCTGTTAGCTGGCTGCGATATTGCAAACGCAGTTGCGGGCCGACTTCTGCAGGACAAAGCGTGAGGTTTTCCCGAGCAGCTGCTGTACAGATTTCAGAATAGGTCGCCACCTTATTAAAACCCAGCTGCGCCACAGATACCAACGCCAGGTCAATTTTACCTCGAGGTGATAAAGGTATCAGGTCCATCTGGTGAGCGGCCCCGGCGGTATAGCGAATGTTTTTTTCGACTAGCGCTTGAGTTAATTCTCTAACTGACGGAAACGTTCCAACGTCAATTACTCTCCAAGTATTCACTGTATTACTCCTTTTAGTGGTTGCTGAGTGTCACGACATTATACTATGGGGCAATCCCTATCGCAATCCCATCAGAAATATCAGCGTTTGTAATAATTACTTGATCTCCTCCAACAATTTGAATTTCTAGCTTTGCAAATTCTCCACCTACGCCATGCACAGAAGGAACATGTGGAATAAGATTTCCGATTTTAATATCACGCCCAACCAAACTTTCTGGACCGCTTATGACATGGATTACTTTTCCAGCGTGGTATTGATAGATAACCTCAATAACATGAAAAATTTGACGCCCGGTATGTGGCATAGCGCCTCCACAAAACTCCATAAAATTGGGTGATTTATATCTTTATACACCATCAGCGGGCATAAAAAAACCGCGCCTTAAAATCAAGACGCGGTTGACCGCAAAAGATAGTAGACTATCTGCGGGTTGATCAGAGGTGACTGAACGTCATTCCTTGATCGAGGTGTGATTGAAAGATGTAGTTGATGATCTGGACACCGTCTGGGCTAATAGGTCCTTCGACGACTACGGCAACTTTACCTGCAATTCTTTTGCCAGTCTTGCGACAATAACCTTCGTGCACTGTTCCGTTTTTGGTAAAGCGAACGTGGCTGCCACCTGCAATTTCCAAAAGATCTTCCAGATTGTGAGCGCGAAGTTGAGACATGATGATGACTCCTTTAGCCTAGTATCGGGCGCTTATCGCTCGAAAACTGCATAGTAGCCCAAGTCTCTTCAGGAACGATGTCAAAGAACATTCCTGGATCAACCAAATCGCGCGCTCGAAGTGCAATGGCACCTCCACCTGATTTATCGGAGTTTTCGAAATACATCGGAAGAGTTGCCCCCAAAGGGCTTGTTGTGAGCTCACCAATCAAAACGTGGCGACTACCCAGCTGGCCTCTAAAGTGCATCAAAACAACTTTTCCAGAATATTGTGCTGCAAAATCCCGAACAGATCTTATGCGAAACATGTTGTTAATGCCTCCTGGGCCGGATAAGTCGATTTAAGCTAAAAGCATTATACCGCGTCAAATCAAATATCAATGAGTGGTAAAATAAACACAAGATGCAAACTCTAAATACCAATCTCGATTTAAAGTTGAAAAGAGTGTTTGTCAGATGTGACTTAGACGTTCCAGTCGAAAACGGGCTAGTGAAAGAAGCTTATCGACTTGAAGCAGCTCTTCCAACATTAAATTTACTAAAACAAGCTGGCGCAAAAATAATAATTGCAGGACATATGGGCAAGCCAGAGGGTAAGTTGGTTTATGAATTTAGTACAAAACAGCTCTTGCCTTTTTTTAACGAAAAACTCGGTGAAGGTAATTTTGAACTTTTAGAAAATTTGCGATTTGATTCCCGCGAAGAAACCAATGATGAGAATTACGCCAGAGAGCTAGCGTCTAAGGCCGATATTTATGTCAACGAAAGTTTTGCAACTTCTCATCGCGAACACGCTTCAATAGTAGGAGTCCCAAAATATCTTCCACACTTTGCAGGATTGCAATTTGCTAAAGAAGTAGAAAATTTATCTAAGGTGCTAAAAAATCCGGAAAAACCTTTTATAGCAATAATTGGTGGAGCAAAATTAGAATCCAAAAAACCAGTGGTTTCAAAGTTTTTACAAATAGCCGATTTTGTTTTACTCGGACAAAAATTAGGCCTCGACTGGCGCGAACCGGTTCCACAAAATTTAGTTTTGCCAATAGACTACAACGATCAACAATGGGATATCGGGCCAATTACAGCCGCTAAATACGCCCAAATAATTTCTACAGCTAAAACTATAGTTTGGTGCGGCCCAATGGGCGTTTTTGAAGAACCAGAGCACTCTATGGGTACAAAAGCAATTGGCGAAGCTGTGGTTAATTCGGGAGCTTTTTCAGTAGCTGGCGGTGGAAATACAGTCGATGCTTTAGATCGCTTTGGCTTTTTTAATAAAATCAATTTTGTTTCCACCGGCGGAAGTGCTATGCTCGAATTTCTCGTTAACGAAACTCTGCCCGGATTGGAGGCACTAAATGCCTAAAGTATTAAAGGCTACTTTTCAAGAAAAATGTATACGGTGTGAATTATGCATAATGGAAGCTCAAAGGCAGCTTGATAAAATTGGTTTAGAAGGTTCGTTGATTAGAGTATTTCGAGATACCGCAGCTGAAACAAAAAACAGCAATCAAAAAATTTCTTTTGCAATCTATCTAGATCCGCAAGTTAATAAATTGGATATCGAAAAAATAAAAGCTAGCTGTCCCACAGCAGTTTTTACAATAGAAGAAGAGGAAAACCATGGACTACTCAGCTAAACACGTTTTATTTATAGATTTGCAAAAAAAGACTTCCGAAGTTAAATCGTTTCCGGATCTTAAAAAATATATCGGTGGAGTTGGATTAGGATTAAAACTGCTCGCAAATGAATTTGATAACAATCCGCTAGTTTTTGCAGTGGGACCTTTAAACGGCTGCTTTCCTTACGCCTCTAAAACTTCATTGGTTTTGAATCACGACGGAGTTGTCGAAGACATTTATCTTGGTGGCTCTCTATCTTTTAGAATTAAATTTATGGGTATTGATGCGATTGTTTTAAATAACTCCTCTAATGATCCACTCTTGTTAGATATTTGCGACGGAGACGTTTCGTTTAGGCCAATGCAAACTCAACTCGATACTATCGGTTTACCGGGCAGAAGAAGTGTTATCAACTTTGACGGGAAAAAAGCCGAGCTAGATGATTTTTTCGTAGCTCCCGAAAATATTTTAGAAAAAAAGCTGTACGAAAAAGGCGTTCACGGAATAGTTTTTACCGGTTCTAAATCATTTCCTATAAAACGTACGCAAAAATACGATCAACTTTTTCAAATCTTACTCGAAAAGCAAAAAGATATGTTAGTTTTAAAAGATGATTTTCCTTCGTGCTCGGGATGTCCAATGGGATGTAGTCGATCACACACAGGTGAAATCGGCGGAAACGTTTTAGTTCATAGTTTGGTAGCTTGCACATTTGCTGAAAAAATATACTCTGATATCGGAATAGTCTTTTCGTGTCTTAACACTTTGGGTTATGATTATACTCACGAAGATATCGAAAATCTTCCCGAGTTAGTTGAAAATGTAATAAAGGAGTTTTCTTAAATGCCACTGCCCAAGTTTCGAAAGTACGTCATCGCAAATTTTAAAATGAATCTGAATGTAGAGCAGGTAGAAACGTGGCTGCATACATTTGGTAAACTCGCAAAAAATACCACACAAATGGTCGAGATTATTGCAGCTCCATCATTTCCATACTTATTACACTTACGAGCATTCTCTGCAGATGTAGCCAACTTTGCTGTAGCAGCACAAGATGTTTCAACTTTTAATGGGGGTTCTTACACCAGCCAAGTGGGAGCATTTCAGCTAAAAGATTTTTGCCAGTATTGTATAATCGGTCACAGCGAAACAAAACCAACAAAAGATTTAGTCCTCAAAAAACGCGATATTTGTCTTCAGACACACCTCACCCCAATAGTTTGTTTCAGTAAGATAAAAGATGCCGTCGATTTGTACAAAGATGGAGTAATTTTGGCTTGGGAAGATCCAAATACAATTTCGGTTAATGGGCAGTATAGAGCTGCCGATGCAAGCGATATCGAACAAAACATACAAGCGATAAAAAAATTGTTGCCTCCACAAGCGATAGTCGTCTACGGCGGCTCAGTTAATAGACAAAACATGGCAAATTTAGCTAAGATACTTCAACTAGACGGAGTCTTGGTTGGCAATGCCAGTCTCGATCCACATCATTTTTTTGAAATTGTAAAAGCATTTGAATAAAGAAAGAAAATATTTGTGAATTTCTTAGACTTAAAAAAACAAAATATGCCGCAACCCAAAAAAAGCTCTAGAAATAAATATTTGTTTATTTCAGCTTTGATGTTGGTTTTATTAGGAGCAGGAATAGTCTTTGCAAAAAATGCCAAAGCTCTTTTTGATCCTGTTTCGGTAGTCGCCAACTTTACTGCAGCAGACTTAAAAGAAACAGATGGTAGAACTAATATCTTAATTCTAGGATCAGACCACCGCGACACACTCGCCAATACAGGAGTTTTAACCGACACCATGATGGTTGCATCGATAGGTAAAACCAGTAACGATGTTGTTTTAATTTCACTACCACGAGATTTGTGGGTTACTAGTCCACAAGGTAATCACACAAAGGTAAATGCAATTTACGAATTAGAAGGCGCCGATAGCGTAGTAAAAGAAGTTAGCGATGTTCTGGGAATTCCAATTCATTATTATGCACTAATCAATTTTAATATTTTTGAAGAAACCATAAACACTCTAGGTGGAGTAGATGTTAATGTAGAAACTGCTTTTACCGATAATCAATATCCAATTGAAGGAAAAGAAAATGCTCCAGAAGAAGAACGCTATCAAACTATTCATTTTGACGCCGGCATTCAAAAAATGGATGGACCAGCTGCATTAAAATTTGTGCGATCGCGACACGGAGACAATGGAGAAGGTACTGATTTTGCTAGAGCCCGCAGACAACAAAAAGTAATTATGGCCATCAAAGATAAAATGACCAATTTAGATGTGTTACTAAATCCGACAAAACTAAAAGACCTGTACCAGTCGTATTCAAAAAATGTAGATACAAGTTTAACTTTTGCAGATATTCAAGCTTTTTATCTATTAGCAAAAGACTTAAAGATTCAAAGTATTAAGTCTGTTGTGCTAGATGATCGCAGTTCCGCAGTTGATGGAGGACTTTTATATGCGCCAACAGATACCAGTCTGTACGGAGGTGCCTACGTGCTTTTGCCAAAAACCGGTGATTACGGACAAATGCATGCTTACGTCCAAAAGTATTTATTCGGTAGTAACTGACGACTTCGTCGTCACTTCCAACGGAGTTGAAAATAGATGATCTATATTGTTCACGGAGAAAATCTCGCTAAATCAAGAACACTCATTTCAACTTTGCAAAAAAAAGCCGGCACTAATAATGTTACTAACGTGACGCTATCCGATATAACTACGGCGCAATTATTAGAAATGCTTTCTGCCGTAGATATTTTTAGTACGCCACCTTTTGTGGTATTAGAATTAGGAAATGCCCACTACACAAAATTTGAAGCATTTGCAAAAGAATTAAAAAATGCGCCGGCTAAGTCAGATTTGATTATTTTGTCCGACAAAGAACTTTCAAAATCAAATGCTTTTATAAAAGCTGCTCCAGAGCTAAAAGCTCAAATACTTTTAAACCCACTTCAAATAAATTCTAACGTGTTTAAGTTTGTAGATACTGTTTTCAACAAAAATCGCGATCAAGGATATAAAGAACTAAACTTGCTACTCAATGACGGAGAAGATCCATTTTACATATTTTCGATGATTTTGTATGGAGCTCGCAACGTCGCAGCAGCAGTATACGACTCACCGTCTCTTGCAAGAATGGCGCCTTTTGCAAAATCAAAAGCAACTTCACACGCCCAAAATTTTTCAGCAGTGCAAATAAAAACTTTATTTAAAGAACTCTATGATCTCGACAAAGATGTGAAAACAGGTAACCTCGCCACCGAACTTTTAATTCCTATAACTATAGAAAAGATATTGAGCAAAAATAATGTTTAAACCCACTACCTATGTCAAAGATAATTCTAGAGATCCGTTATTTAATCCGATAAATACAAAATTTGCTCTTAAATCACGCGTTTTACCCATTGCAGCTTTTGTTGCAGGCGGCGCCATTTTGGTAACTCAAGTTATATTTCCGCTTGTTGTTTTTAAAACTCAAGATGTCATCGCAAAACCAATTTCAAATAGTGTTCTGGGTAAAGCAACAGGTTTTAGCGATTTTGAGTTTACAGAATTGCAGAGCAAAGAAAGTTCCGCATCAAATGATGCAAATGTTCCAAAATATTTTTACTTAACTATTCCAAAATTAAATATAAATAAAGCATTTGTCGAAACTAATTCAGAATCACTAAGTCCAGATACTGCGCTAGGGCATTATAAAGGCACGGCACTTCCGGGAAAAGTTGGAACTGCTTTTATTTATGGGCACTCAGTACTTCCGTGGTTTTTTAATCCCAGAAACTATAAAACAATATTTTCTACTCTAAACAATCTAGAAACGGGAGATGTATTTTATATTGACTATAATAATGAGCGTCTTACTTACAAAGTCGAAAGCAAAGAAATTAAAAAAGCAGCACAAGTAGATCCACTTGCAGAGCTTAAGCCAAGATATCTTAACGAATCTACAATAGTATTAATGTCATGTTATCCAGCAGGAACAACTTTGAAGAGATTAATGATAAATGCGGTTAAAGTTTAGTCAAGATCTTTAGTAATATCTTTTTCGAATTGTTTTAGTGCGGCTTTGCGTGGACCCAAGAAGACTAGATAGCATCCAAAGGCAAGTGCAACAACAGATAAAAGTATTCCCCAAGTTATTTCTGTAACACCAGTCACCGGAACTGATCCAGTGCTTTCGGTAGAGGCCGCTAAAACTGTTTTGCCTTCACTATTAATTTTTTGTTGGGATAACATTGCAAAAGCAGAATCACCCGGTCCAGTAGAATCATCAGCAGTAACAGAAGGAGCCGAAGGTGCCGCCGTTGGAGCAACCATAGCAACTGTTGAATTTTTAGCTACATGCAAATCTTTGTTTTCTATATCTACGTCTTTAGTAGAACCTGCGAGGTAATAATATAAAACGCTAAAAAGAACTAGTGAAACCACTAAAGTTACAATAAAAGTTTTGAATCCGTTTTTTGCTACTTGACTATTATTCATATGGCAGGCCAACTTGCGTTGGGTGACTAAAAGTTTGTAGTCGACTGGGTAGATTGCGACGACTCTTTTAATCCTTTCAGAAATTCTATATCTATTGTAGCACTAAAGGGTATGGATAAATCAAGTGCCTTCTTTTCAACCATGTATTGTCTATCCATAACAGTAGTTCCTATAGAAAACCAGATAATTGTTATAGCTACCGTTATTAAAGTAATTAAAATTAAAGTTTTCATGATTCAGGTATTTCCTTAAAATAAAGTGTTAAAACAAGTCGAGTTGTTGAAATTCGATCTTTTTGCACCGTATCCACTTTAGTTATAGTTACTAGACGGTTTAGCTGTTTTAAGTTTGTTAGAAATTGTGGAAGAAGCACCGAATCTCCGAATAAATCTATATTAACAATTACACTGTCTTTTGTAGATTGTGTTGTCGAAAATCTCTGAATACCAAATCCAGAGTTACCCGCTAAAACAGCAAAGTCAGCCAAAAAGACTTCCATCGAAGATTTGTCGGGAATAGCTGCATCAAGTCGTCGCACATATTGAGCTGCTGTTCGCAACGTTTCTGCTACTGTAATCATCTGACTATCTTTTGCTTGCAGGTCGTCATTTAGTGCAATCAGCTGTGTTAGAACATCGTTTTTTTCAATTGCAAAAATAACTCCCGAGCGCACACCAAAAAATCCAAACAACACAAAACTAAACATAAAAATAATAAAATATATAAGCGAATAGTCGCCGACATAAAAATAAAATAAGATGTTTTTAATAAATAATTTCATTTTACAAAACTCACTCGAAAAACAATTGTATATTTTGATTGATAAGCATCTAGTGAGGCTGCGCTTATAACAATTTCTTTAACATTTTTATTCAAAAAGTAATTAGCGATTAATTGTGCCATTTTAATTGGCGAATTCATTTCTAGAGTTAATGTATAAGCTCCATTTTCAAAAACGTACTCACGTAACAAAACATCGTTGGGTAAGTGCGCGATTAAAAAAGTTGTTTTGCCAGATATATCTTGCTGCTCACTTGTAACTTTTTTGTACAAAGCTATTTTTCTTGTGACCTCTGCGGCTTTGGCATTAGTGTCTTTAAAGCCTTCGATAGAATTAACCAAGCTGGAGATTCCCATTTGATAACCTTCAATTCGCTGATTAAGCGTAATATTTACACCCAACACAACTAAAAATACTATGTCTACCAAAATGATGGAGAGCTTAATATAAAGTGAATTACTAAATCTTTTTATTCTATCGTCGTAATTTGAAGTGGAATCTGTAGAAACATTCTCTAATAAGTTAGGCCCTGGATTTGTCGCCTGTGGCGGCTCCGGCGTCTTGAGATGGATTAGTTTTGGCAGTAATTCTTTTAGCATATCTTGCTTTTAAGCGATCTGCTTTGTTTTTGTGAATGACATTTTTATTTGCAGCTTTATCAAGCACTTTTTGCAGAGCAGATTCTTCTTTTTTAAGTATATCAACAGTAGAGGAATTAGTCTGCAGTAACTGATCTAAATTCTTAGTAACTGCTTTGATTTTCTTTTTCCAAGATTGATTTTGTTCGTGTCTTTTGGCTGATTGTCTAAGGGCCTTTTTGGCCGACATAATATTTGGCATAAAACTTTGATATGATAACATAAAGACCGGTATGGTCAAGTCTACTTTAAAAAACGGAACAAATTTTCTGTTCAATACGCAAAATACTATAATTTCTGCGGCGTTCATTTTGGCCTTTGCCACCGGCCTAAATGCCGTGTTGGGTCTAGTCAAAAATCGACTTTTAACTCACTATTTTGGGGTTTCAGACCAATTGGGTGTTTTTTACACAGCTGATAGAATTCCCAGCCTTATTTATTCAACACTAGTGGTCGGTGCACTTTCTACAGTTTTTATTCCAGTTTTTAACGGACACTACAAAAAAAGCCCAAGTACAGCCTGGCACACCGCTTCTTCTATGATTACTGCAACTTTAATCTTTTTCTTAATACTGGGCGGAATTATATTTGCAGGCGCGCCACTAGTAATGGAAATTCTTTCTGTCGGAAAATTTACACCTGATCAAGTAACTTTGGGCGCAAATCTAATGCGTATTATGTTGGTCGGCCAATTCATTTTAATTTTCAGCAGTTTTTTGACAAGTCTTTTGCAGAGTTTTAAATACTTTATTATTCCGGCTTTAGCCCCCATTTTATACAGCTTTGGAATGATATTAGGAACTATTTTACTTTCAGATAGATACGGCATCTACGGACCGGCAATTGGAGTAATAATTGGGGCATTTTTTCACATGTTTATTCAAATTCCACTTTTAAAAAAGATCGGTTATAAATATACGCTTTCGTTAGATTTTAGAGATAAAGGATTACGCGAAATTTATAAACTTGTACCACCCAGAATCACCAGTGTTATTCTGGCTAACACTATTGCTACGGTAAATAATAGTTTTGCCATTTTAGTTTCAACGTCTTCGGTTATATTTTTAAAGTTTGCAAATCAGTTGCAGTTTTTTCCGGTAAGTTTGTTTGGACTGTCGATTTCGGCGGCAGCGCTTCCGACATTCTCTTTAGAAAGTGGCGACGATGATCACGAAAAATTTAAAAAAACCTTTATTACTTCGCTACATCAGATGCTTTTTTTGGTAATGCCGGCAAGTGTAATTTTATTTGTCTTACGTGTGCCGGTTGTTCGTTTGGTTTATGGAAGTGCTAATTTTCCGTGGGAAGCAACTTTGCAAACTGCCTATGCCTTAGGATTTTTTAGTATTTCTATTTTTGCGCAAAGCGCAATTTATTTGTTAAACAGAGCATTTTTTGCATTTAGAGATACAACAACTCCAGTTAAAATTAGCTTAGTCACTATTTGTATAAATATCGGCTTATCGTTATTTTTCGTGAATTACCTAAAGTGGGGAGTGTGGTCACTAGCATTTTCTTACTCTATTACTAGTTTTATGGATACTATTGTGCTTTTGTACTTTTTGTCAAAAAAACTCGGCGGCTTTGATTTAGAAAAACTTTTAGGTCCGTTTACTAAAATAAGCTATGCCTCGGTTTTTATGGGAATTTCTTTATATCTTCCATTAAAGCTTTTGGATATAACAGTTTTTGATACTTCTCGAACTATTAACTTAATTTTACTAACCGGAATTGCCTGTGTTGCAGGTGGATTTTCGTATCTGTTTTTCACCAAAGTATTCAAAGTTGAAGAAGTTCAACTGTTATACAAGCTGCTCGGAAAATTACAACTAAGAACTAAACCGGTGTTGCCAGCTGAAGCCGAAAAGAACGAGGTCTGAAAAAAAGGGCCTCCTTTGTATTAAAGAAGGTCCTGTTGTTAGCATTTCCGCCAGACTTTTACCTTTGTTGTTACCTAGATCCAAGCAAAAACAACATACCCAAATAACCCAAACGTAAAACTTCGTAGTAGCATGCCGCGGAGGCGATCGCCCAAACACACAGTGAAAAACCGCCGACAAACTCCTTTACAAATGGTAGTGTTTCCACTTGACGTGCGGATGAATAAACATTTCCTGATTGACTTATCAACCCACAAATAAATGCAGCTAAGGCACAGATAAGCCAGATTCCTATCATGTACCAAATATCAAAAGTCACGCCAAGTGAAGAAAAGACAACAAGTATCAAAGCAGTGATACAGGCGTTGACGAAAAGTATTTCCCATCTACGATCAAGTAGCGCAGTAACAATCAACCAGAAAAAAGTTATTGGTGCTAGCACTCCTAAGAACACAGCGGTGTTAACATCATCGTGATGAACTTTGTACCAGAGCATGTCTTCCTCCGTAGATTGGCCGATTTAATGCATTCTAACAGTATTTAATGCTAAAATCCCAGCATGTCAGTTTACGAACAAAAAAATATTCGCAATTTTTGCATAATAGCGCACATCGACCACGGCAAATCTACACTCGCTGACCGATTTTTAGAGATAACCAAAACTGTCGACAAAAGACATCTAAAAGCTCAAACGTTGGATAGTATGGAATTAGAACGCGAAAAAGGCATAACAATAAAATTAAAACCAGTTCGCATGGATTATGTGTTTGAAGGAATCGATTATCAACTAAATTTAATTGACACACCGGGACATGTAGATTTTTCTTACGAAGTTTCTAGGTCGCTAGCAGCCTGTGAAGGCGCGATTTTAGTAGTCGATGCAACTCAAGGAATTCAAGCTCAAACAGTTTCAAATGTTTATAAAGCTATTGATGCTAATTTGGTGATAATTCCGGTGTTAAATAAAATAGATTTGCCTGGAATCGACGCCGAAAAAACTGCCGATGACATGGTTAGAACATTTGGTTTTAACAAAGAAGATATAATTTACGTCTCTGCTAAGACGGGTGAAGGAGTTCAAGAACTTTTAGAAGCCACTATCAAAAGAATTCCAGCTCCAAAAGGTGATCCAGAAGGCAATCCACGAGGAATGATTTTTGACACTTTCTACGACGAGTTTATGGGAGTTATCGCCGTCATTAACGTCGAAGACGGAAGTTTTTCACCGACTAAAGACAATAAAATTAGATTTTTAGCGACAAAAGTTACCACTGAATTTCAAGAGCTAGGAATTTTTATTCCGTCTAGAAAAAAAGTTGACCAATTATTAACCGGAGAAGTTGGGTATATAGCAACAGGACTAAAAGATATTCATGCGGTTAAAGTTGGCGATACTGTGGCTTTGCAAAAATTCCCGGATACTCAACAACTAGAAGGATATAAAGAAGTGCAACCTTTTGTTTTTATTTCAATATTTCCCATTGATAACGATAAATTTCCACAATTACGCGACGCTCTAGAAAAACTTTCATTATCAGATTCGTCTTTAACTTTTGAGCCCGAAAGTTCTAGCGCTCTTGGATTTGGATTTAGATGTGGGTTTTTAGGCTTACTGCACGCGGAAATAATTCAAGAAAGATTAGAACGCGAATACAATTTGGAATTGATTTCAACAATTCCAACAGTCGAATATGAAGTGCTTTTGACCAACGATGAAATGCTTTCGGTAAAAGCTGCTTCAGACTTGCCTGAAGTTACGCGCATAAATGAAATTCGCGAACCGTGGATTTTGTTAAACATTGTTT
>DATIHK010000070.1:0-8158 GCA_035480775.1 Saccharimonadales bacterium (SeqCode) | reverse complement strand
ATCCAAATCTAATTTTTGGTATCCCAGTTTTTTTAGCTCGAGCATAGATTCCCACAACAACAAATACCCAGATTTATTTTTGCGACCTGACGCACTCGTTCCGCCATAAATATACCAAACGTTATTTTTGTAACCAACATAAAACTTTCCACCATCTAAAACGTGATTAGCATCATAAGTTAAAGCTAAATGTGATTTATCTTTAAATGCTTCGACGCGCTTTTTTAAGTCGTCCCACGACTTAGTTGGATATTTTTTAGCGACTCCGGTTTCTTTGTAGACCGCGAAAAATTCTTTTAATTTTTCTTCTGAGGGATTGGTATAAAATTCGACAGTATTTTTTTCGCGCTTCGCTCGGTTTATTGAATATTTACAGCTATGCGATAAATCATTCCACAATTCGGTTTCGGTTTTTTGTAAATCTAAAATTAATGTCTTAACTGGAGTTAAAAAGAAATTGCTTTTAACAAATCCGGCAGAGTAAAGCTGGTCTAAATTTTGTACAAGGCTCGGTTCAATTATCATTAATAAGGCTTTTTGTTCTGCAGCAATTTTTTCTATTTCTTCTAAATCTTGTGGAGTTACTTGATCTGGTTTTTGAACTTTTATAAATCCTCCTAACGGATTGTGTAAAACTTCTACATCTATTCCGCCGGAAGTTTTTATAGATTTCCATCCGTATAGGGCAAGGCACTCTGCCCATTGAGGCGCTTGTCTAATATCTAATTGCTCTATCGTATTAGTGTGAGTATTTTCCATCTTAATGAATTAGCCGTGTTAAATAAATCATACGCAGCTTTGTTTACCACAAAATCGTAAGAATGCATATATTCAACATACTTTCCACCAAATTTTAATTTAAAGTTAGTAAAACCATACCATGCATCTGAAGTATCTTGTGGATCTTTCGAAGCACCCCACATATCAAACGTCTGACATCCTTGCGCTTTACCCAGTTTTATACCTTCCCAAGCTACCAAAGTACTGGCGTTTAAATTGCGCTTGGCATCTGAAGATCCGCCGTACGGGTAGTACAGAGTGTTGTCGTAAATAAAAAACATCCAAGAGGCCAAAGGCTCGCCATCGTGAAACGCGGTTAGAATTTCACATAAACCTTTTGGATGAAACAAATCCCAAATTTTTTGATAATAGAGTTTAGGATGAATGTAGTATTTTTGGCGAATTGCAGTAGCTTTAAACAATTCAAAAAATGTTTCGAAGTCTTTTACATTTTGAGCAGATTTAACAGTAACTCCATTTTTTTCGGCGTATTTAATATTGTATCTATGCTTATAGTGCATCTTTTCTAAAAGCTGGTCTTCGGTTTTTGTGATATCTAATAAAATATTAAAACGAGCAAACTGATCACGTGGAGCTGGCATACAGCGTTCGAAGGTTTGAATAGCTAAGCGTTCTTCTTCAGACCCTTTTACAACATTTGGAACATCAAAATTTACGGCAATGCAATTGTGTCCTTTTAAAGATTTTGCTACTTCGTCAAAATCAATCTTACTTGGATCAACTTTAGGAGCATAAGCATAGTAAAAATCTGTAAATGGAACTTTGTGAATTGTATATTGAATTTCACCAACTCTAAAGGCAGGAGTACCGTAAATATTTTTGAAATCTCCCCACTCTTTAGATTGAACCACGTGCGTAAACATGCCCAAAGTATAGCATTGACTTATATACACATATAGGTTAATTTTGACTTAGGAACGCTCGTCCTTTGGGCGAGGGTGAAAAAAATAGAGACAAACAATGGGTCTTGCGGTTCCTGCTGGGCCTACTGGGTCCGTGCAGGCTTAAATTTAACCAATAAGTTAAAGAGTGGCACGGACCTTGCTAAACGCTAGTTATAGAATAGATCTAAAAAATTTCGCACTGCCCATAAAAATCATTTAAGTACTATGGAATCTAAAGATTATATATTAATATCATTAGTGATCTTAGGAATTGCGGGCTTTTTTTTATTTAAAGCTTTCGGCAGTGGCACATTAGAAAACAACACTGTAAACCAAGCACCTTTGCAAGGAGTGGTTCCTTCGCTCGATACCAATGTGGCCAACGCAATTGATCAAAGCTCCTCTTCGCAAGAGGCGCCAACACCGGCTATGACACCTACACCAGAGATAACTCAAACTAAGCAATTTGATAAAGCACCAGATATGATGCTCGATTCAACAAAAGATTATCACGCAGTAATTCATACGACTGACGGAGATATTAAACTAGATTTATTTGAAAAAGAAAATCCTATTACTGTTAACAACTTTGTGTTTTTGTCTCAGCAAGGCTTTTATAACAACACAAAATTCCACAGAATTATTAAAGACTTTATGATTCAAGGTGGCGATCCAAAAGGCAACGGTACCGGAGGTCCTGGATATCAGTTTGCGGACGAGCCTATTACCCGAGATTATACTGCCGGAACAATTGCTATGGCCAATAGCGGACCCAACACTAACGGAAGTCAGTTTTTTATAATGCACAAAAATTACCAACTATCAAAAAATTATGTGATCTTTGGTAAAGCCGAAGATGAGGCTAGCTTAGCTGTTATTGATAAAATTGCTAACACTCCGACATCAGCAAATCCAAATATGCCGGGAGAAAATTCGGTTCCAACACAAGACATATTTGTAACTAGCGTAGAGATTATTACGAAGTAACTCCTTTACGAAGTAACTCCTTTACGAAGTAATATTAAAAAGTTGTACCCATTTATCTACATCCAAATTTTGCGCTCTCAGGGTTGCATCTATTCCCACTTTTGCCAGCTCCTCAGCTGTGAAAACTTTGTTGAGCATTTTTCGAGGATTTGAAAAGCCTTTATGCAAAAAGCCTTCATATTTGCCCAACCTATCTCGAGAAACCAACGGTTGCTTTTTGACTAATTTCAAAATTCCACCATCTACTTCTGGCTCTGGAGAAAAAACTTTGCGGTCAACTTTTCCCAGATAGCTCACCTCAAAAAAAGTTTGCACATACGAAGAAAGATACGTCGCATCTGGAGCTTTATTATTAATTCTGTCTGCAACTTCTTTTTGAACAAGCAATACTGCAATTTCTGGTTGTGATTCCATTTGCACAATTTTATGAACAATAGGAGAAGTTATGTAATAAGGAAGTGAGCCAATTAGTTTAAAAGGTTTCGGATCTTTGTAAGTCGGTAGCCAATCCAAAACATTGGCTTTAACTATCTCAACGTTAGCATTTTCTAAAAACATTTGATCAAGTTTTAAAGTAAACCGTTCGTCAATTTCTACAGCAATCAAACGAGATTCCGTAGAAGTTAAATATTGTTCAATGACTTCGGTTAACACTCCTAAACCAGGGCCAATTTCTATTACTATGTCAGTAGGAGTAAGTTCGAGAGCTTCGACCATTTTATTTACGGTTTGAGTATCTGTTAAAAAGTTCTGTCCAAGTTCTTTTATTGGTTTGTAAAGAGAATCGCTCACAAATGAATTATACTACGCTTATGCTTTATATAGCGCTCGAAAATATTCGTAGTTTATACAACGTTGGAGCAATTTTAAGAACGTGTAGTTTTTTTGGAATTAAAAATGTATTGCTTGTCGGTTATAGCGGTAAAAATGTTTTGCCAGGTGGAAAAGTGACTATACATGAAAAATTGCGCAAAACGGACCTGGGATCTGACAATGATTTGCAAATAGATTTTTTGGATGACTCTGAGCACTTACTAAAATTTGCCAAAGAAAATAAATTAAAACTAGTGGCAATTGAACAAGACGAAAAATCTATTTTACTAAATAATTGGAAATTAACACCAGATATGATTATAGTCTTTGGCAACGAAAGAGACGGCGTTAGTAAATTAATTCGTCAAAACGCGGATGAGATTATTGAAATTGCCCGAAACGGCAAACATAATTCGTTAAATGTCGCTACAACTGCAGGAATCGTAATTGACCATATTGTCAGAAAATAAAAAGAGCTGGTGTGGCGAGTCCAGCTCTAATTTTAAGCAACCGGCGATTCCAATCATGTCGAAACATGTAGCATGGCTCGGGTTACAGTTACAGCGTCATCTTTGGCTTTCGATTTGAAACCACTCCCGTGTACAATGTCGATAATTTTCGCTTTGATACTATCTCCGTCCACCACAAGCACAGAGATCTTAGACTGACCAGACTCATCTTGAACATAATAGGTCAAACCTGGTGAAACAGGAGTAAAATCCGCAATAGGACGTAAGACTAACACTAGCTCCTCCTTTGGTGGTTGAAATTTAAGTGATTATACCAAATTACTCTGTCGGAGCGTTGGTCAACAAGTACACATTTGTATAGCCAGTTCTCCAAGCTCCTTTTGAAGCGTCAACATAACCCAGGTCTACGCGATTACCTTTTATGGCTCCTCCAATATCTTCGGCTCGGCACAAGCCATAACCTTCCACATAAAAATTAGTCCCTAATGGAATAACTTTTGGATCTGTAGCGCAAACTCCTTTGACAACAGCGGTTCCGCTAAAAGTGCGACCCGTGCAACCTATACAATTGGCGTCGTATTTGGTCGCCCAAACTTTTAATTTATACCAATATTTTACGCGACCAACATCAGCAGTCGCCAAAGTGTTCCAGGTTATTTTTGTTCCGTCCGCAATTTGCTCTTCAACAGGTGGAACTGTATCAGTCTTTTGTAAAACTTTATCTATTACATCATCATGCCAAAATGTAATTAAATAGTGGTATGTTTTTACAC
This sequence comes from Saccharimonadales bacterium (SeqCode), assembly GCA_035480775.1. Lineage (GTDB taxonomy): Bacteria > Patescibacteriota > WWE3 > UBA101185 > UBA10185 > DATIHK01. The sequence continues at coordinate 3,430 of DATIHK010000070.1, read as the reverse complement.
CATCTTTTCCTTGTTGAGTAGTTTTTTGCTCACCGTAATCTAGCTCCGGGTCTTTTTTATGTTTCGTTTCAAATGGAATTGTTTCGGTTTCTGTTGTTTCTTTTTGAGCGAAGGCAGTTTTGGTAACAATTTGAGTTTTGTCTTTGTTATAAACTACCGTCTCGCTGTTTTTACTTGAAACACCTAGTACTTGGCCTTTTGGAGAGCTATTTACAAAATGTAGAAGCGAAAAAGCCAATAGTATTAAAAATGATAAGCGGTGCATTGCTTAAGTATACTAGTACAAACAAGACCATCAGGAAAAATGCGAGTGGACTGGCTTTTTTTGCCCATAGTAGTAAAATGGGTCAAATTCCCAGTTAAGGAGACCTACCATGGCTTCGGATGCAGCAACCAGCGTTACCCTGGCAAGATTGGAATTTGACGCAATTACCCAAACGCTGAAAGGACAGCCCAAAGATCGACCTGCCAGCGAATTGCACCAAGCGAGCCAGAAATTGCTCAGACAAATACGCGATCTGCAGAAGCTGATGCGCAACACCGAAATGCCCGAAGGCAAGCGGACGAGTGCTGTCGAAAAAGCCGTCAAAAGCTTGAAAGGAAATCTCAGAATACTGGCGGCGCAGCATCGTCATTATTGTAAAGTTCTAAAAGACAGCCATAACCGCAATAAAGGACACCAGTATTCGAGCAGCTTTAAGCATCTTGAACCAGCCAGCGACTAAAATACAAAGTCCACGATGAACAACAATCAGCGGCAACTTGTGGCAAGAGTAAATAACGAAACTACATTAGTTCGAACACTTGTCAGCATAGCGCCAGACTCCCGTGCACTAGAACGACTAAGGAATCTGAGGAGAGAAACATTCCAAATTATGCGGGATTACATTGTGCTCATAGACAGTCAAGCTTCGCCAAGAAGTATTAGGGCGGTTGAAAGAGAACTGAAAACGTCTTTGGGTATGCTGCTCAAAAAACACGAGCTATACCTCAAAGATCATCCGCACCTGCAACCGCAACGAGTCTGATTTACGTTTACGATTTACGATTCACGAGCCAGAAGGCGTCGACACACCTTCTGGCTTTTTTTATGACCTAAAGGTCACAAGTTTTAATCCCAGCTAAAATTCTTGCGGCGAGAATCTAGGTCGTCTAAAAACTCGTCATTCTGACGAGAAAAAGTAGAGCGAGGCCGCATATAACCACGAAATTCTATCAATTCTTGCGGAATTTCCGCTAAAAACCTACTTGGCATATTACTTTGAACACTTCCAAAATACATGCGCGAACTGGCTTGTGTTAAATAAACTTTTTCCATCGCGCGAGTTATTGCCACGTAACATAAACGGCGTTCTTCTTCGAGCTCGTTTAAGTCCAACAAGGACTGCTGATGTGGAAAAAGTCCTTCTTCCATGCCGATTATAAAAATAACTTTGTATTCCAAACCTTTCGAAGCGTGAATCGTCAAAAGTGTGACGGCATTAAAATCAGCGTTACGAGGTTTGTCAGAGCTTTCAATTAGCGCAACGTTTTCGAGAAATTCTTCGAGGTTGGTAAATTGGGCTGCTACAGTTCTAAGTTCTTTAACGTTTTCAATTCTCATTTTATTTTCTTCGGTTCCATCGTTAAGCCAATACAAGTACCGAGAAGCTTCGATAAGTTCGTCCATTAATTCTAATGTGGAATATTTTTCTTTTTCGCCGATCCATTTTGAAAAAGGCAATTGAGTTTTGTGTTCGACTTCATCGATATTCCATTTATTGGCTTTTAAAGCTTCGCGCGATTTATCGCCAATTCCGCGCGGAGGGGTGTTTATGATGCGGTCCCACGAAACAGAGTCTTTGGGATTATGTACGACCCGCAAATACGCAATCACATCTTTAATTTCTTTGCGCGAATAAAATCTTTGGCCGCCGATAATTTTATAAGGAATATTATTGCGAATAAAGAATTCTTCGATGTTTCGAGATTGCGCATTGGTTCGATATAAAACTGCGATATCTTTAAAATCTTTGCCGTGCGAAATTTCTTCTAAAAGTTGGGTCGCGACAAAAGCTGCTTCTTCTTTTTCGCTGTTTCCGGTATAGGTAATTATTTTTTCGCCTTTACCGTTTTGAGTCCATAAATCTAGTGGTATATGTGTGGAATTATTTTTGATTACATTCGTTGCTGCGTTTAAGATAGTTTGTGTCGAACGATAATTTTGTTCTAGATTGTAAATAATTGCGTACGGATAATCTCGTTGAAAATTTAAAATGTTTCTAAAGTCAGCGCCACGAAAACTATAAATTGCTTGAGCCATATCTCCTACTACAAAAAGATTTTTGTGGTCATCGGCTAACAATTTTGTCAAAACATATTGAGCTTTATTGGTGTCTTGATATTCATCAACCATAATGTATTGAAAAACTCTTTGATACTTTTGTAATACTTGCGGAACTTCGGTAAAAAGTTTTACTGTTTCGACCAATAGGTCGTCAAAATCTAGCGCATCATTAGCGCGCAAACGTTTTTGATATTCTGGATAAATTTTAGCGACCGTGCGTTGAAAATATCCGTTGGCAATTTTTTCATAATCTTCTGGAAAAATAAGTTCGGATTTTGCCCCAGATATAGTAGACAAAACTGCATAAGGATTAGTTTTCTTTGGATCAATTCCAAAATCTTTTAAAATTCCTTTTATTATAGATTGCTGATCATCGGAATCATAAATAACAAAAGAAATAGGAATCCCAATATTAAATCCGTCTTTGCGCAAAATTTTAGAGCAGATCGAGTGAAAGGTTCCGCTCCAAGGCAACTTTATAGCATCGTCTTTTAATAAATTCTCGACACGAGATTTAATTTCGCCAGCTGCTTTATTGGTAAAAGTTACACATAAAATGCTTAGTTCTGAAACTCCACAGTTTTTTATTAAATAAGCAACTCGATGTGTAAGAACACGAGTTTTACCACTACCCGGACCAGCAACAACTAAAGCAGGTCCATTTAAATGCGTAACTGCCGGAATTTGTTGCGGATTCAAACCTTGAAATAAATCTTCTTGAGGATTAGGCACATGGGTATAATACCACGGTCAAAACTTGCATATAGTTATTGAAAATGTTCTAATCTGAATAACTTTTTCTGAAATCAGCAATCCGGCTCAAAGGAGCTACATATGGCAAATCTTGTTCCGCTCGGAATTACAGTTGTGGTCTTAATTGCAATTCTGGCCATTGCTTCTGGTATAAGTTGGTGGATGACACGAAGAACACCGGAACGCATTAAACGTGACGTCGAAAAGAACTGCCAAATACGCAATAAAGTTATGTACTGCACAGACACCATACCTTGCGACTCGTTGGCGATGTTACTGAAAACGCACTCCGTTTGCATGAACGTCGAGCATAGTGAAAGAAATCTTCATGTAATCGATCATCAGCAAGGA
>DATIHK010000069.1:0-4382 GCA_035480775.1 Saccharimonadales bacterium (SeqCode) | reverse complement strand
CTAAATGGTATTTGTGCCCCTCCCCTACTTGCATTAATTATTTTAATCTCGAGCAATAAAAAAATAATGGGTAGACATTTAAACTCATATATTTCTAAACTACTTGGCTGGACAATCTTTACTTTAATGGTAATAGCCGGAATAAGCATTTTCATATGAAACGTACAAATAATGGCAATGGAACCACCCTTGTTGAAGCGGTGCTTTTAATATTTGTGATAATTCTTTCGAAATATATAAAGACTCCACTTTTTAATCAAAACAATATCTGGATATCGATTGCTTTAGGGCTTTTAATAGGATTTATGCTTTTTTTGTTTGTTGCTTTTGCACACAGAAAGACTTTAAGAGCAAACGTGCATCGCAATCTCTCAGAATTTCATTATCCTCACAAAGATTCAAAAAAGATCGACAAACTAATTTTAAAACCTATTATTATTGCAGTGAGCGAAGAGTTATTTTTTAGAGGATTAATTTATTCTCTAGCAGGTTTCTGGATCGGAAATATACTTTTTGCTGTACTTCATGCACTTGTTTTTACTGATAAATTTTTAACGATGTTACATACTTTTGTTTTTGGAATTGTTTTTACACTTTTATACCTGGTCACCGGGTCTTTACTTGCTCCAATAGTGTGTCACTGGTTTTTCACTTTCTTACGCATATATTATTTTCCATCTAGAGTACAAGAATCTTAAGAAATGAGTTATTGAAATTTTATATTTGAAATGTTTACTGAAAAAGTTCCACTATTCCAAAATCTGGCATGTAAATTGCTTACTGGTTTAGTAAGATCTAGCTTGGTTGAGCTACCTATCTTGTGAAAATCTGTCAACGGAATAGTAAACGTTTGCTCACCATTTTGTCCATTGTTGGCATAGTCGGTAATATTAGCAACCATCCAAACTCCATTTTGAATTAAAATAATTGATGCTTCATCATCTCCATCACCAAACGAGACACCATTAAGATTGAGAGTGACTTTTACTGATGTTTTACCACTTAAAGAATTAGACGCTATTTCTATGTCGCCTTCATCAGAGCCGTTTCGTCCAGAAAGACTCCAACTATTGGATAGTATGTTCGATCCGCTATTAGGAGACGGCGTTGGACTTGGGGTTGGTGTTGGAGTTGGGCTAGTACTTGGCGTTACTGATGGAGTTACGCTAGGTGTGGCAATTGGCGTAGGAGTTGGAGTAGCCGTAGGACTTATATTGCCTGATGAAGTCAACTTAACACTAGTCAAATCTACAGTGAAAGTTCCACTATTCCAAAATCTAGCGTGTAAGTCTGTTACAGGCTTTGTTACATCTAGTTTTGTAGATGAGCTTCCAACTTTATGAAAATCAGAAAGTGGTATTGTTATTGTTTGTGAAGCATTTAGACTATTCTGCCCATAACCAGTAAGATTTGCAGCCATCCAAGTATTGTTTTGAACAAAAACAACAGCTGCTTCGTCGTCACCACTTCCAAATCTCGTGCCATGCAAATTAAATGTGACCTGAACATTAACCATTCCAGTAAGAATATTTGGAGATAAACCTTGATTTTTTTCGTCAGATCCGTTGTTGGCTGTTAAAGTCCAGGCTGGAGAAAGTAATTCGACTCCATTAATAGCGGATGCTGTTGGAGTAACAATAGGAGTAGGTGTAGGCGTCGAAGACGGTGTGGGAGTGGGAGTTGGCGTTGGAACTGACGCATTTACACTTAAAACTGTTGTTGATCCAAATAATTGGACACTCGATATATCTACAGTAAAAATGGATCTATTCCAAAACCTGGCGTGTAAATCGCTAACTGGTTTAGTCGTATCTAATCTTATAGTTGAATCCCCTATTTTGTGAAATGCAGAAAGTGGAATAGTTACAGTTTGTGTTCCATTGTATCCATTTCTAACGTATGAGGTTAAATTTGCTCCAATCCACTGACCACTTTGTATAAATATTATCGATGCTTCATCGTCACCATTGCCGAATGTTGTCCCGTGAAGATTTAGAGTTACTTGCACACTATACATTCCTACTAATGAAGTCGAAGGAATACCAATATCATATTCGCTAGAACCATTATTTCCAGAAAGTGACCAAGCTCCGTCTATTAAAAGTTCAAGTCCGGTAGAAGCAGTTGATACCGAATCAACAATATATTGGCGGGAAAACCAAGCGCCGTATCTGTTAGGGTCGCATGATGATAAAGTCTGGCAAACTTGGAGATCGTATGGAGTATAGGCAAAAAATGCATCTTGCTTTTTAGTAAGATCATTACCACTTACATTTGAGTTAAAAGAAGCTGTTTGGTATCCATAATAACCTGTAAAAACGTGTGCTGTCGTATAGAGTTTGTGCGCCTCGTTAGTAAAATAAGCAGTTGAGTAGTGGTCACTATGATCTGCATTGTAATCGTAGGCGTCTTTATAATTTTGAGTGTTTATTTCATCAGGATGATATGTATTCATTAAGGATGTTATAGAGTTTATTAAATCTTGCTTAGTATAACTCGTTGACCCATCTACTGAGTGAAGAGAATTTATTTGACCAAGCCATAATTTCTGTAAACTTTCATAATTGTTATTTGAAAATCCACTCCCATCACTTTGGCCATCGGGTAGTTTGAAAAATACTAACGAAATTTTTGAATTATTATTTAGTGTAGAAACAGAAACCGAATGACCATTAATTGTTATATAACTATCTGACCAAGAATTACTAACACCAGACATTTGAGCATATGCTGCTTCTACTCCTTGCATGCGAGTACTCCAATATTGCTGCCCCAGATTACCGTCTCCTGCAGTTGTATATGCAGTGATTAGACACTTACCATTGGCAATTTCGTGATTAATATCAGGATTCAAAAAAAGGATGTCATCGTCTGGATGTGCCACGACATTTAGCGTTGTTCCAGAAGTACAAGTAGTTGCAAAGGCTGTATTTGCAAATGCTGCAAAAAAAATTAAAGCAATAAAATATGTAAACATTTGCACGAAATGTGCTTTTCGTATTGTAATTATATCTATTGCTACCATATTCGTTAGGAGTATATAGCATTATTAATTAGGTTAAAAGAGGTAATTGAAATAGTGTAAAATAAATATATGAATGAAACAGCAACACTTGCAGGCGGGTGCTTTTGGTGTACCGAAGCTATATTTAAAAGATTAAAAGGAGTTAAATCTGTGCTTCCTGGATATGCTGGAGGAAATGTAGACAATCCAACATACGAACAAGTAAGTACCTCGAATACAGGCCATGCAGAAGCAATACAGATAGAATACGATCCTGCAATTATTGGCTTTGATAAAATTCTTGAGATATTTTGGCATACACACGACCCAACTACTTTGAACAAACAAGGAGCAGATGTAGGTACTCAATATAGGTCTGAAATTTTTTATCACGATGACAAGCAAAAAGAAATTGCTGAAAAATCAAAGACAGAACTAGATAATGAACATGTTTATCCAAACCCTGTAGTAACTAAAATTACTGAATTTACAAATTTTTTTGAGGCCGAAAACTACCACAAAGACTACTTTGATAGAAATAAGAACGCTGGATATTGTAATTTTGTAATAAGTCCAAAGATTCACAAATTACTTCAAAATTATGGTAATGATGTAAAAGAAGAGTTTAAAAACTAATCTGGAACAAATCTTAAAGCCACAGAATTCATGCAATATCTTTTGCCAGTTGGTTGCGGGCCATCATCAAACACATGTCCTAAATGACTTCCACATTTATCTAGAACTTCAACTCTCGATTCTCCTGGAACGCTAGAATCTTCTTTAAGAACTAATGCGTCGGCACTAATAGGTGCCCAAAAACTGGGCCAACCTGTTCCAGAATCATATTTTTGTTCAGATCTAAATACCGGTTCATCACATCCCACACTATAATATGTACCTTTGCGTGTTTCATAATCAAGCTGACCAGTAAAAGGAATTTCTGTTCCGGCTTGGCGTAAAACGTAATATTGTTCAGGAGTTAATATCTTTTTCCATTCTGTGTCAGATTTAACATTTGTAGAATCTGCTACTTTTTTTGTAGAACTAGGCATTGAGCGTTTTGAAATAAATACTAAAACTAATAAAACAACTAATATTACAAATACAAACACTATTTTAGAGATATTAGAGCTATTTATTAATGGAATGGTTATATTGTAACAAATTTTTAAAATTCTAACTCTTGATTTAATATCGGAAGAGTTATGTCCACCAACTTCAAATCAGTTTTAACTTTTTCAGCTAAAGCAGTTCGCTGAATATCTTCACCGTGAGTCAAAATTAGTTTCTTAACATTTTTGATATTTTTGAGCCAATGAAGAAGTCTTGGCTGGTCAGCGTGAGAGCTCATAGTTTGTGTATCGCTAACGTGTGCTTT
>DATIHK010000068.1:0-4568 GCA_035480775.1 Saccharimonadales bacterium (SeqCode) | reverse complement strand
TGATAAAAGCAATTTGTTTCGATTTAGACGGAGTATATTTCACTCCACAAAGTTTTCAAGATTTTAAAAAAGCTCTTCCAAAAGAAAAGAATGACGAAGACACCGTTAATTATGTGCTATATAAATCTCCAGAAATGCTCAATTTTAAATTAGGAAAAATGGAAGAAGAAGATTATTGGAAATATGCTACTTGGGCTTTAGGAATAAATGCCACATACGATCAAATTTATAAATTATTGCGCGATAGTTACCAAGTAAACCAAGAAGTTGTGGATTATGTTCAGAAAGTTCGAGCTGCGGGTTTTAAAACTTGTATTTGTTCCAATAATTTTGTTACACGAATTCGCGAACTAAATAATAAGTTTGGTTTTTTGGATTTGTTTGATGTTCAAGTTTTTTCATACAAAGTTGGTTATATAAAACCCGATAAACGTATTTTTGAAGAACTTGTTTCTGCCGCCGAGGTAGCTCCAGAAGAAATAGTATATTCAGATGACGACGAGCAAAAAATGGATGGGGCAAAAGAATTGGGCATCAATACTTTTGTCTATACCAACTTTGAAGACTTCAAAAAAAATCTTGAGAGTTTAGGAGTTAGTGTTTGATTTCTTCCAATCTAAAGCAGTAAAAGCTATTAATGGAGTAATCCAAGTTATATATTGGTCAAAATAAACCGGATTGAGTGCCACAAAAACTATAAATGCAAACATAATATACAATGACCAGTTAATTTTCTTTGCAAAATATAGTACTAAATTGAATACCGAAAAAACGAGTAATGGCAGCCTGGGAATTAAAAGTGAAAACATCGAATAGCTTGAACTAAAAGCCATATTACTGTCAGTAAGAAGATTTTCATATCCGGTTGTGATAGACCCTGTTGTGCTGTCATTTTTGCGAGTAATACTAAATAACATTGAATATATAAAGGCTTTAAAATTCCATATCAAATAAATAATAGAAAACGACATTATTGGAAATAACATTACTAGAATGTCCAATAAAAAATCTTTAAGACTGCGTTTTTTGAATAAAAGCGGAGCTATGTATATAGGCAAAGCCAAAAGTCCTAGATGTTTGATTGCCAGTGATAATCCAAAAAATAAATAGGCAAGTCGAGTTTTTTTATCAAGAAAATAAAGAGACAGTAGTAATAAAGTTATGGCAATAACATCTTGTTTTAAAAGTGCAACATTGCCAATTGTCCAACGATTGAGTAAAAAAAATGAAGCCGCAAATAATCCCAAAGCTTTTTGATCGTTTTCTCTAAATTTTAGATAAATAACTCCAAAACCTATAAACTCAAAAAGTAATAAAACGCTTCTGTAGTTATCGACAAATCCTTTAAATGTAAATTGTGAAAAAGCCGCAATACCTAATAAAAAATAATAATAACTAGGTAAAAGAGTTGCATACTTGTTGTTATGGTATAAATCTCCTCTCAAAATTCGTTGATATGGATTTATGCCGTCTTTTATTTCAATAGCTTGGTTAAATTCGTAATAAATATCATGGTCTAAAAGATTGTACGATTTAATGTAATTGCTTTTATTTACAATAATAACGGTGATAAAAATTAGTGCTATTGATGCTAGTTCTAGTAGTGTAAGAGCTTTTTTATTTAGCATAAGAATTCATTGTACTCCTCAAATCAACCAATAAAATAATTGGACAAGAATAGATATATTCCTAAAAGCTGACATAGAAAAAATAAAGCTAATACAACACAAAACACGACTTTGTTCTTTGCAAATTTGTCTAGTCCTATAAGCAAAAATGGAAAACACAAAAAAACTAACCTATTAAAACTCAAAAAAGTTCCACTAGATAACGGAATAAGTATTTGAAAAAGGCTAAACAGCCAGATCTCAAAAGCTATCTTTTTATAAGATTTAAAAGCTGCCCAGACAACAAGTATAAATGAGAATATTTCACCCACTCTTCTAAACGCATATAAATCATACGTCTTTATAGCATTGTATATTTGATAAAGTAGGTTTCCGCCCGTTATTGAAATGCTTCTACCCCATTCGTCTTGAGCTCTAAAAAATATTAAAAACGACCCCCAATGTTGATTTAAATAAAGTGCATACAAAAATATTCCAGAAAAGCTTACCAAAGCAATTCCAAACAATAATAAGCCAAAATTTAGCCAACCTTTTGATTTATCACGATTTATAAAAAATGAAATTAAAACTACAATTCCTAATGAAATTCCCGAAATTTTTGTTGCAGACAATAATCCGGCGAAGACAGCAGCATACAAATATTTTTTCTTGAGCAAAAAAATTAATCCTAATACTGCGAGAAAAATATAGATAGTTTCGGTATAGTTAGCCTGAAGAAAAAACGCAGTCGGAAAAGCTAAAAATAAAAGTAAAGTTCTAAACTTTTGCTGAATATTTAAATATTGCATAAAAAGATGCAATAAAACTAAAACTGCTGCCAATAAAATTACATTAATTCTATAGGCAAAAGTCAGCGGCAAAAATATATCCAAAAATTTAATTATTAGCGGATATAAAGGAAAAAAAGCTTGTTCCGGATATCTATAACCATGCTGAGCGATACTAATATAGTGCATTCCATCCCACCAGTAACCCCATAAACCAAAACAAACTTCTTTAATAGTTACTTCTTTAACAGGGATTTTGTGTAGATACGCCAAAATAAAAGTATATATATTTATGGTCAGTACGTAGCCAATCCACAAAAATAATACCTTTTTGATATCAGAAAGCTTCATATACCAATCATTATATATTATAATATCGTCACGCCCACAAAACTTGATCACAAAGTAAAATTAGACGTAGATAAAGAAGCTTTAAGCAAACTAAAGCTTGTTGGTATAGGTTATTCGTTTGTCGAACGTGAACTTTTTCCATCTGAAGATGCTTTTATTGCCGAAAATGACGCCGAAGAAACTTCGTCGGCTGTACTAGTCGCACTAGAAAAACTTGGAATCAAAGGCAAAAAATATCCAGGAGACCAATACTTTCTGACTAAAGTCATAATTGATAAACCCGATATAATTATAAATTTAGTTGACACTATTCGAGGAAAAGATCGTTTATCAACCGCAGTTCCGGCATTTTTAGAATACGCGCAAATTCCTTATACCGGTAATGGAATTACGGGAATGGCAATAGGCAATAATCGTCATTTATTTAAACAAGTTTTACAAGTAAATGGTATCAGTACGCCTTTATATAAATTTGTAAAAGATCTGCGTTCTAATTTTCCGCCTGAATTTGAACCTCCATATATTGTAAAACTTAACGAAAGCGGTGGAAGTGTTGGAATTGACAACCACGCAGTAAAAGAAACAATTATCAAAGTTGTTCGTAAAGTTGAGGAACTCGAAAAAGAATATAAAATTCCGGTATTGATAGAAAAGTTTATAGATGGTCTCGAAGTAACTTGTGTCGTATTTGAAGATAACGAAAGTAAAAAAGTTTTTCTTGCCGAAAAAGTTTTTGGAATCAAACCCGATGGCAAACACAACTTTACTAGTCAAGACAGTTACAATTTTGCAAAGGCGTACAAATACAAATTTATCGAAGATTTGGCATTAGAAAATAGGCTAATTGAAATGTGTTCGAGTGCGTTTGAAGCCTTACGTTTTTCTGACTATGCTAAGTTTGACATCAGAATTGACGAAAAAGACGGAAAAGCCTATATTATCGACTGCAACCCAAATACCGCCTTTGGACCCGATAAAGGCCTACCTATGACCGAAATTCTAAGTATGTATGGAATAGATTTCAGTGAAATTTTAGCTAGCCTGCTTAGTAAACATGCCAAACAATAAAGATTCTAAAAAAAAGTTTGAACATTTGCGCCATATTCAGCAAATTTCCGAAGACCACTGCGGACCGGCAGTGTTAGAAATGTTGCTCGAAAATATGGGCATTGAAGTTACTCAAGAACAAATTACAGTAGCTGCTGGAGTCGAAAAAACCATTTTAGGTCAAGGAACCCGTGTCGATCACCTGGCGCTGGCTGTAAATAAATTAGCTCCAAATGCCAAGTTTTGGGTCAAGCAAAAAGCTACATTAAAAGATCTACTCTATGTTCTAGATAACTGCAATTTTCCGATTGGTGTGGAATGGCAAGGTCTATTTGAAGATAACCTTGAAGATGAAGATTTAGATGAAAATGATGAAAAAGGAGCTTATGGGCATTACAGCGTAATATCCAATATTGACTCCGAAAAAGATGAATTGATTATTGTGGATCCATATAAAGATTTTGCGAATCAAGATCGTATTGTACGTATTAGTTTATTTTTAAAACGTTGGTGGGATTTTAATGAGTTTTGTGATCCACAAACTGGTGATTGTACATATAAAAAAGACGAGCAATTATTCTTTGTCGTAACTCCCAAATCCGAAAAATTTCCAGATGAATTGGGCATGACTGCTTTAGAACTATAAAAAATACAAAAAAACGGGTAGAGGCTACCTTGCGGTAATTTGCCTCCACCCGTTGTTCGAGCTGACTATCGATCTACTTTTTAGCCATCTCGAATTTCACAATGCCTGTCCAGATTCCGTTGACCTTGT
>DATIHK010000067.1:0-2390 GCA_035480775.1 Saccharimonadales bacterium (SeqCode) | reverse complement strand
GTTTCACGAATATCTATTCCAGATGGAAGCCCAACATATACTTGAACTTTATCTATCGGAACATCATATCCATTAAAAATATTCCAATATAAACGGTCGTATTCTTTATTAAATTCAATTCCACCGTGTATTTTATATTTTATAACCCACGAATGGGAAGTATCGGAAAGATTGAAATACCAATGAATATATTGCAGTCCGCCTTCAACGTAAGTTGTGTATCTACCCCAACTGGATGCTTGCTCTTTATCAAGTTTTGTTGCTGAATAAACCAGAGGTTGACCAGTGGCCACGTCTTCTACTGACATATCTGTAATGGCATCTATTTTACTAAATCGAATAGTTCGAAAAGCAAAATGAAAATTACCGGTGAAGTTAAAAGTCTGAGTTTCGGCCACATCAAAAGTTGAATCGGGATTTACGGTAATCTTTGCAACAATCGAATCGTATTTGTAAGATTTTACGACCGCTCGTGATTGAGTTGTTCCAAAAAATCCAGTCGAAATAAATATTGCAAAAACTAATAAGATTTTTAGTTTATTCATTAGCTGATTCTTGATCGAGTTGAAAGAAATCTCGCTTTTTAAAATTTAAAATTGCTGCGAGTAAATTATTGGGAAAGACTTCGAGTTGAGTATTTAAGTTGCGAACATTTCCATTATAAAATCTTCTGGCAGCTTCGATTTTATTTTCGGTATCTGTAAGCTCTTGCTGCAATTTTAGAAAATTCTCAGATGCGCGTAATTCAGGATAATTTTCGGCGACGGCTAGTATTTTTACCAGAGCATCTCGCACTCCGTTATCAGCTACTCCTTTATCATAAGTAGAAGATGCATTTAAAGCTTTAACTCTGGCATCGGTAACTTCTTGAAAAACTTGCTTTTCGTGTGAAGCATATACTTGAACAACAGAAACTAAATTAGGAATCAAATCATAACGTCTTTTTAATTGGGCGCTAATATCAGACCAAGCTTCGTTAGTTTTGTTGGCTAGCTGAATAAAACTGTTGTAGATAAAAATTAAAAAAATTGCTAATAAAGCTATAACAATAAGGAATAAAATCATATTCAAATTCTACGCTTAAAGCTTCTTGGCATAAACAGTTATTTAGCCATCAACTTTTGGTGTTCGGCTGTATTTAGCAATCCACAGTTTTTATATTTTTTTCCACTACCACAAGGGCACAGATCGTTACGGCCAACTTTTGAATCATTAGGCTTAACTGCTTCGACTTTGAATTGCCGCCCATCATTGCTTTGCATCATTCCGGCTTCTTCGCGAACACCTGTTTCGAGTTGACTACTTTGGTAAGATAAGTTTTGACTTTGCATTACGCTATGTTCTTCACCAACTTCACTGCTACTTTGAATTCTAGACAAACGGTCGGCGATGGTGGAATAAATTTTTGCTACCAAAATACCAAAACGCTCGTGACCTTCACGTTTGTATTCGACCATCGGATCTCGTTGAGCATATCCACGTAGTCCAATACCTTCGCGAAGATCGTCCATATCTACTAGATGTTCCATCCACAATAGATCAATTACTGGCAAGCTTAATTGCGCGACGGCTTGATACCAAATTTCTTTGCCAAAATCTTTTTCGTGTTTATCCCAACTTTGGCTATCATAATTGGCGTGTTCAACAAATTTAGAAATTAACCATTCTTTAAATTCATCGTGATCTTCACCAAGTTCTAAAATGCGGCGGCGCAATTTATAAACGACTTCGCGGTGAGTGTTCATAACGTCATCCATTTCGACTAATTGCTTACGGCGATCAAAGTTAAATCCTTCAACTTTTTTTTGAGCATTTTCTATGGCTTTACTTACAAGTCCAGCTTCAATTGGAGTATTTTCGTCGAGCCCAAAGCGATTCATTAAGCCTTCAATTTGGGCACCACCAAAAACGCGCATTAATTCGTCTTGCAATGAAACAAAAAACTTCGAAGAACCTGGGTCACCTTGACGACCAGATCGGCCTCGAAGCTGATTATCAATTCGTCGCGATTCGTGGCGTTCAGTTCCTATAACGTGTAAACCTCCAGCTTGTTTTACTTCTTCGTGCTCAATCGGATCAATTGGATCTCCGCCCAAAATAATATCAACTCCACGACCTGCCATATTAGTCGAAACTGTAACAGCACCTTTACGTCCGGCTTGAGCAATAATTAAAGCTTCTTGTTCGTGATTTTTTGCGTTTAAAATTTCGTGCGGAATTTGCTTGCGCCTTAGAAACTCATGCAAAAGTTGAGATTTGTCGACCGAGGTTGTTCCGACCAAAACGGGCTGGCCTTTTTCATGCTTTTCAGCAATTTCATCGGCGACAGCTTTAAACTTAGCCGATTCAGATTTATAAATTACATCATTGTAGTCAGATCTTTTAACAGG
>DATIHK010000066.1:0-5662 GCA_035480775.1 Saccharimonadales bacterium (SeqCode) | reverse complement strand
GATGTCGAAGCTTTTGCTAGAACTATAAATATGCTACTTTTTAGTGAATCTCGTAGAAAAGAGCTTGGCCAAAACGGAATTTCTTGGGCTTCAAACTTTACTTGGAGAAAGAGTACTGACAAATTAATAAAAAGCGTTCACGACTACATTGCCTTAAACAAAAAATACGAGTTGGTCTTTGAAGCACTACAAAACACATTAAATACCGAAGAAACACGAGGTGCTGTATATGACAACGAATAATAAATTAACACTTACAATAGGTATCAGCGCTCTAAACGAAGCCGCCAATATCCAAAATCTGTTGCGCAACTTACTGATTCAAAATCAAACAAATTTTGAACTCGCCGAAATTATTGTAGTATCAGATGGAAGTACAGATGCCACAGTTCAAAAAGCTTCAGAACTAAACAATCCAAAGATAAAAATCGTAGACAATAAAACACGCGGAGGAAAATTAACTCGAGTTAACGACATTATAGATATGGCACAATCAGATATTATCGCTATTATCGATGCGGATACACTTCCTACTTCAGCAGATACGTTTAACTATTTACTAGAGCCGTTTGTGCAAGATCCAGAAACTGTTTACGTTTCAGGAGAACTAGTTGCGGTAAAACCTTCTACTTTTATCGAAAAGGCCGTTTTAGTTAGTCGAAGTGTTTGGGATAAAATCAGAATTACCTTAAAAAATGGAAAAAGCATTTATACAGTTCACGGCGCACTTTACGCTTTTAAAAAAGATTTCGCTAAAGCCAATAAATTTCCTAAAGAGATTTGGGCAGATATTGGATTTCACTACTTTTTATGTTTAAAAAATAATCTTCAGTATTCGCCAGCTCCAAAAGCTAGTGTAAATTTTAAACTTCCTGCAACTATAAAAGATTACGCTAATCAAATCGAGCGCTACCAACGCGAAGACACGGCTTTAATAAATTATTTTGGAAAACAAATCGAAAATGAATATAGTATTCCAAAATCGATGTTGTACCGATACAAAGCCGAAGCATTTGTAAAATATCCTATTCATTGTTTAGTAATATTGGCAATTAATTTTTACACACAACATTTTAAAGCCAAAAATACTCAAAATTCGCAAAAGGCTTGGAAAGAAATTAGTTCAACAAAAAAGGCAATAATACAATGAAAACTTTAACTATCGGAATTCCTGCATATAACGAAGAAGCCAATATAAAGTTTTTGCTTGATGACCTACTTAAGCAAAATATTCAAAGTTGCGAATTAGAAGCTATCGTAGTTGCATCAGATGCCAGCTCAGATTCTACAGATGCAATTGTTAGAGCATATGGTGGAAAAGTTAAGCTTATCGAAAACACAGTTAGACAAGGACAAGGTGCAAAACAAAATCAAATTATGCAGACCTGCGATTCGGATGTCTTAGTTTTATTAAATGCCGATCTTACTATAAAAGACTTAAATTTTATTGATAATTTAGTGGCTCCAATTTTGTCTGGAAGTGATTTAACTTGCGGCCCGCTATTAGAAATTGATCCTAGTAACTATTTCGAAAAAATTGTGCAATTTGGATCTATATACCGCAGAAATGTTCATGAAAGCGTAAACAACGGAAATAATTTAAACACTTGCCACGGATCTCACCGAGCATTTTCGAAACGTTTTTATAAAGTTTTATATTTTCCAGGAAGTGTCGCCGAAGATGCTTATTCGTATTTAGCTTGTATCCAAAATGGATTTACTTACACCTACGCAAAAGATGCAGTAGCTTTCATAAAGCTTCCGGATAATTTAAAAGATCATAAAACTCAGAGTGCACGTTTTTATCATTCTGAAACTAAACTCTCAAGTTATTTTGACCTTAGCTTTGTTAAGCAAAACACCAAGTGGCCAGTCAAAGAATTTTTTGTCGAAGGCTTTAAATTATTTTTTAAGCAGCCAATTGAAGCGGTTTTATACGTTTTGGTAAGTGTGTACGTCATGCTTTCGGTAATTTTTGAAAAGAAAGAGCTTTCTGACACTTGGAAAACTGTTGCCAGCTCAAAATTAGTCAGGAATCAAAATTAACATGAGCTTTGCTACTGCTATCAGAGACATCACCTATAAAACTGCGGCAGCTTTTGACCAAAAAGAGTTAAAAGCTTTTGTGCTTTGCTATCACTCGATAGGAAATTCACCTTGGAAATTTGCTGTATCTGTAGAAGTTTTCAAACAACAAATAGACTATTTATCTAAAAGATACAAGTATCTCGATCTAGAGCAAATTCACAATCTTATTAACGGAATAGGCGACTACGACGCAACTCCGGCTTTTTCGATAACTTTTGATGATGGATATGCAGATATTTTACAAATCAAAGACTATCTAAGAGAAAAACACATTCGACCTACACTTTTTTTACTCTCCCAACAAGAAAAAGCCGATCGAAGCCAACTAAATAACGATTTAAAATTTCTGTCACCAGAGCAAGTTAAAGAATTAATTGCCGATGGCTGGTTAATCGGCTCACACAGCGCAACCCATAGCGATTTCTGGAAATTAGACAAATATGGTATAAATAGTGAGGTTTTGGAGTCTAAAGCAGCTCTAGAGGCCAAATTTAGCGCCAAAATCAAGTATTTCTCCTACCCACGAGGTCGCTATAACCCTGAAATCATCAAGGCTGTTAAACAAGCCGGCTACGAAATGGCTTTGTCGATGAATGATGGCGAAATAGACTCTCAAGCAAATCCATATCTTATTCCAAGAATTGGAGTTGATAAAACACACGATTTTTCGGTGTTTAAAGTTTTGATGCTGGAATCAGTATCTGGTGTTCGCAGTTTCTTAAAGAAATATTTAGAACCACAGCCACAAAACAATAAATTAAATTTGAAAGGCTCGTTCATGAAAGATTTGCAAATAAAAACATTAAATTTACTAAGAATCATAAGAGGCGCCATAGTCAGAACAATTAAACCAAAAAGTGGTTATTTTTTGTTTCCAGCTCCACAAAGAAATACTCAACCAATAAGTACAATGTACGGATTTGATCGCGGCAAACCAGTTGACCGATATTATATCGAAAACTTTATGGAACAAAACAAAGACGTAATTAAAGGCGCAGTTTTAGAAATTACCGATCCTCAATACACCCAAAAATATGGTAGTGATCGAGTTACAAAAAGCGATGTATTAGATATCGATACAAATAACAAACTAGCTAACCTTTACGGCGACTTGAAAAACATTTCTCAAATTCCTTCAGAAACTTACGACTGCTTAATAATTACCCAAACTTATGTCATGATAGACGACTATGAAGCCGCTATTCGCGAAAGCTTACGAGTTTTAAAACACGGTGGAGCTTTATTAGTTACCATGCCATGTTTAAGTCCGGTTTGGAATATTAAATACCATCACTGGAGATTTACTCAAGCTTCTGGCGAATACGTTTTTGGAAAATATATTAAAAAAGAAAATTTAACTGTAAAAACTTATGGAAACGCTTTAGCCGGTCAAGCATTTTGGGTCGGAATGGCAATTGAAGATTTAACAAAAGACGAAATTGAATACAATGATCCGTATTTTCCGGTTATCGTAACTATTAAAGCTATAAAGGACTAATTATGGAAAAGAAAACTCTTCATGTAATCGAAAAATATTTTTACCCTGTTACCGCGGGAATAGAAGTAAACATGGCCGAAACTTATTCCAAACTTACTGACCGCTGGAATATAACCATGCACACTTCTAAAAATACTTTAACCGAAGTCGGAGTTTTACCCGATACTGAAAATATTAAAGGTATTAATGTGCAGCGCTACACTTTTGGTAAATTTGGATATTGGCCAAAAATCGATTACAACAACACCGACTATATTGCACTACACAACTTCAACGTTTTTCCACACTTTATTATTATGGCTTATGTTTTGTGGCTCAAAATTATCGGTCGCAAAAAGTTTGCTATATTTTTGACTCCTCACGGCGGATTTAATCCAGAATGGTCGATATTTCCAAAATGGGTAGCAATTATAAAAAGTTTCTATCACTTTACACTTGGAACTTTAATGATCAATTTATCTATTGATGGAGTTAGAGCCGTTTCTAACTGGGAACGAGCCGAAATGCTCAAAAAAGGACTCGATCCAAAAAAAGTTGTA
This sequence comes from Saccharimonadales bacterium (SeqCode), assembly GCA_035480775.1. Taxonomy (GTDB): domain Bacteria; phylum Patescibacteriota; class WWE3; order UBA101185; family UBA10185; genus DATIHK01. The sequence continues at coordinate 1,537 of DATIHK010000066.1, read as the reverse complement.
GTAATAGATAACGGTATCGAAGATGAAGCTTACTGGGATCTCGAAGAAAAAGCTTCTCCAGAAATTAAAGCTAAAGTCGCGTCATACGGTAGATATATTATTCAAGTTGGCCGCGTTTATCCAATAAAAAATTATGAAACAGTTATTCGCGCAATGGTAGATATGCCAAAAGATTTAAAGTATTTAATTGTCGGACCTATCGAAATTAACAATCAAGCCGGTTATAAAAAAATGCTTGATAATTTAATCACCGAATTAGGTTTGCAAGATCGAGTTTTATTTTTAGGAGTTATCAAAGGCGCCGACAAATTTTATATTATCAAACACGCACAAATGATGGTCCATATGGCAATTTGGGAAAGCTTTTGCAACGTAGTTCACGAAGGTTTGAGTCAAGGATTAGTTTGTATCGTCGCCAACAACACCGCGCTTCCATTTTTGATTAAAGACCAAGTCAATGGATATTGCGTTGAAACCAAAGATGCCCAGACAGTTGCCGAAAAAGTAAATTTTGTTTTACAAAACAAAGACACACAAGAAATTAAAGATATGCAATCTCGCAATCGCGAATACGGATTAAAAAACTCTTGGAAAGATGTATCCGAAAGAATGTATAAATTCTATACTTTAGTAGGGCAGGGGAGACTAAAAGAATATGATGAATAAAGTGTCTGAAATAAAAAAGACTGTTAACCTTGTCCTAGCCGAAAAAGTTGCCCAAGCTAAGCCACTTGGCGAAATTAAAGATAAAGTCGTAATAATCTCAGGTGCCAGTAAAGGATTAGGAAAAGCTATAGCCGACAACTTATATAATGAAGGCTGCAAATTAACAGTGTTTGCTCGAACTTCCAAAGAATTAGCAGAAGCTTTTCCCGCGTACAAATACGAAAATATTTTAGTCTTAGAAGGAGATGTTTCCAGCGAACAAAGTGCTAAAGATATAGTCGCCAAAACTATCGAAAAGTTTGGCCATATAGATGTCGTTATCAATAACGCCGGAATAAATTTAGAAAAGCCACTTGAAACTACAACTTCAGAAGAAGTAGATAATATTTTAGACACTAATATCAAAGGCGCAATTAATATGACTATTGCTGCGCTTCCACATTTAAAATCTCGAAAAAGCGGAACAATAATTAATATCGGCTCAAAAATTAGCCACAACACCAACGTAGGAGCTAATAAAGTTTTGTACGCAACTACAAAGTACGCTATTGAAGGATTTTCATTTGCGTTAAATAAAGAGCTCAAAGGCTCAGGTGTCAGAGTAGTTTGCGTAATTCCCGGAACCATAAACACTTTTGTTTCACTAAACGCCGGTAACTTTATGTCACCAGATAGAGTCGCTCAAATAATTGCGATGATAATTAAATTTGATGATGTCGATTTTGAAAGCTTGGTATTTAAATCGAAAGATCAAAATATATGAAACTTAAATTTGTAAATGCCCCCACACTCTTAAAGAGTGTTAAGTTGCCTAGTTTCATAAAACTTTTAAAATTTAAAAATTTTGAAGTTATATTTGGAATAATCATCG
>DATIHK010000065.1:0-15915 GCA_035480775.1 Saccharimonadales bacterium (SeqCode) | reverse complement strand
AATTTATCATTTTATGTGGGACGAGCTAGCAGCTAAATATATCGAAAGTATTAAAGGTCGTGAAGATAAAGAAATTGCGCTAAGTGTTTTTAGATATGTTTTTTTAAATTCATTAAAACTGCTCCATCCATTTATGCCTTTTGTAACCGAAGCAATTTGGGCACAAATGCCGCGCTCCGAAGAAGACAACAAACCTTTAGTTATTTGTACTTGGCCTAAGGCATAAAAAAGGACGCCCTCGAAGATTAATATTAATCCCCGTTGACGTCCCATGAAATCCATGTTCCTGATGCCGTGTCCGTAAATCCCTTAGCTCCCTGATATCCAACATACAAACGAAATTGCCAAGAATCTGTCGTCACATACTTGTAGTTTGCGACGCGTTCTTTCCAGTTGGAACCGCTGCTGAGCAGTATTTGTGCTCCTATTTCTAGGTTATACCTTGGATCTGATTTGATCCTTTGTGTATCGAGTTGCGGATGTGCGCTGAGGTTGATTTGCCCTAGTCCATATGCAACAGCTTTTCCATTGTCATACGAAGTGTTAACTACGCAGTTTCCGTTGGAGTCGGGCACCTCTTGATGAAAGCTCGATTCCGACAGAATCAAAGGTCCCCAAATGCCCCACGGAATTTTGTATTCCGCTGCAACTTGCCTTGCCATTGCAACAGCGCCGACGACCGATAGCTGACAGTCTTTTACAGTCTCGACACTTTTAACTACCGTTGGAACTGCGATGAGCTGTGCTTCAACACTTACTGCTCCATCGATCGCAACTATGTTTCCGAAAGCACTAGCGGTTGCTGTCGCTACGGGTTTTGGAGTCGCCGTAGGAAGTGGCGTGCTAGTAGTTGCTACAACCGCAGTTGCTGTTTGTTCTGGAGTTTGGAGTCCTTGGTGCAATCCAAAAAACATTCCCAAACCCAGTACAATTGCCACCAAAAAAGCGAATAGCTGTTTCACTAGTTGCCTCCTACCAATCCCAAAGAATATGGGTTGATCCACTGACTTTTGCCATCACACTCTCGCACGATGCCAAAGTGCAGGTGAGGCCCTGTTGCGTTTCCTGTAGCTCCCACATTGCCTAGCGGTGCCCCAGTTTGAACGATGTCACCGGCTTGTGGCCAATTTTCGTTTGCCGTTGGAAACTGCAAGTGACCATATATCGTGTACATTGTGCAATTATCTTGGGTTGCAGCTAGAATATAGGTTCTTCCTGAAACCCAAAAAGTTTTCGAGTCTTGCTGAAAAGTCTGCAAGTTTTCGTACAACTTTACAACGATCGCGTCGTGCGCGGCTGTTGCCACTCCGCCATCGCTTATTGCGTGGTTGATTGTGCAGCGTCCATCTACTCCTGGATGATACGGTTGCAGAGTAAACGTGTAGCCGGTTAGATAAAAAGTTTCTCCAGTCACGCAGGGTGGCACAATTTGCGAAATTTCTGGAAGTTGTATATCCGCTGGTGCCAGATAGACATTACCAGTCGCAAAGCCGCTACTGTCGCCGGTTAAGATAACTCGATCAATGGGTTGAAGCTCAAAAACTTTTGCATCAACGGTTACGTTTGCTGCCGAAACCTGGCCAAACACTGGTTCTTGCGTTGCTATTTTGGCAATCGCTGTAGGTTGTGCGGTTGCGGTTACGTATACTACTTTTGTCGGTGCCGGCTGTGTAATTACTTGCGTATTACTGCAAGCGACTACCAAACAAGCAATTAACCCGACAATGCTTAGCTTTTGCATTGCGGCCTCCACATTAGTTGATTATTAAGATATAAAGTGCGGATTCGTTTCTAAACTCAAAAAGATTTTCAGTCTAGAAAAGAACGACGAAGTGTGGGCATTAAGCAATTGCTTGCTCACACTTCGTCTGCTTAACCTACTTATTAGGGATCATAAATCCGAAAGTAGGCGACGATTTGATTACTTGTCCTTCTTGCACTAACGGACCGCCGTGCCAGATCGAGATGGTTGCTACCCAGTAATGTCCCGAGCTGTCGTTTCCGTGCCAAGTTGGCTGAGGAAAATTCAACGGAGCTGGTTCCCAATTGTCGAGTGGCTTGGCGCTTGCATCGTGACTCAGAAAGATGTACTGAATCTTGATGTTGTTGAGTCCCAACATTTGCGCGCCTTGCGGAGTTTCATTCCAAACTCCCACCACATACCAGGGTGCGTCTAGTTCTGCGGCCCCACCTTGATTGGTAATCGCATCCCACAAAGCTCTTACCGAAATCAGCAGATTGATTGGTGACCAGGTAATGCCTAGTTGTGCTGTGCTATTTGCAGCGATAACCGAAACTGTTTTCGCATCCAACTTGTTTTCGGTCACTTTGTTCTCAATCGGCGAGACATTTCGTACGGTAGTATTGGTACTGCTGCCGTTGTTGTTCGAACCGTTACTTTGTACTTGAGCATTTTGCGCAGCTACAGCTTGGGCGTGTTGTAGGCTGAGTGTTGATACCGCCTCGTTGAAAACGCTGTCGCCTGCTGCGAACGCATTTGCCAATGTAGCGTTGCTGCTGGATTTTTCACCCAGTGCGCGTAACGCATAGACTACGTTGGCGAGAAACGGAATCGTCCCAACTGACACATTTGATTCGCCGACTGTTTGCAGCCCTTGCACCAATTCCACATATCGCGGTTGAACCGTATGTGGGTTTTCGCTTAGAGCCGCTTTGAGCCAATTGGCTTCAGTAGACATTTGGGTGCGATCTCCAGCGAGAAAAGCTGTCACGAACTTTTGTTGATGTTGTGCTGTTTCCTCAGTTACCTGCGGAAGTGTTACACCGCTAAAGAGTGGCGTAACGTTTTGTGTTTCCATCAGCTTAACCATCTCTGGGTCGACCGTGACGTTTGCCGCCGATACTTGGCCAAAGACCGAAATAACAGGTAGTGCTTCTTCGGTCGGAATTGCCGTGAGCACTGCTTTTTCGATTTGGTGCGGCGCTTGTTGCGTAACGACATTTTGCGGCACGTTTCGCATCGGAAGCGCTACCAGCACAATCATAAGTGAGGCTATGATCAGTAGAGTTGCAATCACAGGTACCTTCTTTTGCGGCGCAACTTTCCACGTTCGTGGATCGGCAGCTTTTATTTGCGTTGCCTTTTCAGTCGTTGTGGACATGGTGTCTCTCCTTTAGTCCAGATAATATTCGCTGTTTTGAAAAACAGGCAACTGCGTGTGCAAGTGTCTATTTTCCAATTTCCAAATTTATAGAAAACCTGAAACACGCCGTCGAAAAATTGACGTGTTTCAGGTTGATGTTAAGTAGTTATCCTCCTCTTACGGAATTGCAGGTTGCGGATTGTTGCAAGTTCCTTGATCGGCATCGCTGCAAACAAATTCTATCGTTGCTGCAAATTGCGTTGGTACAGAAGGAACTTGATACCAATCAACGCGCTGACGTTCGGTGTTCAAAACCACGTTTACGATCAAGGCAAAGCTGTCGCCGTAGGGAACCCAGAAGTACCAGGTATGGCGATGCCCTTCGGTTGATTCGTACTGGGTGTTCCAGTCGAGGTTTGAAGACTCATAAGTTGCCAGTAAACTTTGCCAGCTGGGTGCGCGACCTTTGTTGGTGCAGTTCGTGCACGGATCAGCTGGAACTACTGTAACCGGTACTGCGGTCGCCTGAGGATTGTCGTCGGTTAAGACGTTTGGCTCTTGCGCTAACGCTAGTCCGGCAGGTTGCGGAGCCTGATCCTGGGGCTGAACATCTGGTGCAACATATTCCCTTGGAGTGTCCGGATACGTTTCGATTACGATATCCAACGTAGGTACCGGAGTTGCTGTCGGCGGAAGTTCTGTCGCAGTATCTGCTGGAACATCTGTCGGTGCCACCAGAGTTGCGGTAGTAATCGCGGTCGCGTCGTTTAGTCCAGCCGCAACGACTAGCCTTTGCACATCCACCACCGGTGTGTTCATCGGTGTAGCTGTAACATCTTGAGATCCAGGCGCTGACAAGTCTTGCAAGATCTGCACCGCGTTTGGCGTTAGATCCGTCATAAAGACTGTGCTTCCGCGCTTTCCGGCCCAGAGGTTATAAGCCGAGACGCACAAGCTGAATTGCTCAGCCTGTCCTTTGGCATTGTCCCATCCAGAAGCTTTCGGATCTTTCAGATCCTTAAGTGTCGTCACCAAGTCGAGCAGTGTTTTGAGACACTGATTTTCTTGGTTAGCACCGGAAGAAAGTTGGGTTATCACAGTCGGATCCGTTAGTTGCTCTTTCAAGCGTTGTGGATACGACTTTTCAACCCAGTTTCCTTTTTGAAGCACTCTGGTATTCGCCCAGTCGTAGTGGGTTTGATAGGCTGCTTGCAGTCCGACTCCACCGTTGGCGTCGCCGAACAAAAAGTCTTGCCAGATTACCAAATCTTTTCCGCTGTCGAGAAGCTTGCGAATCGAGCCATTGAAAGCGTTCACGCTTTTGTTAAAGCTCGTCACAAACCAGTCTAGTTCGCCGCCTGCTCCAACTTCTGCGATGTCTTGTACCGCATTGGCATCAGGCATTTCGGCTGCGATTGATTGTGCATCAGGCGTTGCAGTTGGCAGTGGTGTATTTTCTACAACCACAGTCACTGCTGCTACAGCCGGTTGGGTCATTTGCGGAATTGTTGACGGATGATTAAAGCTCGAAAGAGCTAGTCCGCCGACAATTATTACCGCAGTAAACAAAGCTTTGGTGAGGTTGTCTTTCAGTCGAGCCCAAACAAATACCAATCCTAGGCCAAGAGTTAAGAAGCCGATGATCTGTAGCCAAGGAAGTGAACGGGCAAACTGAAGCGCCGGTGTCCAGGTTGCCCAGCCAATGACCATATTGGGTAGGTTACCAACCAAGAAAACGATCGAGATGCCAAGCATCATCAGTGCGATGATAGCCAGTCCATGCTCTTTCAAGAACGGCTTAACCGAAGTGACTTGCTTTGACGTCGCAAGCTGAATCTTGGGTAGCGCCATCGTCAGGTTAAAGGCGTTGCGGCGCTTTTTAAGACCTGGCATAAGCACTTTGCTTGCTGCAAATTCTTGGCGGCTGAAGATTTTTCCGCCGTTAGATTCGCAGTAGACAAAGTAACTCATGCCATCGTCTGCGTAGGCGCGCGACATGTTCTTGGCTGCCACAGTCTTTTGAAACTTTTCATCCTTCTCGTGTTTGGCAACCTGCTCGCGAAAGCGTTTCGCAGTCAGTGGCCATCTGTCGAAAAAATACTTGTACGACTTAGGCCGATTCTTCATCTTTTGCCATAGCATATAGCCAAGCAGGTAGATGTAAGTCGCGATGACCAAGATGCCGTCGAGCTCCCACATTTGTACTGTGGGGACCCAATTCTTGAGGTCGTCGGTAACCGGCGTCGAAAGATACCAGCCACCAATTGCCGCGACTGCTACGAGGCCAAAGATTGCAGGCCAAAACCACTTGAGGTGTTTCCGTAAGTATATCCAGATAGATCGCATTGAGTCCTCTCCTTTCAATAAGAGGGATAGATAACTATTAACTTGTCAAGTTGCGTGGCTTATTTTGCCAGTTTAAATTTGCGACTATTGCTTGTTGTCACAAACTTAAACTAGGAGTCGAGAGAAGCGCGTGTTGCTTTTGCTTCTTCTCTCGACTCAACTTGTGATACTTATCTCAGTGGACTTCTTGCCAAAACAGCCCAACGAGAACCATGACGAAAAACCAAAAACCCGTGACCCAAATTGCTGAAGCTATTGGCGTTTTTCTGATACCGTCATTACTTCGCTTGTAGCAGATGTACATCGAGGATACTGCTAGTACACCCAGAGGCAGCGTAAACCAAGTGGATAGCGGTGCAAAAGGCAGAAACGGCAGTTTAATGCCGAAACTGAAGATTGGTACCGCAGCATCGTGTAGTAAAATCACAGCCGCGATCCACCGCAAAAAGCTTGCCAGTAAACTTACGAGTAAGAATACTTTGTCCCAATTTCCCCGCGCGATGACGATCGCGTCCAGCTTGCTCCAGTTTTCTCTAAAGAACTTCATAAGCGGGCGTTCTGGACTAATTGGTTGCGTTGTCATGTGCCTCTCCTTCTGGTACTTCACTGTGAGTGATTGGGGTCTGAACTACTTCCCTTGCCGAAGATGTCCCGCCTATGTTTTCTGCAAGTACCCTAAAGGCTTGTACAAATGCTCCGGGCACGCCACTCATTCCGGCAGCGTCGTTGTGCTTCTTTATGGCTGCGCCTTGTTTTTCGGCTACAAACGCAGCTTCCATTGCAGCTACGACAGTTGTGTTGTGTGTCACGCCGATATATTCGACTCTCGTTATTACGATACCAACGAGTTTAGCGCTGGATCGCAATACTTCTAAAAGCCTTTCGCCGAATTTTTCTGAGCCGAAGACGATACCCACTTTATCGCTATGAAGTCTCGTTGCACGCGATTTCACCGTCGACTCCCCAGATTCTTCGATTACATTAAATCCATTTTTCATACGCTCGTCAAAATTTCTGCCGTTATGCGCGAAGATTCTTGGGCCATCACCGTCGAGGCTCGCAAATCCCCAGACAGAATATTCGATTGTGCAGGTCACGCCATTGCGTGTTAGCACATTGCTAAAAACCATGGTCCTTTGTTTGAGTGTGGCACTGTTCAAAATCCTTCGCCAGTTCCAGGCCCAGACGACGCCTGAGAAAATGATCCAAAGTATCATTGATGTGCCGGGTGGAACTCTTTCATAAGCCCATGTATACCCCAACTTCCAGGCCTCATCAAAGGATTTGGGCAGCTGTAAGCCGCTAGTTCCTTGTTGAGGTGCCGGTGTTGGTTGTACAACAACTGCTGAAGCTCCTGCCACTGCGTAGTAGTACGTCGGTTGTGTATCGCGTCCCCACATAAAAACCGAAATCACGTTGCCGTGAGTCGAGTCTATAGACAAGACCATTTTCCCTTGGTCGAGCGTGGTTACGCGGATATCGCTGTTTCCACCTGCCAGAGCCGCATCCACGCTGGGGAACAGCATGGTTCCAACTTCCGGTTCTTTAACGCCACTGCAAGCAACGAGTGCAATCAACAGCAAAAGAAAAAACGTAATACGCCGTATCATCTTCGTGTCCTTTCTGTAGGATATTCGTCAGCTTTTATGGTGTTCATCGTGGGCGTCGCCTTCTCCATGAGGTTCTTCTTCAGAAGCGTTAAACCTTTTTAGGATTGGACTGATGCCTATGAAAGCTGCTGCGACTAGTATTCCGCGACCAGCTGTTCCAGCGGCATTCCCCATAATGGCAACTAAAGCCAGCATTTGAGGAAGACCAGGAACAGGAATCATCGTCGCGGCAACATTAGCTGCACCAGTTCCGGCGAGAAAACTTACCGTGAAAACTAGCAGCGCAGTGATGATTAAAAGTCCGCCCATGACGACCTTTCCAAGAGTACCAACCCATTCTGTGGCTAGATCCATAAGCGGATTGAAGAACACCGCGATCAGAATCAGCACTATCAGCACAGGAAGGATAGGTCCTACACTTTCAATCAGAGTCGTTCTATATGTTGCAATCAGTGCTACCAAAATCACGACGCCCGTTAAGATTGAAAGTATCCACCAGTTTTGGTGGCTGAAAAGTTCACCCCCATGATTACCCGCACTGCTCGCCAGCTTTTTCCAGCCGCCATTTCGCAACGAAAGCGCGGCACCTAAAACCGTAAGTAATGCAATTAAACCAATGACTGCCGCCCAGAATAACGGATCCAAAAAAAGGGTTCCGAGTACTTTGAAAAGCGGAGTCCAATTGCTGATCACGGTTGTGGCCGACTGCCCGGTTGCGGCGACTTGCGTTGTGTTAGGCGTTTGCATTCCCGGTATATTTTTTACCAATGCGAGATGCACGCTCCAAGCTATCTGCTGCAACCACAACGGCGCAAAGCCGGCGGTCTGCGGAGCTATGACGATGGCTAAAAGCACAACTACTGCGATGAAAATCAACCACCTGAGGATAGACGAGAGAATTTTGCTCATGATGTGACTCCTTTCAGTCCACATTATTCATGATGTCGAGTGAGTTGTTGCTATTATAGGTAAATAAGTTCAAAAGTCAACGAATTATGGGGTATAAATCACACTATAGAATGCCAGATGTCAATAATTTGCAGATTAATCTTTTTTGTCTTTATCTTTGCCTTTTTCTTCGGCTTCTTTGGCTGCTCGTGCAGCTTTTTCTTCTTCAGATAATTCTTCTGTAGCTGTTATCTTGGCTAAAGCTTCTTCTTCACTTACTGGAACTTCTTCTACTGGCTCTTCTGCCATTTGAGCACTACCTAGTTTTACTACAAGTTCATCGGGTTCAGTACCCATTATCTCAACTTTTGAGCGGTCTAATTTAAGTTCAGCAACGGTAATACCTCTTTCGAAATCGTTTAGGCTACTTACATCTACAACAATTTCGTGTGGAAGATCTGTAGGAAGTGCTTCTACTGAAATTTCATTTAGTAATTGCAAAACCAAAGCTGAGCCGTTTTTAATGAGTTCATTGTTTTCTTCGCCAACAATATTTACTGGAATTTCTGCGGTAATCTTTTCTTTTAAGTTTACTTTGTGAAAACTAGCGTGAATTGGTTTTAACGAAATAGGATCGTACTGGACGTCTTTAATAAGAACTTTTTCACTTTTATCTCCAACCTTTAAATCAACCAGTGTGGTTGTTCCGGCGGCCTTATATACTTTTCCAAACTGCATTAAGTCTACAGTTAAAGGAAGCGAGTCCATGCCTTTTGCAAATATTACGGCTGGAATTTGACGCTCTTCGCGGAGTTTTTTGTTTTTTTTGCCAAGAGCTTGTCTTGTTTGTGTATTAAGTTCCATATATCTTTTTTCTCTAACAATTTATGGATTTTCAACAGCTCATCATAAGACGTGCTTTTGATTCCGATAAACTTTTTTATTTCGTCGCCGTGCAAGTCAGAGATAACTGGTACCGAACCGCTTCCGGTTGAGGTAATTGTTACCATACTCTCTGCTTGGCACTTTGGGCAAACTGCATGGGCGATTAAAACTACAGGAGCGTCTGTAATCGAAGTTAGCTTGGCTCCTTCTAAACTAGATCCACATTTATAACAAAACGTTCTTTCTAAATGTTCTTTTATATATTTTTGTTCTAGCATAGTTTCAAAAGCTGAGTCATTTTACGTTACATTACAACAAAAAGTCAAGAAACCTATAATCCAGTTTGATAAACTTTACTACCGTTTAATACAAAAAGCTGTTTTTCGTCGTCGGTTACGCTAATTGATCTTATGTCATTCCACGCATTTGTATCTTTATATTTGATCTGTTTTATAAATGTCCCGTCTTTTTTTAACACTACAACGCGTTTATTTCCGTTATCAGCAATATATAAGTTATCCCAATTTATATCAGTAATTAACTGTGAGGGATTGGATAGTGGTTGTGCTAATCCTTTGATTGAAAAGCTGTCTTTTACGCCTCTGGTATAACTTACAATGGTGCCATCTGCTTTGAGTACAAAGATACTTACCGCGATACTAAACGATTTGGCGCCTGTGAAGTCGGCATTTTCAGCCCATGTGCTGGGGGTTAAAGTAGTTCCTTCTTTGGTGTATTTAATTATTTTGTCACCAGATAGAGTGTATATAAAATCTAGATAAGCAGAAGTAACTCCTAAGCCGGTTTGTGGGTAAGAGGTCAAATTTTTGCTAGTTAGTCCATATGTTTTATATCCTGACGCATCAGTAAAGTTTAAGGTTCCGTCGACATTATTTAGATTGGCAATTTGCGGAAACGTTGTCGATTCTGCAATAAACTTGGGAGTTGCAATTGCAGAGGAATAAATTTTGCCGGATGTTTTATCTGCCACAGCCATTTGCTTTCCAACAACAACCATTCCACTCGGATTCGCCTGTGGATCTGATATTTTTATATCATATAAAACGTCAGAAGAAATTGTTTGAGTATTTGCTTCTGGTGTTGGGGTTGCTGTGGATTGCGCTTGTTCGGTTGGCATTGGTGTTGGGGTAGTGCGGACAGTTTCCGCTACTTTAGTTGATTTTGCATTATTCTTTTTGTAGATGCCAAAGATAATAGAAGCTACAAGTAAGACTGCTGCAACAATTATAATTAACATTGGGGTAATTTTTAGTTTAGACGGGTTTTTTAAATTTATAGATGTTACCGGTGTTACTGCTGTATCAGTTGGAGCAGCTGTTTTGGGTTTTCTCTTAAACAAATTTAATTGTGGAAATTGCATTTTTGGTTTAGATTTTGGTTTTATACCGAAGTCGATAGATTCAGTTTCAGAGAATGAAGTATCTACCACAAATTTTAGAATCAATCCTACAGTGTTTGGTGAGAGGGTTTCTGCTTGAATCGAAGTTGTCAAAAGTTTTTCTGGCGAATATTGTTCTGCAAAGGCGTGCGTGCAAAATACTATGACATCTTCATCTTTAACCATTCCCGAGGCTGCTGAAAAATTTCCTTCGGCATTTGAATTTATATGTTTAGCTTCTTCGCCTCTAATGAGAAAGCTGCCGTTTTTGCCATATTGAACAACATACATAACGTTACCCCACAAAACTCCGGTGATAATGTTTAGTTCTGTTCCGGACATTTTATTTATGCGATCGCGTACAGCTGAAATGGCTTTTTCGAGAGATTGAATTGGCGAAATATTGTCTGATTGAAAATACGAATCGTGAATAGTATCGTGAATCACTTTTGATACAACTTGAGTATTCATTTCGATTGAAGCGGTAACATCAAATACGGTGTAAACAATACCTTTTTTGAGTTGTACGGTTTGATTGTCTGGCTCGATAATTAAAATATCTGCAAACGATTTTACAGACGCAGCGATGTTCGGCTTAATTTGTTGGACTTTTGCAGTTAGTTTTCTATTCATAAAATTAAAAACTTAAAAATAAAAGTGATATTGCGGTTAATACTACAGCTGAAAAAAAGTTAATCCAAGCAAGTATACTAAACAACCAGGTATCTTCATTTTTAAAACTATCTGTCATTATATGCACTTCTCTAACGACAATAAAAGCAAAAAGCGCGTAAGCGAAACCCACTAAAAGAACAATTACTTTAACGATCTGCGCAAATATTTGAAGTGAAAATAAGTCAGTTAACATCATTTTTCGAGCTCCGCGAGAAAAAGAAGTTTGTTCATTTTCGAGCTGTGCGAGAAAAGAAGCTCCTTCATTTTTCGTGTATAGCCGTAACCAAATCAGATACGGCATCCCTTATTCTTGATGGATTGTCGATACTTTCAAAATTAAATTCGCCTTGTTCGGCTGCAGTTTGAATTAGTACATCGCCGATGTTAAATATTACTCCACCTAAGCCCTGTACTTTTGAAGTTACGTCTTCGACGTTCCTTAAAGGACATTCTGAAATCTTTTTATAAGTGAGTGTATAAAAATCCATATCTATAATCTTTTTTGAGGTGACAAGATAAACGTTAAAGTACCAGTTAATAAAGTTCTGAAAAATAAAACCAAAGGTAAATAAATACCAAAAAGCAAAAAATATCATCTGAAGTCTGCCTTCTAGAGCCACAGATGGAAGATTTAGCATCGAGAAGGTTTGGTGTGCTACAAGTGTAATACCCAAAAGCACTAAACTCGCAAAAATCCAATGAACATTAGTTATAAAACTTTTTCTTAAAACATATAAAACTTGTTCATCTGAATCTTGTCCGTCATACACTGTACGCGTAGGATCTTTAATGGCTGACTTTAATAGTGTCCTTAACATCGCTTATATTATAACATTTACACTGTACATGCTTAATAAAACTAAGATTAAAACATTTGTTATAGCACTTTTTCTTTTTTACAATCTTGTGCCGCTAGTATTATACGGATGGTATTACATAACATTTGATCAAATGGCTATAAGAATGGATTTACTTCCTCAACTTGTTGGTGCCGATATAGTTCGAACTGGAGAAGGACATTTTCTTTATAATGAAGCCACTCAATTAGGCTACCAACTTAGCTTAATGGGTAATCACCCGCGAACTTGGCTTTTACCTTTTAGAAATCTTCCCTTAGTTGCAGTTTTATTTATTCCGTTAAGTCTATTTTCGCACCACGTCGCTTATGTAGCGTTGATGCTTATAAACTGCGTTTTTTTGTTTTTAACTTCTTTTGTTCTTTTTCGGAATAATTTTAAAAAAGTCGCTATATATTTTCTTTTCTTTTTAGCCTACCCGCCGGTATTTGTGTGTTTGATATACGGACAGTTTAATTGTGTTTTGCTTTTTGTTGTGGCGTTGTCTTATGTTCTTTTAAAAAATAAATCTGATGGGCTTTTGCTGGGTTTTTTAAGTGCTTTGTTAGCTCTAAAGATTAATTTTCTTTTGTTTTTGCCGTATTTATTTTTACTGAGCAAGCACAAAGCGAAATTTACTTTAGGTAGTTTATTATCTTTGTCACTACAGTTTTTGATTAGCCTTTATATTGTCGGGATTGGATTTATATTTGAATACCCTAAATTTGTTTTACACACCGAAAATGCTAAATATGGAACTTTAATTACTCATTCGTTTTCTTTATATCCAGTTTTAGCGAAACTTTTTGCAACAACAGACATTAGCTTATTATTACTGCTCGATTTGGTCTTAATTATTTTAAGCTTACTCATATTTCACTTTTTAAGAAAAAATGATATCGAAATTAAGTTTTCTTTGGGAATTGTTTTGACACTTTTACTTGCATTTCATGTTCAGATTCAAGATTTAACTTTGCTAGTAATTCCTTTAATTGTTTTGATTGATCGAGTTCCCAGAATAGCTAACAAATTCATATTGGGCTTTGTGGTAATTGCTTTATTAGTCTTTTTTGAATTTCTCACGTCTATTCCAGATAAGTTTGCTTATATTGGACCACTTGGAGTTATGTTATTTGGTTTACTATTACTCTATGTTGCTAGAATTGGTAAGCGTAACGACACTGGCGATATTATCCTCGTAAATCACTGACCACTGCTGTTTTTTTAAATATCTAATAAGATTAGAATTTTTCTTATCTAGTACAAAGGTAATGTTGTATTTTTTAACATAGTCATTAAACAGTGCAGCATTAGTTTTTGGGTCTTTAGTAATCTTTATATAATCGTCTAAGATTCTGGTATTTCCGACTTTCCAAGCAGTCATACGCCCATCAATAAAAGTTTTGTATTGTGGAAGTTGCCAAATCAAAAAACCTCCCCAGTCGTAGTTATTAAATACATTTCCTTTTACTGGATTCTGTTTTATGTAGGTAATTGCTTTGTACGGAAGCTTTTGTTGCTGTGACCACGATTCTATGTTTTGTGCAAAGTGTAAATTTTCTGCAAAAATTTGCCCGGATATCGCAAAAAACATTAAACAAAAAACTGTTGTAAATATGCCAACAATTTTTGAAAACCGATCGTTTATTCGAAATAAATTACTAAAAATATAATTGCCAGAGAATATGACTCCAAATATTCCTAGTGTGGCTACTATTCGCATAAAATATATAGATTTAAATGAGAAAACAAAAAAGAAAGCGACACTTACCAGATACCACCATCCAAATCTTTTTTTATCTAAAATATATGAAATAGCAGCACCCGCCAAAATTACAGAAAGCATTATTAAAGTTGTGCCTTTAGAAAGTGCACTGGTTTTTTGAGAATCAAACGTACCCCACTCGATAATATAACTAAACTTTAAATAGTCTGTTTCATTTGTAAGAACTTTCCACAAGCCAAAACCATACGGATTAATAAGCGTACTAAATAATGATATTAATGGAATTGTAACTACCGAAAAGAAACTTTTTAAATTTAGTTCTTTATTTTTAACCAAAATAATTAGCAAATACATAGTTCTTATAGCGTATATAACTAACCCTAATGTAAAATCGGCGTGCGTATTTGCCCAAATTACAAATAATACCGGGAGTAGTAACTCGAATTTGGGTTTATAAATTAAAATATAAATTAAAAATAATAAGAAAATGGTGCTAAACAAAAATGGTCTAACGCTTGTTTCACCACTATTTACAAATAAAAAAAACAAAATTGCTGTCAGAATTTTTACAAAATCTTTTACGTTGAGTTTTTGCAAAATCCCAACAAAGCTAGCTGATAACAAAGCGCTCAGTATTAAGCTTAACCCTATTGGGCTGGCATATTTGTATAAAACATACATCACTACTTCTGCACCCCAATACGAGTTATCCCATTTATAATCCGAAAAAGTATAAGAAAATATATTTTCGCGTAAAATTTTATGATTATTAAAAAAATATTCGCCGTACTTAAGATGCCATCCAAAGTCAGGATCTGACGTTGCTCGAAATAATAAAAAAACTCCTATAACAACTAACAATACGTTTAGGAGTAATGATTTCGTCATTTTTTGAACTCCATGAAAAAATGAAATTTGTTCATTTCTTTTCGAAATCAAAAAGGCGACTTTTGATAGATAAATATGAAGGAGCTCTAAGGTTGTAAACAGTTTTAAACACTTGACCATCGATATCCAAACTTCCGTTATCGGTGACTATGTGAACTTTGGTTGTTTGACCATTACTAATCGAGGTTGCTTCGATACTTGATACACTGCTATAACTTTTTCCATATTTATCGGCTTTTTCGCGCATGTCGCTTATAGAGTATGGATCTCCACCCCAGCAACTGGTAGTAACAGGAGAAATTCGATCTTTTTCGTCACTCGTGCCGTGTGACCACACAACATATGAATTAATAATATCTGCGAGTTCTTCAGATTTTAACCAGGGATAAGAACGCCCACAGGTGCTGGCATCGTTATAACTTTTGGTATACCAGGCTTTTCTAAACCATGGCGATCCAGCTTTTTTTTCGTAGGAGCTGCTTGGCCAACTTCCGTCCCATCCGACGTTATCTATATAACCGCCAGTTGTAGATGAGTAATAGGCTATAACACTACCGGATAAAATAACTCCTTTTGTAGCATCAACTGCTGATTTCCACGAGGATGGGGGACTGTCGCTTTTGCTTTTTGAAAAAACTTGACAGCTTTGAGTAGTGCAAATGCATTTCCCATCTTTTGCGTAGCGATTGGCGTACGATCTGGCTGCAACAGCTTGGGCTTTTAAGGCATCTGAATCCCAAGTACTGGGCATTTCGGCTATTCCATACAAATATTTTTGAAAGCTCATAGTTCCGTAGCCCGAAACACAAATGTTACTTGTAGAAGTGCTGGTGGTTCCGGTTTCGTAATAAAATTTCAAAATATCTTTATAGCTTTGCCCTGAATCTGCGCGTCCTTTTGCTCCGTATTGGCTCATGCCTTTGTAGTGTGAATATGCGCCGTAACTAAATGCTGCAAATGCTGGGCTAAAAGGTGCGCTTGGTGTTTTAACTTCTGGAGCTTCGTAGTCGCCTACACTTCCATTGTCGCCTTCGCCAGATTTTGCATTTAAGATAGATTGTTGTTTGGCAGTTAATTCGTCGAGAGCTTTTGTAATATTAGCCAAATCTTTTTGATACGAGCTTTCTTGTTGTTGCAAGTTATTTTTCTGGTTTAGCGCCAGATTTTGTTGGTTTTGCAATTGATTTTTAAGAGCCAAAAGTTTATTTTGATCGTCTTCGAGGCCTTGTTTTAATTTCTCTCCTTCGGCTTTATCTTTTTCATATGCAGTAATTTCTCCATTTAAAGTATCTATAAATTGCAAGGTGTCTTGGGTTAATGATTTATCAAAAATGTAATTTAAAGTCGAAAACTGAAATCCGTTGAGGCTAGCGGTTGGAGCTGCTGCGAAAAGCAATTCCAAATCGTTTAAAACGCCTTTTTTAGAATAGTCTCGTATAACTTCGTTTCTAAGCGCAATTTTTTTAGTTAGCGAATCTTTTCGATTGTTTAAATTGTCGTTTATAATTGCGAGTTCTTTTTCGGCTTGGCTTATAGAATCTTCTAAATCTTTTATTTC
>DATIHK010000064.1:0-15483 GCA_035480775.1 Saccharimonadales bacterium (SeqCode) | reverse complement strand
GATCTCTATTTATAATAGAATTCTGCTTCGCATATTTACCGCATAATAACTTCACTGATGAGGCGATGAATTATATATTTGCCGCATATTAACCGCAGATTTTGCAGCGCAAAAATACAACTAAGATAGCTAGTTGAAAATTATTTGAGATTATTCGAGTGCTTTAAGGAGGATTTGCTTAAAAGTTTCGTTCTTGCGGAGGTCTTTAATTAAAGAAATAAACTTGGTTTCGTTTATTTTATAAAAAACTTCTCTTCCCTTTTTATCATTCTTTAAAAAACCTAAAGATGCTAAAACGCGTAAGTGGTGAGAAGCTAAATTCTCTTCTACGTTTAATTCTTCAGCGACTTCGCTGACATTTTTCTGACCTTCACTCAAAAATCCTAATATTCTTAATCGGTTTTTATCTGAAAAAGCTTTCGAAACTTTGCCCTGAAGAATCATAAAATCAATATACAATGATTATTAGTACAATTCAACCAACAATGGTTGGATTATTTCGATATTGCAGCGCTTCAGCAATGTGACTTTGCTCTATATTGGCGGACAATTCCAAATCTGCAATCGTTCTTGCTATTTTTATAATTCTAGTAATTCCACGCGTGGATAGTGAGTATTTTGTGTATGCTTTTTCTAAAATATTTGAAGTGATTTGAGTTAATGGACAAAGTTTTTTAAGCAAATCAGGAGTAATTTCAGAATTACAGTTAAGCTTATAAGCTAGTAATCTTTTTTGCTGAACTGCTCTTGCTACTTCTACTCTTTTTTGTATTTGCAAAGAAGTTTCGGCTTTGAAATTATTGTGTACAAGCTCTGAAAATTCTATAGAAGTAACATTTAAAAATAAATCAATTCTGTCTAGAATGGGTCCAGAGAGTCTTTTTACGTATCTTTGAATTTGACTCAAGGTACAAACACATTTTTTGGTCGGATGCCCGTAATAGCCACAAGGACAAGGGTTTGTAGCAGCAAATAATATAAATTTGGAAGGAAATTTTACCATTCTTTGATTTCGAGCAATTTGTATAAATCCAGATTCTAATGGTTGTCGCAAACAATTTAAAACATTTGAAGAAAACTCACAAATCTCATCTAAAAATAATACGCCGTGGTGAGCAAAGGTTATTTCTCCTGGATGTGGCAAATTACCTCCACCTAACATACCAGAAAACGAAACTGTATGATGAGGATTCCTAAAAGGCGCCTGACCGCTAAATATTTCACTATTTTGGTCCCCATACAACGAGTAAATTTTTGCTACTTCTACCATTTGGGATTCAGTCAAAGTTGGCAAAATTGTTGCATATGCCGATGCAAGCAGAGTTTTTCCGGCGCCAGGAGGCCCATACATAAGTAAACTATGACCACCCGCAGCTGAAACCTCTAAACATCTTTTCGCAATGCTCTGCCCTGCAATAGAACTCATGTCTATTGTTGAAGACCTTTTCGCACTTGAATGAGCGTAATTAATACTGATTTTCTTTTGATATTTTAAAAAGCTAATAAAATCATGCAGAGAGTTTAGAAAAATAAAATTAACATTCGGCACATTCTTGACTTCTAAACTACATGCGGCTGGAAGAAAAATAAATTTGTAGTTATTTTCTTTTGCATACAAAGCCAAAGGAAATGATCCTCGAGTATGACGTAAAGTTCCATCAAGTGATAATTCTCCAAAAAATACAGCGCTTTGTGGTATAGCTAGTTTATATACTTCTGAAATAATTCCGGCAGCGATAGACAAATCGTAAAATGAACCTTGTTTGGGCAAATCAGCTGGTGCTAAGTTAACGGTAATTTTTTTATTAGGAAATTGTATGCCACAATTTTGTAAGGCAGTTTTAACCCTCTGGCGACTTTCATTAATCTCTTTATTGGGTAAACCTACTATGTCAAATGATGGCAAGCCGTAATTCGATACATTAACTTCTACATCTACTGCTACACAATCTATTCCAATATATGAAATTGATTCCAATTTAGTTAGCATAAAGATAGCCTCCAGATGATTTAATCGCCCCACTTAGCTCTAACTCGGTAATGATTGACACTAAGCTCTTTGCATTAATTAAAGCCGATCTAGAGAGCTCGTCGACAGATACTCTGCCGCTTTGTATTAATTTATATACACGATCGACTTCTCCTGAGCTAAAAGTTTTATACTTTGATTTATTTTGCTGCAGTTTAATTCCAAATAAAGAACTTAGTTCACTAACTGTGACAACTGCTTTAGCACCCGAGATAATTAACTGATTTGTACCAACTGACTGCTCAGAAAAAATATCGCCGGGAATTGCGTACACTTGTCTCTTAAATTTATTAGCCCAATAGGCAGTAATCAAAGCGCCGCTTTGGACTCCAGCTTCAATGACTAGTACTGCCTTGCAAATACCTGCTATAACTCGATTGCGTTTAGCAAAAGACCATTTTGTCGGATAAAACCCCATTTCAAACTCTGAAATTAGAGCATTACTCTTTTGAATTTCACAATAAAGCTCTCTATGCATTTGAGGATAAATTTTATCTACTCCGCACGGAAGTACTGCAATTGTTGAAACTCCATATTTAAGAGCCGCACGGTGAGCCGAAGCATCAACTCCATACATAAAACCAGATACTACGGTTATAGCAGAGCCGGCTAAAGAGCTTACTAATGACTCTACTACTCTGCTTCCATACGAAGTCATTTTTCGGCTTCCAACTATTGCTAAGCAGTTTGAAAAAATTTCTTTGGATAATTTACCTTTGAAAAATAAGTTTTCAGGAGGATCAGGAATCTGACTCAATAAATGTGGGTATAAAGCATCGCTTATCGAAATCTTGCCTTGCATACACAAAAAAATAGCAGGAGTTGATAAGGATTAAAAGTACAAAGGCTCTACTCTAAATAGAAATCTTGGTGGACCGTAGCGGAGTCGAACCGCTGACCTCTTCCATGCCATGGAAGCGCTCTACCAACTAAGCTAACGGCCCACGCAGCCAGCGTATAATACACGCGAAGCGTGACGCTGGCGGAGTGTGCTATCCACAAGCGTAGGAAGTGTATCGAAGTGAATCTTAACTCAAAATCTACTTAAAAACCATTCTTTTGTTAGGTAAATCATTCATACCAATCTTAATAATTTGTTTCTCAGTTTTAAATGTTTGAGATATATCTTGAGCTTTATGTAACTCTTCTGCCATTTTATTTTTAAGCTCTTCAATTCCCTCACCTGTAAAAGCTGAAATACCAAAAATAGTTACTTTATTCTTTTTAAAAAGTTTTTGAATATCTTTTAATACTGCCGCTACTTCAGGAATATCAATTTTATTTACCACTACAATCTCGGATTTTTCTTTTAGTAAAGGACCATAGTCTTCGAGTTCTTTTCTTATTATTTTATAGTTAGTTAATGCTGTCTGAGGAATTTCAGAAGCTTCTGGTATATCTCCAATTCCTACTGGATCAACTATATGAACAATTATTCTAGTACGTTCAATATGCTTCAAAAACGCATCTCCTAGACCTTTGCCTAACGAAGCTCCTTCAATTAAACCAGGAACATCCGCCAAGACGACGGTACGACCGCCTTTGAGCAGGCAAACACCCAAATTAGGAGTAAGAGTAGTAAAAGCATAATTGGCAACTTTAGCGTTGGAGTTAGTTAACTTATTAAGTAATGTGCTCTTGCCAGCATTTGGAAGACCTACCAAACCCACATCGGCAACTAACTTAACTTCTAATTTTATTTCTTTTTCTTCGCCTCTTTTACCCGGAGTGAATTGTCTTGGAGCCTGGTTCGTAGAGCTTCTAAATCTAAAATTACCTTTACCGCCTCGACCGCCTCGTGCTACCAATAGTTTTTGTTCATCTTCAGACAAATCTGCTATAGCCACTTCATTACCATTTATAATTTCATATACCAATGTTCCCACCGGTACTTTAATAATTAAGTCATCTGTGCTTAATCCACTCATCTTGCGATCTCCACCAGGCTGACCGTTTTCAGCTTTGAACAAAGGTTTTGCTCTAAAATCAATTAGTGTAGACAAATTGTGATCAGCTTGCAAAATTACACTACCAGCATCGCCTCCATCTCCACCGTCAGGACCTCCGTAAGGTATAAATTTTTCACGTCTAAATGAGACCTTTCCGTCGCCTCCATCACCTGCTTTAATTTTTATTGTTACTACATCAATCATATTTGCCTTAAATTAACGTATATAATCCAAAGGATTCTGTGGAACACCTTTGTACTCAACCATGAAATGTACATGAGGACCAGTAGAATGCCCTGTACTTCCCATAACACCAATCTGCTCACCTTTACCAACTTTTTCACCGTATTGTACCAGTAAACGACTCATATGCCCGTAAATCGTTACATAACCATTTGGGTGCTGTATTCTAACATGTAAACCTAATCCCCAAGGATCCCAGCCTGCACGAATAACTGTGCCTCCGGCACAGGCAAAAATAGGTGGAAGATATCCAGCCGGTGTAGCTATGTCAACGCCGTTATGATACCAAGAAAAGTATTGAGTTATGATACGAACTGTTGTTGGCCAACCACACCAGCCATTGCTTGGAGAGGTGTCCACAACTGGTGAAATAGCATATTGTGCAGCTACTACAGGTATAATCACCGGTGCTGGCACTTTAGCACCAGGAATAACAAGCTCAGTTCCTACAGCAATTTTAGAGGTGTCTAGTATGTAATTAAAGTCAGCAATAGCTTGGGCCGGCACGTCATATTTTGTTGCAATAGATTGAAGCGTATCCCCTGAAGAAACTTTATGTATCAAACCTGCTACTGGTGGAATTGTAATTTGCTGTCCAGGCTTAAGATAATCGGTATCAGATAAATTATTAACGTATTTTAAAGCATCAGTTGAAATTCTAAATTTACTGCCAATTCCAGATAGCGTATCGCCACCCAAAACGGTATAAGTGATAGCTACATCGCGCTTACGATTTTCTGGAATAGTAGTCAAGGCCACATTTCTCTCAGGAATAATGTCTGAAACATTTGATAAGTAGTCTGGACTTATTTCTTGACTGTTAACAAATTTCGAACTGTTAAGAACTTCGCCAAAAATAAAAACAAAAAAGGCCACAGTCATAACTACAAAAGTAGCTATAGGCCGACCTAATCTCCCACGAGACCAAATAAGCTTGCGCACTACAAAGGCTTTAAAATTAGTGAAGATTTTTTTAATAAAAGGAAAGGCCTTACCGAACAAAGAAACCGCTACAACAATACGTTTAAAAAAGTATTTATATAAAAATGTAAAAAAGGCAGATATTACATTAATGGCATATTCTATTTTATTTCTACCACCCGGTCTAAATCCCTTAAAACCAAGCTGAAAAAAGCGTTCAGATCGAGGGCGCTTAATGGTAAACAACATATCTAGCCCAAAGCAAGCCTAAAAACAAGCTCTCAACACGTATTTTAGCAAATAAAGCTGTATTCTTCTTAGTATGTATAAAGTGGGCTAAATTAAGAGGTTTTGCTCAAAAGTGACTTCAAAAAATCGATGTTACTCTTAGTTTTCTTTAAAGTATCCATAAAGTCAGAAGTTACATCTTTATCGTCTCTTATATCAATCATGCGGCGGATTTTGTACACAGCCTCGAGCGTAGATTTATCGTATAATTGCTCTTCATGACGAGTTCCACTAGCTTTAATGTCGATTGATGGAAATATGCGGCGTTCTGAGAGTCCTCTATCTAAACGTAACTCCATATTTCCGGTTCCTTTAAATTCTTCGAAAATGACATCATCCATTCTTGAACCTGTTTCTACCAAAGCTGTAGCTATAATAGTTAAACTTCCACCTTCTTCAAGATTACGTGCAGCACCAAAAAAGTGTTTTGCTGGGTAAAGTGCAGAAGGATCAAAACCTCCGGTTAATGTTCTTCCAGATGGAGGAACTACCATATTGTAGGCACGTGCTAATCTAGTTAAAGAGTCCATTAAAATAACCACATCTTTACCTTTTTCAGCAAATCTTTTGGCTCGCTCTAGAGTTATTTCGGCGACGCGTGCTTGTTCTTCGGCTTTTTCATCAAAGTTACTTGCATAAACTTCTCCGCGAACGCTTCTTTTCATGTCTGTTACTTCTTCAGGGCGCTCACCTATCAATGCGACCATTAGCATGCTATCAGGGTAGTTTTCGGCTATTCCATTAGCAATATCTTTTAATAACCAAGTTTTACCTGCTTTTGGAGGAGCTACAATCATAGCTCTTTGCCCTTTTCCTATTGGAGAAATTAAGTCTATTAAACGAGTTGATAGTACTTCTTGTTTGGTTTCAAGTTTTAACCAAGAATTTGGAAAAATAGGAGTCAATTTTGAAAACAACGGTCTTTTTTTAGCTTGTTCTGGATCTAAACCATCTACTTTTTCAACTTTTAAAAGCGATAAATAGCGTTCGCCTTCTTTTGGAGGTCTAGCCAAACCAGTAATTAAATCACCCATTCTCAAGCTAAAACGCTTAATTTGTGATTGGCTAATGTATACATCTTTTGGAAGATTTTCGTCTACTTGAGTTTCTTGGCGTAAGACACCGTAATCAGGCAAGATTTCTAAAACACCGCTTACAGGAACTGTTTCACCTGTAAAATAATCAGAACCACCATTAGAACCGTTCAAGCCGGCTCCATTACTACCATTACCATAGCTATTTGTGCTGTCCATATTATTTTGATTTGAAGGATTGATCATATAAATGAAAACAAAGCTCTAGAGTCGGGAGATAGCCACTGCCCCGAGCTACCTCCCCACTTTAGATAAGTATTCCTTTTACTACCAAACGTTTACTATATGTGTGAATTCCTGGCTGCCAGACTCCTCCACACGTTATCAGTGTAATCGAAGGGATACTTTTGTCAGATGCAAAAACCTCAAGTCTTGCTGGATCGTTTATATCTACATAAACGATGTCAGTTACCTTATAGGTATACTCTTTTCCAAACTCATCTTTCACGAGTACTGTATCACCTGCTTTTATATTTTTCAATGACCAAAATGCAGCAGGTCTACCATAATTATCATCGTAATGAGCGTTAATTATCATATTGCCATTTTCACCAGGTCGAGCTCCGTTATCAAACCATCCACCTTGATCCCAATTTTTTGGTGTTTCTAATGATCCGTCATCAGCAACTCCAACATTTACAAGTTGCAAATGAATATTCAAATTAGTTATTTCTAGTTCTGTGGCATCGGCATAAATTGGTTGCAACTTCTCTGCAAATACAGAAGGCTCTTCAACGACTGTAGCAGTTTTAGTAGAAGTTCTATTAAATATAGTTAAAGCTGGATTTATATAAGTCCAATTGCGAATAATTAAGATCGTAAAAACAGCAATAATACTTAATGCTAATAGATAAGCAGGTATGCGTTTTAACGAAAATAAAGAACTTTTATATATTTCTAACATATGGAATTACTCACTAAACTAATTAGATACAAGATAGAATGGTCGCGTAAGGCCAAACCAAACCCAACCATTCTACTCTGCATCCAATTATCAAAGACCCAAAAGAAACCTGCCCACAAAGGGCAGGCTTCAATTGAATGAATTATCTGCTTATTAAGTTAGGCTAATTGTCTGCTTTTCTTAATAAGAACTGCTAATCCGATTAATCCTAATCCAATCAAGGTAAGCTCGATAGCTGGACCTCCTGTTTTAGGAAGTTCGGTAGGTGTACCGTTACCGTAACATACAGTAGCTGTATCTGAACCTACTTTGTCACCTTTATGCTTTAATGTAGCTTTGTTAACTACACACTTGTCAAAATTAGCATTGTCGAATTCGCTGTTTTTAACTTGAACGATAATGTAGAAGGTCTTGGTTGTGTTTTTACCAAAATCATCCCATTCTTCAGTTAATCCACTTCCACCAAGCTTTTGTAACTCTTCAGGAAGCTTATCAATCATTTCCATATCACTGGCTGAAGCGTTTCCTGTGTTTTTAACGGTAATTCTAAATTCGATAGTATCACCCTTATTAACATCAGTTACTTTATCTTTCCATTCATTTTCCTTGTCACTGCCTGAATCTTTAGCAATTCTAACTTTTTTAGAGATTGTAAAAGATCTTTCTTTATTACAAGTCTCACCGCCACCATAGTTGGATTCACAATCAGCATAAGCTTTTGTGGTTCCGACTGCGGCAAATAAGACACCAGCAGATAAGGCCACTACTATTAAATTTTTAACATTTGTTTTAGTCATATGCTTCTTATATCCCCAACTAGAGTAGTGTGGGACATGTATTTTTGGCAGGGAAATAATTACAGGCGAGTCAAGGCGTTGTTGTTGCAACAGCGCCATAAACAAGGTCTTGCGACCGTTTACTCAGGTATTATAACTTATAGCAGCTGGGATGTCAAGGCTATGGGCTCAGTACCCAAAGATCTTATAGTATACGGGTGTCGTCAGGTAGCTTTAAGGCAAATAGCACAAACAATATAACTATTAGTTCTCCTACTACTTGTAATAGCTCGGGCCAAAAGACTATGTGAACGTTAGTGACACTCGCAGAGGTACTAAACACCCAACCGTTAGCCCAACCGTCGACCATCACGTGCTGCGCGTTACAAAACCAGAAGCCACAGAGCGCAATCCAGCCCTTTTCGTATGATTGCCCATACAATATAAGCGGTAGCGACTCAGCAGCTTTAAAGTCGTCAGAAACAAGGCTAGTTAGATATTTTAGTGGAATTGGAGTAACAGAAAGGTATTCTAAATCATTGACGTTTGTTTCTCCACCAAAAGTTAAATTGCTAAAGTTCAAAGTGTATCCCCGATTGCTGTCTAAAGTCGGAATAACATAGAACTGGTCGATAAAATCTTTTGAATTTGCTAAAGAAACATAAACATCACAACGTTTTGAGTATTCATTAGTAATGCACAAACGCAAAGGAATTCCACTCACATTACGCGAGCGCACTTGCACTATATAACCTGCATCATGGGGTAATTGCGGAAATTGAATAGAATCGCAAACAGCTTTGCTCGTAGAATTATATCTAACATAATCGTTGTTTAATGCAGTAATACTTCCACCTGCAAAATCATCTGAACCATCGCAAACTGCAGAAAGTCGATTAAACTTAGTAATGTTGTTGGATAGGTCAGGATCTTTACCTATAGCCAAAGGCTTATTTAGATATACTTTACTTATTGTCGGAAAATCAAAAGAAACGTCAGAGTCTTTATTAAAGTAACCTATGCTTAAGTTCGAAAAAACTGAAACTGTACTTTCACGTCCATTACCTAGCGAAATAAACCTGATAAATAGATTATCTAAGGTAAACTTGCGCAAATCTACCAAAAAATTCTGAGAGTTGGTATCGTTAAGACATAGTCCACTTTGATTATCAAATAAACAAACCGCTGATGTACTTGGATCTGCCACATCTACATGTACACTTATAACCTCAGGTAGAACTTTTGCTGAAGCTAATAACGCCTTTAAAGCATATGTAACGCAAGCATTGGTATTTCGGGCCGAAAGTTTTATTCCGTTGGGTAAATGTTCTATAGCATAAGCACTGTTATCTCCTACTTCGTTACAAGCTTCAAGAGTAGATTGTGAAAAATTACTATCACTACCAGAACCAGTTTGCTTAAACAACTCTCCAACATTGTTGCGTTGGGAATTTATTTGAACAGATCCTGTATTTGAAAATCTAAGCGGAATAAGTTTATTGTTCAAATCTAATACTTCATCGGTTTTGACATCAGCTGGTAGGTCTTTGGTGTATAGCGTATTTAAATTAAATACATCTCTAAATTGAAGTGAGTATTTATTATCAGAAGTTTGAACCTGAAATAAATAAGGGATTTCGGCAGAAGGTTTAATCTCTGAGAAGGTCGTATTTGAAGCCAAATTAGCGTTCAAATAAATATTTTGAGAATCCGACGATACAAAATTAGTTTTTAGAGATTCATCATTATTGGTAATTCCAACTAGTGGATAAGCTCCCTTTGTTACCACATAAGGTTTGTTTTCAACATATGCAGGATCGTAATTTTCTTTAAAGTTATCAGAGCCGAATCCGTAACTGCTGTAAGGTTGTTGAATTGCAAAGTCTTTGTCAGGGCTAAATTTATAGAGTTTTAATCCTTCACCAAAGTCTTTTTCAAGGCGGATTTTTGCGGAACGACTAAGAATATTTTCGATCTGCGGATAAAACAAAATTTTCTGGTCAGCTCCAGGAGCAATAACACTTTCGTCAAACAAAATCCATCTGATTTGGTATTTAGTTAATGTTTTCTCGACTTCGCTTATATTTTCAGAGTAAACAGCCGCGCTCATTTCTCGATAATATTGTTCGTTACGCAAACCCCAGCGGTCAAATTCTCTATCCATAAGCGGCTGCTTGATGCCAAACCATAAAAATCCAGCTCCTTGATAGCCTACTTTGTTGGTGTGGTCCCAATCGTAGTAAATCCAGCCCCAAAATGTATGAATCGGTAATTCTGCTACTCTTCCATAGTCACTCTGATGATCTAGATAACTAAACATATCAAAATATCTTTGTGGAATATTAACCCGCATCGAAGGACTGATCATGTAACCATTAAACGCCGGTAACATAAAGTAAATAAGCGAAAGCGACACTCCCGAAACTAGCATAATGCTGACTAAAGTGTTCAAAATTGGCTTATTTATTTTGGAAACTGCTTGCAGACAATTGGCAAAAAAATATCCAAAGAACACAGCGTAAGCAAAAGTTGTAAGTATTGAAAATTTAGTAAACGGAAACCTAAGAGCTTCTTTAAAAAGAGGTACTTTATCTTGCAAAAGCTGGAATAAAAACCCAAAAGGCGGATTTACGTTAAACAAAAAGAAGACACACAATCCAAAGACAAAAAAAACAGATGCTCCGTATTTATCCCGTTTCAAAAGTGAAATTATTATTCCTATTACTATAGCAACGAAAAACGAATACCCTATCAATAACACATATGGATCTGCTAAATGATTTATCCAAACATCCAAAAGATTTCCATATTGTAAATTACCAACATTCTCTCCCCAATTAAATAAAAAGTTTTTAAGAATAGCAACGTCGCTTATATCACCAAAGGCTTTATTTTGTAAAAACGCTTCTTCTGAAAAAAGCTGGGTTATCTTTGCCGCCTGAATTTCTTGCCCGTGATTTACTACAAAATACAGATTTGGTAATAACCAAAAACTGTTTATTATCAATGTTCCGACGAGTATAAAAAAGTATCTCTGCACTGCGATTTTTAGAGGTATTGATCTTAAATTGCATAAAAATAGAACACTAAAATAGACCGTAAAGATCAGAAAATATGCATAAAACAGCGTCGAAGTATGCGCTTGGGGTGCCATCAAAAATGTAATAAATATAAACAGTAATAGGTGCTTCTTTTTTCCACTTTCAAAATAGAGTGTCGAAAACAGAAAAACCCATCCCAAATAGCCGAAATGGGTCAAAAACATTTCAAGTGGAACGTAAAACTGCTGTAGAGTTCCCAGATTTAAGAGATACAAAAGTCCCCCAGCGAAAGCGCCTATATCAGATGCGGCATTTGTATACTTAATGAAAACTATTTTTTTTAGAAAAAAGTAAACACCAGTCGGACCTAAAATTAACATCAAAAAAGCGTAGGCGTAGCGAAGCTGATTTAATTTGAGAAATAAACTAAGGTACATCAAAATCAAAATGCGCGGAATTTCAGAAGCGTGAGCTTGCGTATTTACATCCCCTAGTCCTTGATGCTCTTGCCAAACTGAAGCAAGAATACGAGCCCAATATATTCGAAAATTAAATTCGGGGTGTAAAGTATCCCAACCTGTTAAAAAAGTGTTTGGAGTGTAATTGGCGTAGCAAACGTATAAGGCTATTAGTATTAGCAGAATTAGCAAAAAATGATTCTTAAAGAGTTGGGCAATTCTCTGTTTCACTTCTAGATTATAAACGAAAAGCCGGCCAAGAGAAGTATTAGTGAGTTTTTTAGGCTCTCCTTCTTCTTGGCCGGCTGTGTTACTTGGTGACGAACTAGCGCTTGTGGGTTACAAAAGCGCCGGTGGCGTCTACCATGACATCCCAAACTTCCCCGCTCCAGGCGCCGGTGAGTTCTTGGCGACGTGAGTCGGGCATTTCAGCGGTAATACTGCAGCTCCAGATTTGAGCGTTGCCATTGCCGCCGATGTGAATGTTGCTTAGGTGCAGGTTGCTCCGAGAAATAACAAGAGCACGCGCGCCTGAGGGAACCGTGAACGTGTGGCCGCTGCCAGATGTAATTAGGCCGCTGTCCATGGTCACGTACGTTCCGTAGAGTCCAGCCACGAGGTTTATATCGGGGTGGGTGGTGGTGTAGTTGCCGATAACGCCGTCTGGAGCTGGTCCACAGTGGTTCTCAAAGTAGGGCTCCACTGGAACAGCTGTAGGCGTAGCCGAAGGCACAGGCGTAGGTCCGGGTGACAACACAACCTTAGCGATGAGCGGAAGGTACAACAGGTGTACCGGGTGCTGTGTGGCCGTCGCCGTAGTCGTGCTGGTCGGCGTGGAGGTGTTGGTTGCCGTGGGCGTAAGCGTCGCCGTCGGGGTGTGAGGCGGAATAGCGATATATCCAGGGGGCGGATTGCTAGGCCAGGGGGCGTACAGCATATCACTCCTCAGAAACTCGTGCCACTGACTCCCTGCAAAGACCCGCACCTTGATGCAGTCATACCCACAATTGGGCTGGCTGTCGAGCAAGGGCAAGCCGGCGAGCGCCTCAACATTCGGGGTTTCCCCTGTCATGTAGTAGGCGTAAGTGGCCCCGGAGATATTGCTGCAGGACACGCTGCTGGAGTCGGAAGTGTACACAAACAGAGTACCCGCTTCCCAATTCATCGAATGGCCCGCGCAGTTGCCGTTGCCCACAAACACGATCAAAGTCTCATTTGCGGGGACAGTGAAGGTGAAGTCGGCTGAGGGCACGACCTGCGGACCGGCGATGAACTTGTCGAACTCGACCTGGCGGGCTTGCTGTGCATCAGTCAGAAGCCAATGCTGGAATGGCAGGGTTGCCCAGTCAGCCTTGACTGTGGTGGCCGGCGCAAAGGTTGCGAGCGCTGCCGTCAAAACGACAAATAACGTCAATCCAACAGACAGAATTCGATGTTTCATCTAAACCTCCGTGGGTGTTATAAGGGGTATCGGATTGTTGTTGCTATGCGTATTTTACCGCAAAAAGTGCTTAAAATCAACTGCTATAGGGTGTGATTAGAGGCCTGGGAAGATAGGATAAAAACAAATAGCTTTTCCTTCATAACATATAAAAAAGCCCCAGTTTTCAGGAAATGCTTGAATCAACTGACTCCCCTGCGAAACTTCTAGCTGAACTAAGTCTTCAGTTGGAATTGATATATCAGGGTTTTCAGCAGATAGCCAAACATTATTCCAAACCCAACCTTTTGTAGCAAAAGCAATAAAAGATTTTTGAGTTAAATCGTTTAGCTTAATATTTATATTTTTTCCAGCATACATTACATTTACTACAGGTGGTTCAGAGCTATATGATTTAGATTTTGGAGAAATAATAGCTGAGTTATAAGTGAACTCATTATTAGAATCTTTGACGATAGCATCATACGAAGTGCTTCGCTTAAATTCACCATCTTTAAATTGCCAGCCTCGCAAATCGCGCACATCTTGTTGATCAAGCGGAAGCTCAATTTTGAAACGATCCATTCCAACAAGTGAAATGCGACGCTCAGCGTCTCCTCCTACTACATCTACTATTTGGAGTTTGCCATTGGTGTCATACAAATCCACTTTAAACTGCAATCCTCCGGTTTGTTTTCTGTCGATAAATAAAATTCCACCTACATAAATCTTTAAACTATCGTCTCTGATACTTGCAGATTTGTAATTGATAAAGTTAACCCGCTTATATAAATCAAGAGTGTTTCCGTCGGGCATTTTAAATGAAGAAATTTTAGTGAAATCAAGATTTTGATCAGATCTAAAATACGCAACTAACTGGTTTAGCACAACAATATTTCGAAGACCAGACGGCCCAGGGTTGGTTGGAACTAAAGCAAACTCAATACTCTGCATATAGTTTTGTAATTCAGTTGGAGTAAAGGGATTAAATTGAAAATACGGCACTACAATTTCCATATTTTCAAAATTATTTTGGCGTCGATACATTTCAAATGAAGCTAATGAGTAATATTGGTTATCAGATAATTCGAGTACTTTATATTGCCCGCGAATCAAAGGTTCTTGAGCCGCGTCAGATTCTACAGCTCTAATTATTTCATCTCCGCGCCAATCATAAGGATTATAAGAGTAAAAATTGGGCGTATAGTACCAACCTTGATAATAAGGCCCACCTATTAAGTAAGCTAGCGGAAGTAGTTTATCAGGCAATTTTTGGTATTGATTAAGCGACATAAAGAAAAACATAAACAAAAGATATGCAAAGAAAAGTCCTAATAAGACCTTTTTGAACCTAAAGTTAAATTGCCAAAAAATCAATGCAATATATAGGGCGAACATTGGGGTAAGAGGAAGTATATATCTTAGATCTTTGTTTTGAATGATCGTAAATATTATATATGGAACCAATACCGAGTAAAAAAGATAAAATCTGTAAGCTACTCGCTTTCTATTCAGCAAATACATAGAAATAACCACCAAGACAAAAGATAAAAATCCTATTTGATGCGGAATAAGGAGCTTTAGATACTCAAAAAGACTTTCAAAACTAAAAACATTTTGCGGATCACCTAGCTCACCTTGCGAAGTGATTTTTACTGTATTAATAATGTTTTTGTAATTAACTAAGTACCACGGAAAGCAAAATACTCCGATTAAAATAACGCCATTGAGTACGTTTAGTAATCTACTTTTACTAAAGAAATCTCGCCTTCGATACGACTGCAAAACTACTTCATAAAAGAAAGGAACAATCAAAAAGACAAATCCATACCATTTAGTCAATTGTGTAAGCACCAAGAAAACAAAAAATAGTAAAGAATGCTTTTTATTAAGCAATGCATCTGACTTTATCAAGTGGTAGTAAGACATCAACAAAAAAGCAACTAGCGGCACATCTAGATGGAATTCTCTACTCTGCTGCCAAACATGTGGAAAAAACGAAAAGATGAGTACAGTTAGTAATGCGAGTTTTTGATTATTAAATTTTACTAAAACTACTTCGTAGAGATAAATAATGGCTACCACAAAAAATACTGTGCTTAAAAATAGCGCGCTAAAGTAGTTTCTTCCAAAAAAAAGTATTAAAAATCCACCGATTATATGTATTAAAGGTGGGTAATAGTTGGAGATTTGCAAAAAATCCACAATTTTTATGTTGGCGTTAATTAAAGCGGGAATTCGATCAGCGAATAAAAAGCTTAAACCTAAATGACCGGCGCTATCCCAAGTTGGTGGAGCTTTATCGAGCACTTGCCACACTACATTTACTGCCACATGAAAAAGCGCTACTAGTGAAAGAG
>DATIHK010000063.1:0-14970 GCA_035480775.1 Saccharimonadales bacterium (SeqCode) | reverse complement strand
CGACACGCCTCGCGCTGCTTCCGTTGTTCGAGATGCTGTTTCGGGTGTAAAGCCGGTCGAGCACACCGAACGCACCGAACTTCCGATAAAAACAATTAGACGCGATTTATTAAGAACTACTTTATATGCAGTTTTTGCATTAGTTACATTGGGAGTTTTAAGTCAAATTAATTTGCTGCAACTTCTCGCCAAAATTCCGTTTAAGCTACAGTGAAAGGATCGGCTAGTTTAAATTCAGCTTCGATAAATAAATCTAAGTCTCCATCTAATATTGAATCTGGATTGGTACTTTCTACATCAGTACGCAAATCTTTTACTAATTTATAAGGGTGCAAAACGTAGTTGCGAATTTGATTTCCCCAGCCTGGTTGTTTATATTCGCCTTTAGCCTTTTTCTTTTCATCGATAACTTTTTGCTGCTCTAATGCATATAATTTAGACTTTAACACCTTCATCGCTTTTTCGCGATTTTTGGCTTGGTAGCGTTCAGTTTGGTTTTCGACGACTATTCCGGTTGGAATATGTCTGATGCGCACTGCAGTTGAAACTTTATTGACGTTTTGTCCACCAGCGCCACCTGAACGAAAGGCTTCAAATTCTATATCTTCATCTTTAATTTCAACTTCTGCTGCATCGTCGATAACTGGTATTACTTCGACTAAAGCAAATGAAGTTTGGCGTAAACTATCTGCATTAAAAGGAGATTGGCGAACGAGACGATGTACTCCCGATTCGTTTTTTAAAAATCCAAATGCAAATTGGCCAGTGATTTCGATAGTTACAGTTTTTAAACCTGCTTCTTCGCCGGGAGTTTTACTGATTAGTTCAACTTTCCAACCTTTGCGTTCGCAATATCGAACATACATTCGCAAAAGCATTTCAGTCCAATCCATTGCTTCGGTTCCGCCTTGGCCGGCGTGGATAGATAAAAGAGTATTACCGCGATCGTGTTTGCCGGACAAGAAAGTTTTGATTTCGACTTTTTTGAATTCTTTTTCAAATTCTTCAAAGTTACCGTCTTCGGCTAAAAGCTCGAGCATCTCAAAGTCTTCAATGTCTTTTTGCAAATTTGCCAAATCTTGCGAAACTTTCTGGCCTTCTTCCCAATCTTTCCAGGTTGCTTCATCATTTAGACGCTCTTTTAACTCACCAATTTTTTGGCGTTTTTGATCGATATAAGTTTTTTGTTTTAGTTCGTCTAAAAGCTCTTGAAATTTTGCTTCCATGGAGTTGATTATACAAGCTATAATAAATGTGCGCATTGGTAATTAGTAGAGGAGGAGAGACCATGGACAAGCTTTTGGATCGACTTAACTGGGGACATCCCAGTGTTCGCTGGGCTTATGCGTGGGCTGGAATGTATTTTGTTTTACACATGCTGGCGACCTGTGTGTTTTTCATCCAGTTTGACACAACAGCTGCAATTGGCTCGTCGATCATTTCAGCGGCACTTTTGGTGGAACTTTTTATGAGGGGTCTACACGACAAAAGCTTTTGGGTCAGTATTCCGGTCTGGATCTTGTTTGTGATGAATATGTCTTTTTCAGTAGGATTCTTGCTCTATTTCAACAAGTCGGGAATTCTGATGCATGCTGGAATCAACGCCTTAATGCTTAGCATATCGTTTGGACTTTTGATCGGGGCACTCATCTTGTCTCTGAATGCTACTGCTACGAGACAGTCTTGAGGTTGGTTACAACTCTACGAGCCTCGCGGAATTTTTGCGCAGTTCGTAGAGCTTTTTAGTTTGTTTTAAATACTTCGTTTCCTAACTCTAAAGTCTCACCAGCTTTAATTTCGTTTGATAAAAATTTAACAGCTAAATATGATTCGACCGTATCTTCGATAGCGCGAGCCAGCGGACGCGCTCCCCATTCTGGACTGTATCCTCGCTTAAGTAATTCGTCGATAAGTTCAGGTTTAAAAGTTAATTTAACTCCTTTGGCATCGGCAAGTTGGCGAACACTATTTAGCATGATGTCGCAAATCTTTTTGACCGATTCTAAAGTTAAAGGTCTGAAAACTATTATGCCGTTAAAACGGTTCAAAAATTCGGGAGCAAAATGATTTCGCACTTCTTTCATTGCTGAAGTTTTAATTTCTTCAAAGTTATTGTTTTCTGAAATACCTTGAATTTCGCGAGTTCCGACATTACTGGTGGCTATAATTATGGAATTTGTAAAATCAATTACCAAACCTGTCGGGTCGGTTAGGCGTCCGTCATCTAGAATTTGCAAAAATGTCAACAAAATATTGGGATGGGCTTTTTCAATTTCATCTAGCAAAATTAATGTATAAGGTCTTGTGCGCACTGCTTCGGTTAAGATTCCTTTTGAACTTCCGTCATTGCTGCCCAAAAGTCTATTTAAACTATCAATTTGCTGATATTCGCTCATATCAAGTCTTATCATAGTTTTTGGATCGCCAAAGTAAGTTTCGGCGAGAGTTTTGGCTGTTTCAGTTTTTCCGACTCCCGTTGTACCTACAAACAAAAAGCTGGCGATAGGTTTGTTTTGATTTCTGATTCCAACTCGGGCGCGTTTTAATGCAGATCCAATTTGGTTTATTGCTTCATCTTGGCCGATAACGTGTTTTTTCATTTCGGTTTCTATTGTGAGAAGTTTTTGTGATTCATCTTGAGAAATTGCCGCTACAGGAATATGTGTAGTTGTAGAAATTTCTTTGGCAATGTCTTCGGCTGTTAAAAATTTAGTTGAGCTCGAAACGGCAGTAGCTGCTCTATTTAGTATATCTATAGCCTTATCTGGTAAGACTCGTTCGTGGATTAGCTTGTCTGATAAATCTACAACTTTTTGCAGTGCCGGAAACGAAATAGTTATTCCATATTGCTTTTCCATATTTAGAGCTGTGTTTTTTAAGATTTCTACCGTGTCTGTTTTAGATGCCTGTGGAATTTCTACAAGTTGAAAAAGTCTCGAAAACGATCCATTTGGCTCAATATATTTTCGATAGTTTTGAATATTAGTGGCGCCCAAAAATTGAACTCTTCCAGAAGATAGATGAGGTTCTAAAACCGAAAATATGTTTGAAACATCTACATTTTTATCTTCTTCGCCGGCAACTAGATTGTGAATTTCGTCAATAAATAAAATTATATCTCCTGAGGTTTCAACCTCGTTCATAACGCGACTAAGTTTTTCAGCGATATCCCCAGATGTTTTTGTTCCGGCTAATAAGTCTCCAACACGCAAGCTGACGATGCGTTTAAATTGTAGAGATTTAAATTCGGTGCCTTGCATTATGTCGTAGGCAATTCCTTTTACAATTGAAGTTTTCCCACTTCCTGGTTCTCCGATAATTAGAACATTAACTTTAGAGCCACTCAAAATCTCGGCAATTTTTTTGATTTCTTCTTTGCGCCCGATAATCTTATTGATAATTCCTTTGCGAACTTCTTTTGTAAAATCTTCTGAAACGGCGTTGAGTGCAGGAGTTATTCGTCCAGTCATTCCGCGTCCGATTCCGCCCATAATTGGTTTAGGATAATCTTCTTGCCAGAAATAAACTTTGGCTAACTCTTCGCGTTTTTCCACAATCCATTTGACGCTTTGCTCGAGTAATTTGGCTGAAGAACCGTATTTTGCGAGTAAGGATTCTGATCCACTAAAATTTCTTACCATAGCCAAAAATATTTGTTCGACTTCGATATAGCGCGTTTGCTGGGAGATGGCATAATCATAAGCTGTTTTTAGAATCAGAGGAGTCGGCGCTACATTTGCAGTTTGCAATTCTTCCATAAATGCTTTATCCAGAAGCTCTGCTTTTTTGAGTACAAACAAAACGTGTTGAAATTGCAAAAAACTTTTTGGGTTGTTTAAAAGCTTTTTTGCTTCTGGTGTTAGTGTATCAATATAATTATTGTCTTTAATAGCCGTGACTCGTTTGTGTGGAGTATTTCGTTGTGTATAAAACCAGCCAGCTGCAACGACAATCAAAACTATTAGCGTGTAGATTTTTAAATATAATATTAAGACTATCGGGAGTACCCACCAAGCAACCGGAATCAAAAATGAAATAACGGTAAAAACAGTTAAAGCTGCTAAGCCTACAACTACCTGAATTATTCTAAATAAAAATCCTATAGATCTTCCGATAAATGAATAATCACCAAATAGTGGTGTAAACATGAGTTTTAAGTTGAGAGTAAAAGAAAATTCGTTATTTACTAAGGCTATAACTGTTTGAGCTATTCTAAATAACCTTTTTGGAGCGTCTATAAGCCACCAACGGCAAAACAGAAGCAACTTTGCGGGCAGCGCATTCATGCATTTATGTTAACAAAATAGTATAATTATAGCTATGGAAAATAGAGAAACTCTGAAAAATCAAGCTATCGAAAAGCGTGAAAGTGGTAATTTACAAGAAGCTTTGGAGTTATTTAAAAGCGTTGAGCAACTAGATATTTCAGACGGAAATGTTCGTGGCCAGCTGGATATTTTGGGTCATATTAGAATTACTTATTCTAGATTAGCCGAAGAAGAAACAGATCTACATAAAAGAAAAGAATATAGAAAAATGGCTATGAATGTTGTAGACGAAGCCATAACAGTTGGAGAACAAAATGCCGATATTAGTCAAGGAGCTTTAGTCATTCAAAAAGTACATCTCGCCAGTAGTCTTTTAGATTATTCAAAAGAATTGGCCAACCACGAAAAACAAGTCGTCTTAGAAACAGCTTTAAAAAATGTCGAAGAAGCCGTTCGAGATTTACCTGGGTCAAAAGCTCATAAATCTTGGCCGTGCAACACCGAAGCTCAAATACTCTTAGAGCTTGGACAATACGACAAAGCATTCAAAACCGCTCAACAAGGCGAAACTTGGCTATTTGAAGGCTACGATGAGGAAGTTCGTGCTGACGATCAAGCTGAAATGAAATTAAATGTTTGGCTTTCTGGTTTGCATTTAACAATGGGCAGAATTTGTGCCGCTCAAAACAAAAAGTTTTTAGCTAGACAATATGCAGTTTCAGTTTTAGCAATTGAAGATCATAAGAATACTTTGCACGCACGCAAACACGACGCTCAAAAACTTTTAGATTCCCTAAAATAAAAGAAACGAATTTCCCCCACCTATAGTGGGGAAAACCCGCTTCTATCTTTTAAATTTTACAATCCCGTTGCATCAAACATAAAGTCAAATGAACCTGTTTTGCCTTGTTTAGTATCTGGAAGCGTTTCTGCAGAAAATCTTAAGACATATCCTTGAACATTTCCGGTATCAAGAGTGCCTAGGTCAAATCCTTCAGATTTCCACTTAATGACGGTCTTCTTGCCTAATGAAGTCCCAAGTTCACTGTCGTCTAATATTCCATTGTTGTTGGCATCATTCCAAGGAAATATTTCCACATTAATATACGATCTTAGTGAGTCAGGATCGTTGGCGGTCGCATAATCTGCTGTCGAAGATATTTGAAGTTTAGAAGTCGAGTTGTTATAGATTTTTACTAGATAGTCTTGTGTCCAAGTTGGAGTAATTCCCGTAAAACTTGGTGCATCTTTTTGATCTGCCAGGTTTGCAACTCCGGTTCCACCTGTCAAGTCTAAAAGTAATTTGATGTCGGCACTTCCAACTGAAATCGTTGAGCTTGCAAATTTAATTTCGTCTTTAAAAGCTGCATAAGCTACCCCAGCTCCAACTGTAACAAGTAGAAGAGCAATAGTTGTGCCAAAAATCAGTTTCTTATTCATTTAATCACCTCCTTTCGAAGAGAAAAGTTTAAGTGCTTTTAAACTTATGTAGGAATCTCCAGAAATTATTATGTGGTCAATTAATGGAAGGCCCAGTTCTATTCCGGTTTTTGCGATTCTTTCTGTTACCAATAAGTCTTCAGCGCTGGGATTTGCATTACCAGATGGATGATTGTGCGCAATAATAATTGAAACTGCATTGCGAGCTAGTGCTTGTCTGTAAATTTCTCTTGGGTGAACAAGTGTTTCGTTTATAGTTCCAATAGATAAAAGATCAGCTGCAATTAAATTATTTCTAGAATCTAAAGAAAGCAGATACAAATGTTCTTTACTCTTTTCAAAAAGATCTTTTTTTAAAACTTTGTAGACGTCGATTGGTTTGGAGATTTTGCTTTTTTTAGCCAATGGTTGTGTGGCAATTCTTATTCCTATTTCACAAGCTGCTTTTATAGAACAAGCTTTAGCAGTACCGACGTGTTTGATATTTTTTAATTGCTCAAATTCAGTATTTAATAGATTAGTTAAATTTCCAAATTTAGTTAAAATTTGTTGAGCTAAATTTAAAACGGACGTATTTTTGCCTCCAGAGCCAAGAATTATGGCAAGTAATTCTGCATCAGTTAAAGAATCTGGGCCTTTAGTAATTAACCTTTCGCGGGGTTTTTCATAAAAATTTAAGTCTTTTATTTTAAAGTTCTCAGGCATGGATGCAATTTACATTGGTGGAATATTAAGATCAATGTAGCTTGCTCTATCTAAAATAGATAATGCCTATAAACCTTGCTAATCAAATAAAAAATATAAGATCTAAAGTAAATTTATCTCAAGATAGATTTGGTAAAAAGATTGGAGTTACAGGTAAAGCAGTATCTGCCTATGAAACCGGAAGAACTGTTCCATCTTTAAAAGTGCTAGATGCCATTTCGAGAACATATAATATTTCTCTTGTGAATATAAATGACGACAAAAAGTTGGATATGAACAACAAACTTAGACTTATTCAAGAATATTTAAATGAAGTTAAAGAAATATTAACGCTTTGAATATTGAGGAGCTTTTCTTGCTTTGCGTAAGAAATACTTTTTGCGTTCTACCATTCTTGGATCTCTGGTTATTAAACCTTGTTTGTGTAGAAGCTTTGAATATTCTTCGTTAACTGCTGCAAGTGCTTTAGAAATTCCGTGAACGATAGCACCTAATTGCGAAGATTTTCCTGATCCTCTAACTTTAATTGTTCCGCTAAATTGTGATGTTGGATGTGACACTCCGATTAAATGGAATGGGCGCATCCACTTAATTTTGTCTTTTTCTGTGGTGTAGTATTCGTCGATATTGACGTCGTTAATAAAAAAATCGCCCTTTTCTTGATATAAAAATACTCTGGCAACTGCATTTTTTCTACGACCGGTTCCGTTTAAAAATCCTTTTTTGACTTGTTTTTGAGCTACTTCTTTTTCCATAAACTTTAAGCGCTAAGCACTTTCTTAGGAGCATTTTGCTGTGCAGAGTGTTTGTGTTCTGGTCCAGCATAAATATATAAATTTGCCATTCTAACTTTTCTTAATTTATTTTTTGGAAGCATTCCGCTTATAGCTCTTTTCAAAACTTCTGTTGGTTTGCGATTCATTAAGTGTCCCATTGATTCTTCGCGTAAACCTTTTGGAAATCCGGTGTGCCAATTATATTTTTTATCGAGTAATTTGTTACCGGTGATGGCAACTTTTTCAGCGTTTACGATGACTACTTTATCTCCCATATTCATAGTATTGGTAAAAGTTGCTTTGTGTTTGCCCATTAATTTTTTAACGGCTTCGGCGGCAACAACGCCAAGTATTTTGTCGTTAGCATCTATAAATGTCCAGTCTTGTTTGATATTTTCTTTTTTTAATGCAAAAGTCTTATTCATCGTCTTTTACCTCGTTCACTATTTTTACTGCTTCTTTTTTAGACTTGCTAACTTTTACAGCTTTAGCCTTTTTTTCTGGTAAAGCTTCTTTTATGAATTCAATTTTAGCCATAAAAGCATTATCACCAACGCGATTTCGCAGCTTGGTAATTTTTGTATAGCCACCATGACGTTCTTTATACATAGGAGCTACTTTTTCTAGAAGATTTCTTACTGAATCTTCGGTTGCTAATTTGGTTTTTAGATATTTTACTGTGGTAAATCCGGTTGAGTTTTTAGCTTTGGTTATTAATTTTTCAATGTAAGGTTTAACAAATTTAGCTTTAGCTTCTGTTGTTTCAATTACTCCATTGTCAATTAATGAACTGGCCAGATTTTTCATCATCGCCATTCTGTGTGCTGTAGTTCTATTTAAATATTTTCCAGCGTAGCGATGTCTCATTCGTTATCATTCGGCTCGATAGCCCTCTTTCTTAAGTAATTTTTTAATTTCGTTAACTGACTTTTCACCTAAGTTTTTGATATCTGCTAATTCTTCGTTGGATTTCTTAGCCAATTGACCTAAGGTATCAATTCCTTGTTTCTTTAATGCGTTGACAGTTCTAGTTGGAAGAGGAAGTTCTTCAATCATGATATTGTCACTTGGCATTGCTGCACCTGTACTGGTTGTAGCGGCAGCTTCTGGAAGTACTTCGGTTTCGGCTACTGTCCATTCAGCAACTTTTCTAAAGAAATCACTAAGTAAGTTAGCAGTTTCCATAACGGCTGCACTTGGAGCAATACTTCCGTCGGTTTCGACAGTTAAAGTTAATTTGTCGAGATTGGTAAGTTTACCGAAACGAGTTGATTCTACTGTGTAGAAAGCTCTTAAAACTGGTGAATATATTGCATCTAAGATAATTACGCCAATTTTTGAAGATTGTCTTTCTTCCATTGGTGAGTAACCTATACCTGTTTCGACTACTAATTCGGCTTTTAAGGTAGCGGATTTGTCGCTAAAGGTAGCTATATGCAAGTCTTTGTTTAAAATTTCGACTTCTGCGGAAGTTTCGATATCTCCAGCTGTTATTTCTCCTGGTCCCTTTTTGTTCAGCATTAAAACTACAGGATCTTCGGAATGTGATTTAACTCTTATTTTTTTAAGATTAAGTGTTAGCTCGACAATATCTTCTTTTACACCTTGAAGTGTAGAGAACTGATGGTCAACTCCAGCAATTTTGACTTGAGTTACAGCAGCTCCTTTTAAGGAAGTTAATAAGACTCTTCTTAAAGTGTTGCCTAAAGTATTACCGAAACCCATTGGTAACGGTTCAAAAGAAAAAACTCCTGTATTATCTTTTTCAGAGAGAGTTTTAACTTTTAGTTCATTTGGACTAACTTGCATACAAATTTCTCCTTTATCTTGAGTAAAACTCAATAATTAATTGAACATTAACATTCTCAGAAAACTCATCGAGTATTGGTAAGCGATTAATCTTGACGTATCGGTCTTTTACATTAGCATCTAGCCATTCTGGAAGTGCAAAACCTTCTCTTAGATGAATCTTGTCAAATGAAACAGGCTTTATAATGTCTCCAGAATTTAATTGTATTGATGGAGTTTTCTCAACTTTGTCGTTTACCATAAAAAATCCTGATCTAATAAGTTGTCTAGCTTGAGCTCTTGAAACTGCGAATCCACTGCGATATACCATGTTATCAAATCTAGTTTCGAGTTCTTGCATCAAAACTTCACTAGTAACGCCTTTGGTTTTTAAAGCTGCATTAACATAATTTTTAAATTGTTTTTCTAAAATGCCATAAATTCTTTTAGCTTTTTGTTTTTCTCGAAGTTGCTGTCCGTATTCAGAAAGTCTTTTGCGGGAAGTTCCGTGTTGACCTGGGGCTTGCTGTCTTTTGGTAATAGTACATTTATCTCCAAGACATTTAACGCCTTTTAGATAAAGCTTTACGCCTTCTCGTCTACATAATTTACATTTTGGTCCTGTATATCTAGCCATAATTTCTTTCTAAACTCTTCGTCTCTTTTTAGGACGGCACCCATTGTGAGGAATAGGTGTTAAATCAGATATTGCTGTAACATTTAATCCGGCACTTTTTAACGCTTTAATAGCTGCTACTCTTCCGAGTCCTGGTCCTTTTACAAATACTGAAACTTCTTTCATACCTTTATCTGCTGCTTGTTTTGCGACACTTTCTGCGGCTTTAGTTGCTGCATATGGTGTTGATTTGCGTGAGCCTTTGAAGCCTGCTTTACCTGAGCTTCCTGCGAATAGTCCGTTGCCTTCTGGATCAGTTATTGTAACGATAGTGTTGTTAAATCCTGCGGTGATATAAACTCTTCCG
Source organism: Saccharimonadales bacterium (SeqCode) (assembly GCA_035480775.1). Classification (GTDB taxonomy): domain Bacteria; phylum Patescibacteriota; class WWE3; order UBA101185; family UBA10185; genus DATIHK01. Next base: position 5,010 of record DATIHK010000063.1, on the reverse strand, counting down.
CTTGCTGGTGTAACTTTTTCTTTTGTCTTAATATTTTTGTTTTCCATATATGTATATCGAAGTGGCGTTTGTGAGAAACATCTGAAGTGTACTCACGAGACCGTTTCGAACAAATACCACGAGATTACTTCTTCGCTAGTTTCTTTTTCATTCCTCCAACTGTTTTTTTCTTACCTTTTCGAGTTCTGGCGTTACTTCGTGTTCTTTGTCCTCTTGTAGGTAAACCGTGTTTGTGACGAGATCCTCTGTAGGAATTGATTTCTTGCAATCTTCGAATATTTTGAGTAACCATTCTGCGTAATTCACCTTCGACTGGTACTTCAAATTTGTTGATCTTGTCTCTGATTGCGGCGATATCTGCTTCTGTTAAATCTTTTACTCTTTTGTCTAAACTTACATTTGCTTCATTTAAAATTTTCTTTGCTAATGTAGGACCAATTCCATATATATAGGTAATTGCTACTTCTATTCTTTTTTCATTTGGTAGGTCTACGCCTGCAACTCTTGCCATATTTTATTAACCTTGTCTTTGCTTGTGCTTTGGAGATCTACTGCAGATAACCAAGACAACACCCTTTCTTCGGATGATTTTACAATCTTTGCACATAGGTTTTACTGATGATCTTACTTTCATTTTCTTTAGTGTTTTTTAAATAGCAAATGAAAGGGCGCGAAGCGCATCTTTCATGTTCCTTTATATCTACTCATTGGTTTGGTGTTACCGTACCTGTAAGAGATTCGTCCGTGATTTAGATCGTGAGGTGAAAATTCAACTTTGACTTTATCACCAGGAAGAATTCTTATTTTGAATTTTCGAATCTTACCCGATAACGATGCTAAAGCAATAATCCCTTCCTCAAACTCGATTCTAAACATTCCTCCCATTAGAGCTTCTTTTACAATTCCGTCTTTAGTTATTACTTGTTTAGTGTCCATTTATTAGATAGCTGTGCGAAAATTCGTTGACGCGCATGATTCTAACAGAATGTCTGCGCGTGGTCAATAAGCTGGTCCTACCAACTAAAATCAGTTTTTAGGAAATAAACTTGACAGAGTTGTACCATAGTTCTATTCTCATGACAAGCACAAAAGGCGATAAAGAAGCTTTCCACTTCTTTGCTGTTGGTAGGAAATGACCAGCCGGGAATGCCCGTTATAGCTGTAGAACAAGTTAAAAGTACCAGGTGGCACCGTCCACCGATTAGGACCCTGGCATATAGCCAGGTTTTTTGTTGCTCAAAACCTGAATTAATAAATTTATAGGAGAAAAAATGCTTGATATTAAATTTATTCGGGAAAATCCTGAAAAAATAAAAAAAGTTTTAGAAGATAAAAAAATACCTGATGCTGTGGATGTAGATAAGCTATTAGAGTTAGACAAGCAGTACCTCGAGTTGTTGCGCAAAGCTGAGACTCATCGCAGTTTGAAAAACGAACTTTCAAAAGACATTTCAAAAGTTACAGGAGAAGCAAAAGATAAGCTCTTAGCTGAAGCCACAAAAGTAAAAAATGACTTAGGCATTTTAGAACAAGAACTTGATGTAGTTAAAAAAAATCTAGACGAAGAACTACTAAAGCTTCCTAATCTTGTTTCTGATGACACTCCAGTTGGAAAAGATGAAAGTGAAAATGTAGTTTTACGTCGCTGGGGTAAACCCACAAAGTTTGGCTTCGAACCAAAAGATCATGTAGATCTTGGAGTTCCACTAGATTTAATAGATATAGAAACTGCGACAAAAATAAGTGGCTCAAGATTTTTCTATTTAAAGAACGAAGCCGTTTTAATGCAGTTTGCTTTGGTGCAGTTTGTATTGCAGACATTAACCAATCCAAAAATAATCGCGGAACTCGCCAAGAAAGTAAACAACCCATATACAAATGTATTTACTCCTGTGGTTCCACCGGTTTTGATGCGCCCAGAAGTTATGAATAAAATGGGCCGACTCAATCCAATCGAAGAAAGATATTATATTCCAAGCGATCCATTAGTTTTGGTAGGAAGTGCCGAGCACACTCTAGGCCCAATATTTATGGATCAAACATTAAAGGCTAATCAGCTGCCCGTAAGATTTATTGGATACTCTACAGCCTTCCGTCGCGAAGCTGGAACATATGGAAAAGATATGAAAGGCATTTTGCGAGTTCATCAATTCGATAAACTCGAAATGGAAACTTTTGTTCCACAAGAAATAGGTTTGCAAGAACAAGATTTACTCGTCGCAATTCAAGAATATTTGATGCAACAGTTAGAACTTCCATATGAAGTTATGATTCTTTGCACTGGAGATATGGGTAAGCCAGATTATCGTCAAATTGACATTAATACTTGGGTTCCGGCGCAAAATAAATATCGCGAAACCCATTCTGCCGATTATATGACTGACTATCAGGCTAGAAGATTAAACATAAAATATGAAGATGCCGAAGGAAATCGCAAGTTCGTTTATATGAATGATGCTACAGCTTTAGCTATTGGTCGAACCTTGATTGCAATTTTAGAAAACAATCAGCAAGAAGATGGCTCGATAAAGATACCACGCATATTGCAACAATATCTAAATGGTAAAGAAATCATTGTAAGAAAATAACAGGTCTGATTTAATTGTAATGATGACAATCTTTGACAATATAAAATTACCGAAAATTCTGCTCGAAGTACATTCTGATTTTAACGGAAAGATTATTGTTGCCGAAGCGGGACATACCCGTAAACTTATAGTAGATGGAGTTAAGCAATCTATTAATTGGGATTCTCCGGCTACTGCGCAAAAATATTGGGGGCGCACTGTAGATGTCTTAAAAGAAAATCAACCAGCTCTTAAAAAAGTTTTAGTTCTTGGTTTAGGTGGTGGAACGATTCAACATTTAATTTCACATGCGTTTCCAGGAGTAGAAATTGTTAGTATCGAAATAGATCCAGAAATTGTAAAAGTTGCCAAAGAATATTTTGATGTTGATAAAATTCCCAATCACAGAATAATTTTAGAAGATGCCTTTAGAGTAATCGTAGAGCCAGAAAGCCACGAACTACACGAACATTATTTTGACGCTATTGTTATCGATATTTTTGCTGGTGAAAAATTTCCTGATCTTGGTAAATCCGGAAATTTTATTGCCGCTCTAAAAAAGATGGCAATACCCGATGGTTTGATTGTTTTTAATAGAATTTATTTGCAATCTCATCAAGACGATGTCAATTTATTTATTGACTCTATCCAAAACTTTTTGACCAATGTTCAATCTACAGTAATTGCCGGAGCTACAAATTCAGACAACGTTTTAATCTACGGAAGAGCATAGACTTTGGTGCTACAATACAAAAGTTATGCTTTCGTTTTTATTCGATTCAAATCAAAAACAAATAACTAAATTGCAAGATTACGTTGCAAAAATAAATTCTTTTGAGCCAGAATTTGCCCACTTATCTCAAGAACAAATAATTGCCAAGACCCGCCATTGGCAAACCGAACTTAAAGATTTATCTCATGAGGAACAGCAAAAATATCTAGAAAAAATACTTTTTGAAGCGTTTGCACTAGTTCGCGAAGCTGCAAAACGAACTCTAAATAAGCGCCATTATGATGTGCAGCTAATGGGTGGAGTTGTTTTGCATCAAGGAAAAGTAGCTGAGCAAAAAACTGGAGAAGGGAAAACTTTAACTGCGACACTACCATTATATTTGAACGCTTTAACCGGAAAAGGTGTACATCTGGTGACTCCAAACGATTATTTGTCTCGCCATGGTGCGGGATGGATGGGACCGGTATACGAATTTTTAGGATTAAAAGTATCTTCGATAATGCAAGAGCGAGCCTTTATATTTGAAAGTGTCTACGAAAGTACCGAATTTCATGATGAATATGCAAGGCATCTCAAAGAAGTAACCCGCCAGCAAGCTTATCAGTGCGATGTAGTTTATGGAACAAATTACGAATTTGGATTTGATTATTTGCGCGACAATATGGTTTCTAGATTAAACGATATGGTTCAAACAAATCCAAATGGAGAATGGGGAGTACACAACTTTGCGATCGTCGATGAAGTCGACTCTATATTAATAGATGTAGCGCGAACGCCATTAATCATTTCTACACAAGCCGCACAAGCTACCGAACGCTATCATCAAGCCTCTGCAATAGTAAAAGGATTAATTAAAGATACTGATTACGAAGTTGACGAAAAATTTAAAACTTCTACTTTAACCGATTTAGGAGTCCGAAGAGTCGAAAAGCTTTTAGATATAGTCAATTTATACGAACAAGATTTTGAAATGGTTCACTTAATAGAACAAGCACTTGCGGCCCGCGGCTTATATGAAAAAGATCGCGATTACGTTGTAAAGGATGGAAAAGTAGTAATTGTTGATCAATTTACTGGTAGATTGTTGCCTTCTAATCGTTATTCGCACGGATTACATCAAGCCATCGAAGCTAAAGAAGGAGTTGCAATTCAGCAAGAGTCAAAAACACTAGCAGAAATTTCTTATCAAAATTATTTTAGAATGTACAAAAAATTAGCAGGAATGACCGGAACAGCTGTCACCGAAGCCGAAGAATTTTTTAAGATTTACAAATTAGATGTGGTTTCGATCCCGACTAATAATCCTGTTAAAAGATCTGACTACAATGATGTAATTTATAAATCTGAATCGGCTAAGTTTAAAGCTGTCGCCGATGAAATTGCTGAAAAGCATGAAAAAGGCCAGCCCGTTTTGGTCGGAACAACCTCAGTCGATAAGTCTCAACTTTTGCATGAGTTTCTAAGACGCAAACAAATTCCGCACGAAATATTAAATGCTAAAAATCACGAACAAGAAGCTTTAATCATTGCGCAAGCTGGACGCAAAGGAGCCGTTACTGTTTCGACAAATATGGCAGGGCGAGGAGTCGACATTATTTTGGGTGGCGATCCAGTTGATCCGATTGAACACGAAGAGGTCAAACAAGCCGGAGGTTTGCACGTTATCGGAACCGAACGTCATGAATCTCGCCGAATAGATAATCAGCTTCG
>DATIHK010000062.1:0-15150 GCA_035480775.1 Saccharimonadales bacterium (SeqCode) | reverse complement strand
GTGTTCTAACTGATAAATATACAGAAGGTAGTCCTAAGAATAGAAATATTGATACAAGTAGGTTAAATTTGAATACTAGAGAATAAAGTGACGCAATAATCGGAAACAATATAAGCAAAATGATATCGAGGCGTTTTAAATTCTTGGAATATACAATAGACAGCACGGATAAAGTATATAACACTTTTGGCGGAGGAAGAGGGATTCGAACCCTCGATGAGATTACTCCCATACAGACTTTCCAGGTCTGCGCACTCGACCACTATGCGATTCCTCCACAAAGTTTTTATGAACCAACTGATTTTAGCATAACAAAGGGGATTTTAACTTCTATGAAAAGCAGCTTTTTCAACCAAACAACATGATACAATCTGTGTGACTAACTGCAGAAAAGTATGAGTAACAAAGATGCTATAGAAAAAGTCAGTGTAATAACCGGATTGGTAATTTTATATTGCTTGCTTCTATTTGTAATTATCAACTGGGTCGCTAATCCAAGAAACAACGATTTAATTATTAATTCCGATTTTTCAGCATTTATTTCTGGAGCAGCAATTTTAAAAGATAGACCCACAGATTTATATAACAAGCTCACACAAACTCAGTATCAGGCAAATATTACCCACTCAAATCCTAATGAAGGCTATTTAGCATTTAGAAATCCACCAATAGTTGCCTTGATGTATGTCCCATTTACCTTTATTCCCTACAAGATTGCCTATGGAATTAGTATGTTCGTAAATGCTCTACTACTCTTATTGGCAGTCTATTTACTTTCTGACAGAAAACTAACAATAAATAGCGTTTTTTTACTAGCAATTCTCTTTATGTTTGTTCCAGTTGTTGCCTTGATTGATAACGGACAAATATCTTTTTTATTGCTACTAATTTTCATCGGAATTATAAAAAGCATAAAAGATAAAAAGGATTTTACTGCTGGATTACTAACCGGAATACTGTTTATAAAGATTCAATATCTGCTCGCTTTTCCACTTATATTTTTGATCTCTAAATCTAAAAAATCTTACACGCTTGGATTTATAATTTCGTGCATTGCAAATATCGCCATAAACATGCTTTTGTATAAAAGTTCATTTATCTCCGATTACCTTAAATTTCTTTTTTTTAGTGAAAATATAAACTTAGGAACTGAAAGTAAAGAGAACGTAAGCATAGTTTCTCTGTTCGCTAAAGCAGGAATAAATAATACAAATCCACATTATCTACTGTATATTTTGGGAACTATTTTAATATTGTTTGGAATATTTGCCTTTAAAATTGTGAAGGCAGAAAAATCTCTGCAAATCCAAAAGGCAATCTCGGCGATTATCTTGTTTATTACTTCTGTAAATATACACGTTATGGCTGCAGATTTAGTTTTACAGATAATTCCGATTATGTTTTTGATAAAGTCATTGGATGGCGCGACAAAAGACCGGAAACTTAGGATTTATTTCTTGTTGGCAATTTTGCTTTTAACTCCAATCTTGGGATTTTTTAAACTGCAATGGGTAGGTTCGATAATTTACGTTTTAATAGCTTTTTACTTTATTAATTTTTGATGGCGGAGGGCTCAACTGCACACTTAGCGAATGGAATGAACTTAGTGACAGTTAGTCCTCAGACAGATACGTAGTATCTGGCGGAGGGAGAGAGATTCGAACTCTCGACACCTTGCGGCGTGGCGGTTTAGTAAACCGCTGCACTCGACCACTATGCGATCCCTCCATGTTGTGCATTATATCAGTTTAGGCTTAATTTCTTTATGATATTCAAAGCCGTCATAGCACCATTTATAGCACGATGAACTTCGGGTTCTGGTGGAATTCCTAGAAACGCCGCTACTTTATTTAGATTTAATCTTTCGAGACTTGATTCACGATATTTCATCCAGACCATAGTTGGAATATCCAAGACATGATAATCCATTGTATTGGTAACCTTTGTAGTTCTAAAGGCCTCTTTAATAAAGGAGTAATCAAAAGTTACACTATGAGAGCAAAAAATAGCTCCTTGAGTTTTTTGTGCATAAAGTACCATAGCTTCACTTAAAGTTACGGCATCTTGCCAAGAATCTGCAGTATAACCGTTTACTTTTAATGCCATTGCTTCAGCAGTTTCAATATGAGTAGGTTTAATTTTTAATTCGAGAGTGTCTACAACTTCAAAATGTGGTTGGTTAACTACAACTAAACCAATTTCAATAACCTCGTGCACAGAACTGTCTAAACCAGTTGTTTCAACATCAGTTATAGCTATATTTCGTGTCTTGAAATTTACTTCCACAAAAAATGGCAGCTAAATAAATACGGGCACGTTATTTTCAGAGCAAAGCGAAGAAAAGACGCGAAGCGTCATTTTCTGGATTTAGATCTGCTTGGGCGAGGTGGGTGTTTTACTAAGAGATAACCTCCTACGACCACAAGAAATAATCCCTGGATCAAAGCCCACATTGTGAAATCATTGAGCCAGATCATATGGGAAAAAGTAACTAAACCGCAGACAATAATTAACCAGCCTAGAAATTTATCCATATATAAATGATAAACAAATTTTTAATCTTGTACAGTACATATCCAAAAAGCACAAAATACCAGCAAAACAGCGCTTAATGCGTAATTTGCTGCAAAATTAGTTATAGGAAAACATAAAAGCACTATGACAACAAAAAGCTTTTTTAATTGATCAATTCGTTGTGGAATTTTTTTCGGCAACAAATCAAACTTTAATGTGCTGAGTAATAAAATGATCGGAATAATTAAAATAAGTAAATCAATATACTTGGTGTGGATATTAAGAGCCAAAGCAAATATTACAGCGGCCGATATAGCATTTTTCCAGTGCTTGCTGGCAGTTACAGCTAATAAAGCAGCTGTGTATAAAATCAATTCCACTGCAGAAAGTAGCGCAGAAGAAGTTGCATACCCTAAAAGCGGGTCTAGAAATGTAGCGGCTGCTCGAAGATTATATCCTTCGTACATTTCTGCTTGAACTAACAATTTATTGCGACTACCTATCATAAAATTATAATAATCTGTAAAAACGGTTGACCCATAAATAAATACATTAATTAAAACAAGGGTAAAAAATGACAAAGCAAATCCTTTGAGAAATTTTAATTTATCCTCGCGAGATTTTACTATTAAAAATAATAATGGAACAAACAATAAATGTTGTGGTTTAAGAAACAGAAGTCCGGCAAAAAACCCAGATACTAAAGGTTTCTTAAAGTTTATTATAGAAAGAACATAAAATAAGAATATAAGCGCGGTTATTTGAGCGTGAGAAATTGCAGAAAGAACCGGAAGGAAAATAACTAAAGCAATACAATATTCTGACTTTATATCAAGTTTCCGACATAATAGAAAAACCGAAAATCCAATAAGTAGAGTACTCAGAATCACTTGAATTACATAAAAATGATAAAAGCTTAAAAACGTCAGTGGTGCAAAAACTAGCGCAGCTGCGGGAGTATTGATAAAAAGAATGGCAGATTTTACTTGCACAAAAAATTGATCGTTGGCACGCTCTTGATAAGAAATATCATAAATTTTATTAATATTACCCGAGGTTAGAAGTCTTCCGGCAAGATAATAAACTTTGGCATCCGCGTCGTTTTGATACTTTTCGGCATTTAATAAAATGAATCCTGCAACTATTAGCAACGAGATATAAAAGGCAATTGATAGTATTAGTTTTTGTGGAGTTAAACTGTAAAGGCTCTTCACTGCTTAATTCTACCTTAAAAATGGCGGAGGGAGTGGGATTCGAACCCACGTGCGGATTGCTCCACGCTTAGTTTTCGAGACTAGCCCGGTGTGACCACTTCGGTATCCCTCCACGCTGCAGGTGTGCTTGCAGTATATCAAGGAAAGTAGCTGAACAAAAAAACAAAGTTTTAGCTTATACTAATAAAAGTGCTCAAAACTTTAAAAACATTAAAACCCGCACAACTTATTACTTTAGCAATATTGATTGTAATCTTTGTACTATTTACATCTCAAAAAATAAGTCTTCCTACTGCTGACCTTGGTAGACATCTTAAAAATGGCGAAATATTTTTTAAGGAACACAAAGTTTACGAAGAAAATCACTACTCATATACATATCCACACTTTGAATTTTTAAACCATCACTGGGGAAGCGGCGTAATATTTTACGCTGTGCAACAATTAACCGGTTTCACAGGCCTTTCTATCTTTGTAATGCTTTTTAATATTGCAACGCTTTTAACATTTTTTTATATAGCCGCAAAGTATGGTAATTTCGAGTTGGCAGTTTTGGCCACTGTTATAGTGATTCCAGTTATCTCTAGCAGATCCGAAATTCGACCTGAAACATTTAGCTACTTTTTATGCGGAATTTTCTTTCTGTTACTATGGGAATACAAGTTCACTTCTAATCTCAAACTTTTGTATGTATTACCAATTTTGGAATTGATTTGGGTAAATTTGCACGTCTACTTTTTTATGGGAATCGCCATTGCCGGAGTTTTTGCACTTTCTGCTTTACTTACAAAAAAATATGATCAATTTATAAAGTTGTCAATTTTGATAATCATTTGCTCAGCTGTCTCACTTATCAATCCTGCTGGTTTAAAGGGAGCTTTGTATCCTTCGACAATTTTTAATAATTACGGATATCGCATACTCGAAAATCAATCGGTAATTTTTATGGATAAGTTCTTTCATAACTTTTGGTCTGGCAACGCCTTTAAATACGCTTTTGCCGCTTTAGTCTTAAGTTGGATTGCGGCTTTCAAATTTAAAACAAAACATCTTGAGTTGTTTATCTTATCTATTGCGCTGAGTGCAATTGCCTGGAAAGCGATTCGTAACTTTTCGCTTTTTGCATACTTCGCTATTCCAATAATTACAATTAATTTATATGGCTTAAAAAAATACAAAGATATTTATCCATATCTTTTTACCCTCTGTGGATTTAGTTTGTTTGTAGTAATGATAATAAACGGAACAGCCTGGTCGGGACGTTTAGCCGAATTTGGATTTGGCTTACGCAAAGGAGTTCCAGATGCAGCAGAATTTTTTAAGCGAAACCATCTGGCTGGACCAATTTTTAATAACTACGACATTGGTGGATATTTGATTTACTATTTATTTCCGCAAGAAAAAGTGTTTATTGATAACCGACCTGAAGCCTATCCATTAGATTTTTTTAATCACATATTAATTCCAATGCAAGAAGACCAAAGTAAATTTAAGCTAGTAGATAAACAATATAACTTTAATACAGTGTTTTTTTATCGTGGAGATATAACAGTCTGGGCTCAAAATTTTATGATTAGTTTAATAAAAGATCCTGATTGGGCTCCGGTTTATGCCGACGACTACAATATTATTTTTGTAAAACGCAACGCTAAAAACGCGGAAATAATAAAAAAACTTGAAATGCCTAAGAGTATGTTTTCAATAACAAGTAATTAAATAAAATGGTGGACCGTAGCGGTGTTATAAAAGTTTATAAACCGAGTATCCCAAATCATTTGAATAAATAATCTTGGCGTGTATACCGAGAAACTTTTTTAGGTTGATAAAATAGCTATTTATACAAGATGAATTTGAATTTATATCCCTTTGTTGAATAGCTGTACCCGCCAAAATGTAATGTATTTTATTGGTTTTTATTTTCTCGTATATTTCTTGGTCATTTTGAGTATCTGCAAAAAGAAAGTTGGCTTTCACAACCCTTGTAGAACTGTCAACAAAATATGGATAAGTCACTGCAGTCTGTTGAAATGAAGTATCTAATATTAATCCATCACTAGTATTTAATTCTAAATATGAACTAAATTTTCTGTCTTGATTTTCAATATAATTGTTAGATTGTGGCAACGAACCGCTACCAAATACACTATATAAAAATACTAGTAATAAAGCATTTGCCAGAATTAAGGTGTAAGCAACTATTCGTATTCTAGATTTAAAATAAAATTCAAATATTTTGAATGAAAAGTAGCCACTTAAAGGTAAAGCGGGAAAAAGGTACCAAAAAATATTTCTTATGAATATATAAAAGATAATTATCTGCGCTAGCATAACAATATAGAAATACTTTTCAGTCTCTGTTTTTGGGATTGGCTTAAAAAGCGGCCATAAAATGGACAGAAGTATATACAAATACAGTACGGGACCTAAAGTCGCAATTGACTGAGTCCCCTCAGGATGCATTTTATATCCAGATAAATAAAAAAAAGGTTGACCTAGAATCAAAGGGAAACTTTTTCCAAAAATATAATTGTTGTAATCTCTTTCAGTCGCTTCATTCTGGCATGTTTGAAATACATTTTTATCGACAGACAAAGGGGATTTTTTTTCAATCCCAATCTCTTTTTGAATCATTGGAATAGTTGCTCCGTTTGCCGAGACCCATAAAGAATAAGGAATTACAAAAATAAGAACCGCCAAAATATGTACAAGAAGAAGTTTAGTTTTGTAGTATTTTGCGACCACATACAAAGAAACTAAAAATAATGCTAAAGCTAAAGGAATGCAGGACAGCTTAATAAGAATACAAATCCCAGATAAAAGACTGATTAATAAATAATAGTCAATTCTTTTTGTAGCAACGAGTTTATAAAACAGTAAATAATTTAATAAGACTAAGGTAAATAAAAATATATCAGTCTTAAATTCGATTAATGCTAGACCAACATATATCGGAGAAAAAACCAATGAAACGAGCAACACCAAAGATCGATGTGTAGACATACCTAGCAATCTATAGAGTTTGTAGCAAAGCACTATTGATAAAGCCGTAGCAACACCAAAGAATAAGTAAATACTGTACCACCCTAGATATCGTGCTGTAGTACCAAGCATATACTCAATTAAAAATGGCTTAACATTTTCGAAAATAGGCTTGTAACTTCCTGTTTGCATAATAGAATAGATAACTTTGATATGAAAAAATCTTCCATCATAGGAACTTAGCCTATTATTTAAAACACTGTATATAAAAAGAATGGCAATACTTGGTAATGTGAGTAAGTTAAATGTTACTTTTGATTTAAACACTTTTGGAAAAAGAATATATAGTAAATATATTAAGAACGAGAGTAAAAAAAGAACTAAAATGCCGCTAATATTAAATCTGAAATACCAAAAAATTGATAAAAATCCTAAAAGCACTATAAATAAAAATGTTGTTATTAATTTGTTCCAACGCATTTTTTAATCCATCAAATCTATGGTGGACCGTAGCGGAATCGAACCGCTGATCTCCGCAATGCGAATGCGGCGCTCTACCAACTGAGCTAACGGCCCTCGCAGCAGACGTATAATAAGTTCGCAAAGCGAACATGTCTGTGTAGTGTGCTATCCCTTGCGGCAGATTACCTCTTCGAATGTTCAGGGTGCAAATGGCCAAGAGCTTTGCGTTCTCTAAGATAATCGATGTGCTCTAATCTTTTATCATATAAACGATCGATATCCAAATCGGCTTTATGTGCAAGTTCAGAAGCGATTTGGCCACTCAAAAAGTGTGGCATAACAACATAAGTTGCGCCGAGATCGTAGAGTTTTAGAGCTTCGTCAATATTGTAAGATAATAAAATTACGATACATTTTTTCGATTTTTGACGAACTTTAGAAAGCAAATAAAAATTTGTTTCATATTCTGGAATTGTTGAAACAACCATTTTGGCTTTATCCAACGCTAGCTCATCCAAAAACTCGCTGTCTTCTGCATCTCCATAAATAACATTTATACGACTTGCACTTAATGCCTTAACAATTTCAGGATCAAAATCGACGGCCAAAAACTTGGTATCCAGGTGGCGAAAGATGCGAATAAAGTCATATCCAACGCGATTGCAACCAAAAAGAATTACATCATAAGTAGTATGTAATTCGTGATCTTTAATCGGCTTTTTACTCTCAAACAAAGCTGGCAACCAAGATAAATACGGATAAATTTTGTCGGAATACATTATTAAATAAGAAGACGACGCAATGGTAATTAAACCGACCAAAGTAACTAACGACAAAATTTGAGGCTGGAGCTGACCATTATTAACTGCGAGCAATATTAAAATTAAAGAGAATTCACTAATTTGAGTAGAAGTCATTCCAAGTTGAAAAGCGGTCTTTTTATTATAACCAAGCAAACCCATTATCACTAAAGTAATAAACGGATCCCCGATCAAAACAAAAAGCGATAAAATTATTGCAGGAAAAATTAAAGTTTTAACGTCATTAACTACTAAAGTAGACCCCAGTAAAACAAAAAATATCACCAAAAAAAAGTCGCGCAAAGGTCGCATACGCGAACTGATTTCTGGAGCATAAGGTGAAACTGCCAACGAAACTCCTGCAATTAAGGCTCCAACTTCGAGTGACAAGCCGATATATTGAAAAAGACTTGCCAATCCAAATCCCCAAGCGACTGAAAATAAAAATAAATATTCTTGAGAATTTGCAAAAAACGCACCAAATCGGGGCAACAACTTAGAGCTGATAATCAAAAGCAACGCTGTTAAAACAGTTCCCTTTATAACTGTAAGCAAAACAAACATCAAGGCATTGTCGCCATGGGATAAAGCCGAAATTACAATTAGTGCCAGAACAGCTACTAGATCTTGAACGAGTAAAACTCCGGTAGCAATACGCCCATATAATTTTTCGGAATCTTTTTTATCCGAAATAAGTTTTAAAACGATAATAGTCGAACTTAGGGTAAGAGTTATGGCGATATAAATTGACTCTGTAACGCTAAAACCAAGGCCGATCGAAATAAAAAATCCAATTAGTGATGTAAAAACTATTTGTCCAACTCCGGCAAGAATTGAAACTTTTCCGACTTGTCTAGCCACTTTTGGACTAAGACTAAGTCCCACAATAAAAAGCAAAATGGACACACCCATTTGAGAAAAAACTGACAGTGTCGTTTGATCAGGAAGAAGATTTAAAAATAGAGGCCCAACTATTAAACCAGTGATTATGTATCCCATAATCAATGGCTGTTTTAAAAGGCGCATTAAACCAGAAACGGCTGCGGCAACTACTATGAGCAGAGTTAGTTCAATAAAAAGATTCATACTATGCTTATATACTAATAGATTGTATAAATCTTTACTATAAGAAACAAAAAGGGCCTGTGGCAAAAGTTCACCAGAGGCCCTTCGGTAGAAATCAAAGAACTACTGCCAGATTTCTATTGGCTGAGATTGAAATCGTTCACCAAAGAATCCGGCGGAATGTGAAACTCGAAAATGTTGTGTGATTTTATGGTCGAGTCGCAGAAAGTCAAATATTGCCTAAATCCCAAGCTTTCACAGTCGTAAAAAAAGCCTTTTTCTATATACCATCCAATGTTTTCAGGAGCGTCTTGATAAACCGTAACGGCGTCAGCGGGGAAAATCTTTCTTACTATTCCACCGTCATTGTGTTGCTCATAGAAGGAATATGTGGCCTGAGATTGCAAAACCCCACTTCCTAACAGGAATGCGCCTTGCAATGTCGTAGAATCCCGGAACGACACGATACTAACTTTTCTCACATCGACTTCTTTCGGAATAAATCTTGACCATATCCCCCATGAGCCCAGCAAAAAGAAACTGCAGCCTACAGCAATCCCGCAAACAAAACCGAGGAATCCTTGTGCTACTTTGTATTGCTGATTTTTCTCTTTCCAAGCTGCAACAATACCTGCTAGCACAGCCAGTACTAAAGTAGGGATGACAATGTACATTGGAACCTCCAAGTTTAAATAGTGGCTAGATGTTTAGTTCTTGGGTATTATATCACCCCATAGTAAACTCTCAAAATAGGATATCTGAAGTAAGCGAATCTGAATATGATTTCAATCCAAGTATCTGTTGATCATCCAAATGAATCTCTGGGCGTTTTTCTTTTACCTTTGCAATCGCAGCCTCCATAGACAAACCTAGAGACATAAAATATGCCGCTACCAGCTCGGGAGAGCGACCGTGACCATATCGGCAATGTACATAAACTTTTTTGTTTTGTCGCACCATTTCGGCAAGCAAGGCTACTCCAGCTTGTAGCTGGCTTACCGACGGAGATAACATGTCGGGAGTGGGAAGACGCAAATAAATATTGGTTCTTGGATGTAAATCATCTTTTTCACCTTCTAAATCTATTTCACAATCAAACTTTTCGTTATCTAAAATCTGACTGTGCAACATACAACACAGATTTGTTCCCAAATATATATTCGCGGTAATTTGATTATAGTTTGTAATAGGATGGTCTTCAGGCATCTTTTATATTATATATTGTTTTTTTTATATATTTGTTATAATAAGTGAGCTTATGTTAAAAGTAGTTCTGTCCATATTAATTTCATCAGTCATTTCAGCTTATACTGTTGCCAATACCAGTCTACATAATGTCTTAGGAGACAGCACTCATAGAAGTGGTGAGCATCAAAGTTCTGAAACTCAAGATAATAATTCTGAACACGACGGTAATGGTACCTCTGCTGGATTTTTTAACAGACCCAAACCAACTCATTCTGAATCTGAAGGCAACAAAAACAATCATGGAGATGAAAGAGAAAGCACCGAAAGCGAAAAACACTTTGAAAATAGAAAATTATTAGTAAATTCCACTCGAAAACTTTTAGGAAAAGGCTTATTCACTTGCGAAACTAAACAAAAAGTTATAAAAAACAGATCAGATAGTTTAGTAAGATTTGTTAAAAATATGGAACGCGTTTTTGACGCGATTGCTACTAAAGTTGAAACTTTTTATACCAATAGACTCGGTGCTGGCGGGGCGACAGTTCCTAATTATGATGCATTGGTAGCCGATATTGCTGCAAAGAAAGCCGTTGTTGATGCAGATTTAGCAACAGCCCAAAGTGATGCAGCAACTTTTACTTGCGATGGAACTGATCCAAAAGGGTTTTTAGAATTATTTAGAACAGATATGCAAACCGTTAAAAAAGATTTACAAGATTATAGAAAATCTATCAAGAACTTGATTGTTGCTGTACACCCGGAGACAAAAGAAAGCTCCGAAAGTACACATTCAGGAGAAGAATAATATGACAGACCAAAGAGGAAATATAAGAATATTATTAATATTGTTAGTCGTCGTGGCTGTTGTGGCAGCCGGTGTTTGGTTTTGGAAATATAAATTAAGTAATGTTCCAACGCTTAGTCAAGCGCCAACAACTTCGGCTAATCAAGAATCAGTGTTTCCCTCCTCACCAGATAAAGTGGAAGATGTGAAAACACAGCAAGATCTTACTACGCTTAACTCAAGTTTAGATAGCGCGGACCTCAATACAATAGACACAACATTACAACAAAATTCATCGGATGCTTCAACGTTCTAATCCTGATATACTATTCGCATGTTTCATAACTACATACTACTAATTATCTTAGCTGCGGCAGTATCACAGACACTAAAATACATAATTAGTTTGTTTAAAACTAAAGATTTTTCGCGCAAACATGCTAGACACATTTATATGTTTTCTTCCGGAATTCCCAGTTCACACACTACAGTTTTAACAGCATCACTTTTATATTTATCTAAAACTTTAGGTTGGAATAACCCAATTGTTCTAATCTCCGTAACTTATTCTTTGTTATGGCTTTATGAAATTTACCTGCAACGCAAGCGTTTTAGAGCTTTAGCCGCCCTATTAGATGTAGAAGAAGAACAAGAAGATGATTTAATATTTTTTAAGGATTTGTCTGGACATGACTTAATTGATTTGTTTGTGGGATTCATTTTGGGTGTAGTAATTTACAAACTTTTTATCTTATATTTTTTGTAATATTTTATTCACGATTTCAATATAAAACGAGCGTACACAAATGGGAATCCCACCTGGGTACGCTCGCTTGCCGCTGTTGACTGTTTAGTCCACGTAAATGCTGTCTTCAACCGGAAGAGTGATGTAGCGCCGATAGTTCAAAGGCGGATGAACTTTGCCGCGTGCCAAACGCTTATAAAAGATTTCGCATTGCAGAACACCAATGCCAAAGCAGGCGCTAAGCAAAACTGGGTTCCGGCGCAGATGCTCGACGGCGAGAGTCGAATTCTTGTCCAAAACAGCATCACGCACGATTCCCTGCTCAGGCGAAAGACGCAAGCCATACAACTCCCCATCAGAGCGTTTGACGACCTTTCCCTCAGCCATGTAGCGCACCGTATACTTAAACCGAACGAATTCGCCACGCAAGATCAATGGCTTGCCGTCGGCGGCAAAAATCGTCACGGGCACGAGTTCGTACAAGCAAGCATGCAGGGTTGCCAGGTCGCTGTTTTTCTCGGGCGAGACGCCGGGGATAAGGGCCTTGCCGCGCCAACGCTGCCGATCAGATTCGAGAGTGGATTCGTCAATCGTGTTGTTTCCAAACACCATCTTGGCATTGCCGACAAGCTTCATTATGATCTCCTTGGTATGTGAAATCGGATTGTTTTTCTGATGGGATTGTAGCAAAATAAGATGATAACATTAAATGCTATAGGATAAATATGGTGTGCCCGGCGGGACTTGAACCCACGACCCCAGGGTTCGCAACCCTGTGCTCTATCCACTGAGCTACGGGCACATAAAGTGCTAAAAAAGGAACAAGCGAATTATACTATGGAATTGAAAATTTACGCACAATGATTAAAAAGTCTAAATGTTGAATTTATCGACGACAGTTTTATAAGTTTTATCTACAAAGTTTGAAGGTGCAACTTCTAGAAAAGTAAGATACTGCATAAGTATTTCTTTTATTTTTTCTTTGTCACCAGCATTTACGGTTAAAAATAACTTTCCTGGAACGGTGGATTTCGTTGAAACAACTAAAGTGTCATTTCCATCGGTATTTGTAAAATAAAAATCTGTAAGATCTTGCCACTCATAATACTGACCGGCGTAATTAATTCCTTGATTATAAATTTCGTGTTTAACAGAAACAGGTGGAACTTTTGTAAGCGCGTAGTAGATAAAAAATATACTCGCCATAGCTATAATCAACCCAAACTCTTGCATTAAAGCGAGAATTAAACACACAGCGACTCCAATAACTATAAGCGTTTTAGCCATCTTCTGAGTCATAAACTGTTTGTGAGGACGAGATAAAGACTCCCAAGCAAATTGAAGAGTTTTAGGCCCAGCTGGAACTGGCGCTACTACAACTGGTGCTTCTACCGGTCGAGGCTTAGTAAATCCTAAAAAGTCTGTAATTTGTCTAGGCTTCATCATAATATTTTTGGCGGTCTTTGGCGGAGGGTACAGGATTTGAACCTGTGGACGGTTTTTAACCCGTCACGGCTTAGCAAGCCGCTGCATTACCACTCTGCCAACCCTCCTCACGGCAGAAATTCTGCATTGAGTTTAGGCAAGTTAGTAACCAAATTATATAACTTGGTGACCCAATTGGGAAGCATTTGAATACAAAGGCCTGCGAGCTAGAGTAAAGCAATGCACCTCGCTACAATTGCTGTTGTACAAACATTTGCAGCCTTCTAGCAATGTTGCGCCCGAAGTGCAAATGTCATCTACTAACAAAATCTTCTGGTTTTCGACTCTTTTTTGGTCTGAAATAAAAGCATTTGCAAGATTTTTGAATCTTTCAACTCGATTGTGTTCAAACTGCACTTGCGTCTCTTTTGCTCGTTTCAATATGGACGTATCGAGTTTTAAGTTAAATTGCCGGCAAAGTTCTACTGCAATATACTCTACTTGATTAAATCCGCGGTCTTTATAGCGGTTCTTGCTTAGTGGAATCGGCACAACAACAGCATCTTTCCAATCTAAATCTTTGCGACATTTAGAAGCAAAAGTAACTCCTTCGTAGGCCAGTTTTTTGAGAGCTGCAAACTGTTTAGAACCATATTTAGCTGTTCTAATGCATTTTCTAACAGTATCCTCATAGGCAAAGCTACTAAATACAGTTTTTGGCGTTGTAGTTTTGGAGCACCAAGGATGTGTATCTCCATTTATGCTAGAGAGTTCACAAACTATGCAAAATCCGTCAGTTATAGGCGAACAGGTCTGCAAACAATGCCTACAAAACACACTTCCGGATTTCTTGCAGAATAAGCAATCAGGTATAAAAATGTGGTTTAGTAAGTTTTCCATAAGTTATCCACAAGACGCATATTACTGTAGCGCCGGTCATAAACTCCAATGCAACCGATAGTAGTCATACCGCGCTAACCTCTAGTATCATATGCTTTGACCTTTGGGCCTTCAAGATAGCTTTATCTAGTATAAATAGAATATAATCAATTTAATGTCCGACGAAGGTTTGCACGAAGCGAAATATGAAGAAGTAAAACAAGATTTTATAAAGATAACTGGCGTACAACCTGCAGAGTCTCCAAAAGCTTCTGAAATAAAAGAAAATGCAGAACAAACGGCAGGCAATGTGCTTGCAGCACTCGAAAAAATAGGCGTTTTAGATCAATCCCAATCTGAAAAAGTTTTACAGATGTGGCAAAATGCTATTCCGCTGGATAAAGCAGGTATGAAAAGTTTCACGGATCATTTAACCGAACCTTTTAAACTTGCTGCCAAGACTTTAGCCGAATCAGATCCAAATGGCACAAACGAAGAAGTCCAAGCTCTCATACGTAAATTTATATTAATAAACCAAATTGATGACACTATTGGGGAATCAGGTTATGCGTGTGTTTATAGACACGATCCAATATTTAGTCAAAGCCGCCCAGATTTACAGAATTTACAAAGCACAGAGTTTGTTGTTTTAAATACTGAAAATATTGCAGCAGCTGCAAACCCAGATTTAATGGTAAGAGCAATCGGTGTAGAAGAAACTCTACACTTAGTATCACGGTTACAAGATTACGATGGATTAAAGAAAAAATGGACCGAAGAAATGATGGCGAGAATGGTAGAATTTGCACTTCCCGAAGGCTTTGCAGCTCTACCAGAAGTTGATAGAGCTAGCCTTAAAAAAGATTTGCGCGCCGACGATTATATGGCTTTGTATAAAGCTGTATCAAATATGATTGGCGATGATAAGGTAATGTTTGCGGCTTTTTTTGGAAAGTTGCCAAAAGATTCAGAGCAGGCACAAAAAGCTAAACAGGCAGTAGCAAGTTTAGATATGGTAGGTGAAATGATCGATATGGGAACTAGCGTTGCAGATATTCAAAAAATGGCTAAACCTTAAGCAGTTTATAAACTCCG
>DATIHK010000061.1:0-16002 GCA_035480775.1 Saccharimonadales bacterium (SeqCode) | reverse complement strand
TTTTGTTTCTTGAGAAATATGGATAACACAACTATAACTAAAAAAATCGCGCTCGCCATTATAAAAAACACAAATGGTGAGGTGTTGATAATAAAAAGAAAACTCCGCGAAATTGACAAAGGTGGACCAGAAGTCACTTGGGTCTTTCCAGGAGGAACTATTGAACCCAACGAAACTGAGCTGGAAGCAGCTGTGAGACAAACTTTAATAGAAACTGGCCATAAAGTTAAAGCACAAGACGTAATTTCACGCAGAGTATTTCCAAATTCTACAGTTTATGTTCACTATGTTGTTTGTGAATTAACTTCTGACGAAGTTTCAGAAATTACCGCAACAGATAAAGTTGAGACCTATAAATGGGTTAAACCAAACGAAATCAAAGATCATTTTACAAGCGATCTTGATAAAGTAGTTGCGGTATATCTTGGTTTAATTTAAACTTTTGGTGTGAAATATCGTGTTGTTGGTATTTTAAATATCTTTTTTGGATTTATCGGTTTTATATTACAAATTACAGTTTTATTTTTTGTCTATCCCAAGTTAAGTTCAATGTATAGTAGCTATAATGTCCAAGTACCTGTTGTTACAAAATACTTTCCATATTTAATTTCTGTTTTTTTAATATTCTTTGTATTTACTATGTTTATAGGGGTAAAGCTTGTTAGAACTTCTAACAACGAGAAGTTACTAAAAATTGGAATTGCTTCATTAGGGGTTGTTTTGTTCTTTTCAGTAAGCTACTTTGTACTTTCTTCGATGAGTGTTGTATTTCCTCTTGCTAGCTTTTCTAACATGTAAGGTTAAAGATGACTGATGTCATCAATCATTAAAGGATTTATTTTAGCTTCTTCGAATTCAAAAATCGAAACTGAAGCATTTCTTGGATAATACTTAAAAGATTCTTCTTTTGGAATATTTAATAGATAAGGCATTAAAGCTCTTATAGATCCTCCATGAGTTACAACAACAACTTTTTTATCCAAATTATTATTCACAATTTCATTAATTGCGGGTACTAATCTGGCTTCAAAACTTTGCCACGATTCACCATTTGGCGGAGTAAAATTGTACCTTTCTTCTAAAGGTAATTGTTCAAGAATTTCTTTTACTTCCAGCCAGGGTCTACCAGAAAAACTTCCCCAATTTCTTTCTTTTAGATCATTTGAAGATTGCACGTCTATGTTCAAATGATTACCTAAAATATCGGCACTTTGTTTTGCTCTAATTTCGTTTGACGAATATAGAGCATTTACCTCAGATTCTTTAAGCTTTTTCGCTGTTTCAGACATTTGTTTTATTCCTAACTCAGTTAATTGATCTTGATCATTAACTTTATGCAGAACATTTATTATATTAGCCGGAGTTTCACCATGGCGAATTAAAATTAAAGTTGTTTTTGGCATTTTATTTATTCTACTTGCTGGGAATGCTTAGACAAAATTTATGGTGGGTGATCAAGGAATCGAACCTTGGACCTCTTCCTTATCAGAGAAGCGCTCTAGCCATCTGAGCTAATCACCCACGCAGCCTCGCAATATTATCACATTTGACTAAAACGTAATAATACAGTACGAATATATCAAACACCCTTGTTGTTCACAACAAGTGCCATCTCATATGAAAAACAAAAGACCTAAAGTAGTTGTAATAGGAGGCGGAACTGGAACCTTCGTCGTTCTATCTGGTCTCAAAAATTATCCGGTCGATCTAACGGCTATTGTAACGATGATGGATTCTGGAGGTTCTACCGGTCGTTTACGCGATCAGTTGGGTGTTCTTCCGCCTGGAGATTTGCGTCAAGCTTTGGTTGCCTTATCTTCTTCCGATAAAATTTGGCGCGATTTATTTTCATATCGTTTTGATGCCGGAGATTTAGATGGGCACAATTTTGGCAATATATTTTTATCGGCGCTCGAAAAAGCTTCAGGTTCTATAGTTACTGGAATAGATTTAGCCGAAAAGATTTTAGAAACTCGTGGCAATGTCGTTCCTGTTACCTTAGATAAAGTTCATCGGTGTGTTAGGTTAAAAAATAAAAAAATTATCGAAGGTGAAACGTTTATCGATGAAGTTCACGTCAAACGCTCGCCAATTGAACACTGCTATTTGAAGCCCCAAGCACTTCCAAACCCAGAAGCACTAAGAGCAATCGAAGAAGCTGATTTTATAATTATTGGTCCAGGTGATCTGTATACAAGCATAATTCCAAATTTATTAGTTACCGGCATTGCCGCAACGCTTAAACTTTCTAAGGGTAAAAAGATTTATGTCAGCAATTTAATGACCAAATTTGGCCAGACTGATGGCTATAAAGTAAGTAATCATCTAGCTAAAATCGACCAGTACATTGGTAAAAAAGTGATTGACTATGTTTTTATCAATTCTGCTCAGCCCGACAGGCAAATATTAAAGTGGTATGAATCGGCTGGCGACGTTGTAGTAGTTAAAGATGACATGCATAAATCTTCAACAAGAATCGTTCGCGGAGATTTTTTAAATAACACCAAATACGAGCAAAGTTTATCTGATCGACTCAAAAGAAGTCTCATTCGGCATGACTCTGAAAAGCTTGCCAAAGCCCTTGTTGACATCTTTTTTAAGTAGTGTTAAGTTATCAAATACGGAATGGAAATTCACCTTCTTCAGACGAAGCTCTGAGTTACCTTGTTAGTTTTTTTCAATTAAATATGGACTTATAAACGTTTGCGCGGAATTTACTGTGTTCTATTGGAGTTTCGCTCACTTCGCTTTCCGATGACTTGTAAGGGCCCTTAGCTCATCTGGTAGAGCACCGCGTTTGCATCGCGGGGGTGAGGAGTTCGAGTCTCCTAGGGTCCACCATTGAAGTGTTTTCAGCCACTTGAGCTGGAGGATATGCATTTGCGAAAAAGCTCACTGACGAAGGTCTGTGCCTCTTTTGAGCAAATGCATATCCGAAGTTATTGCACATTGCAAACTGAATAGAAAGTTGAAAATTGTGTAATTCATCGAATGAATTAAAAGTTACTCATGTACACGGTGGATGCCTAGGGTCTTTATGCTGATGAAGGACGTACAAGGCTGCGTTAAGCCTCGAGAAGCTGCCACGAAGCGTTATTACTCGGGGATGTCCGAATGGGGAAACCTGGCTCGTAGCAATACGAAGTCATCCATTATTGAATGCATCGCAAGATGTTATAGAAAATGTGAAAGGCACTCAGCGAACTGAAACAACTTAGTAGCTGAAGGAAAATAAACAAATAATTGCATTTCCTAAGTAGCGGCGAGCGAACGGGAAATAGCCCAAACTCAAGACTAAGATTAAAAACATCGGATAAAACCGTTGTTTTTGATTTTAGACACCGGGGGTTTAGGATAATCCACTTGATTGTAAAAGTATCAAAGAAGTTACAAAGTACTTTCGTAGAAGAATTCAACTGGAAAGTTGAGCCATAGAGCGTAATAGCCGCGTATTCGAAACGATTGTGCCTTCTTGGGTTATCCAGAGTAGCATGGGGCACGTATAACCCTGTGTGAATATAGCTGGACCACTAGCTAAGGCTAAATACATAAAGACACCGATAGTGTAAAAGTACCGTGAGGGAAAGGTGAAAAGAACCCCTGTTAGGGGAGTGAAATAGATACTGAAACCGTGTACAAACAAGCTGGTAAAGTGCGTCTTCGGACGTATGATGCCGTGCTTATTGAAGAATGAGCTAGCGAGTTAATTGAGCGTGCAAGCTTAAACAATTATGTTGTGTAAAGCGTAGGGAAACCAAGTGTTAATAGCGCGTTTAGTACGTTCAATTAGACCAGAAGCCATGTGAGCTAATCATGGGCAGGTTGAAGCTAAGGTAAAACTTAGTGGAGGACCGAACCGTTGTATGTGGAAAAATGCTCGGATGACCTGTGATTAGAGGCGAAACATTAAACGAACTTGGCGATAGCTGGCTCTCCCCGAAATATATTTAGGTATAGCCTTGATCAGACAAAAATTTGTGAGGTAGAGATACTGAAAGGAGATATGGGGCGCAAGCCTACATACTCCTACCAAACTCCGAATGCGCAAATTTATGATCGGGAGTCAGAACTGCGGGGCAATCTCGTGGTTCAAGAGGGAAACAACCCAGACCATCAGATAAGGTCCCTAATAGTTGCTTAGTGGGCAAGGAAGTGAAATTGTTTAGACAGCTAGGAGGTTGGCTCAGAAGCAGCCATCCTTTAAAGAAAGCGTAACAGCTCACTAGTTAAACGGTTTCGCGCCGACGATTTAACGGGGCTGAAGCAACTAACCGAAGCTATGGACTTTCAGAAGATTCGTCTTTTGAAATTGGTAGGGGAGCATTGATACAACTGTGAAGGTGTGCTGTAAGGCATGCTGGAGTGGTATCAAGAGAGAATGCTAGCATGAGTAACGAGAGGAGGGTGAAAACCCCTTCCACCGTAAGTCTAAGGGTTCCTCCGCAATGGCAGTCATCGGAGGTTTAGTCGATCCTAAGGCAAGGCCGAAAGGCGTAGTCGATGGACAGCAGGTTAATATTCCTGCACTGCCGTAAAATCGTTATCACGATGGAGTGACGGAGCATGATAGGCTGGGCTCATTATGGATTTGAGTTCAGAAGGCAAGACAGTTTGTGTAGGCAAATCCGCACAGGCGTTTATTCGAGCCGATGGAAAGGTGGGTAAAACCATTGATTCAGCCGAGTTGAGCTTCCAAGAAAACCTTCTAAGGAGATTTTACGGTATTCGTACCGCAAACCGACACAGGTAGACGAGTAGAAAATACTAAGGTGAACGAAAGAACCGTGGCCGAGGAACTAGGCAAATTACTTCCGTAACCTCGGGAAAAGGATGCCCAACCGCAAGGTTGGGGGCAAAGAAATGGATCAACCGACTGTTTAACAAAAACACAGGTCTCTGCTTAACTCGTAAGAGGAGGTATAGGGGCCGACACTTGCCCAGTGCCCGTAAGTTAAAGCCGGGGGTTAGTCATCGCAAGATGGCGAAGCTCTTGGTATAAGCTCGGGTGAACGGCAGCAGTAACTATAACTGTTCTATGGTAGCGTAATCCCTTGTCGTGTAAGTTACGACCCGCACGAAAAGTGTAACGAGTTGATCACTCTCTTAGCCACGGATTCGGTGAAATTGAACTACCGGTGAAGATGCCGGTTAATCATTGTTGGACAAAAAGACCCCGTGGAGCTTTACTGCATCTTGGCATTGGTTAGTGGTTTTATTTGTGTAGTATAGGAGGGAGCTTGGCTTTAAACCCAAGCGCCAGTGAAATACCTCTCTTTTAGAACTGCAAGCCTCACTGTGTACCCTTATCGGGTATGAGGACAATGTCTGGAGGGCAGTTTAACTGGGGCGGTTTCCTGCTAAAAGGTAACGCAGGAGCTCAAAGGTTCCCTTAGCGCCGATGGAAATGGCGCTGTAAGCGTAAAGGTATATGGGAGCTTAACTGTGAGACATACAAGTCGAGCAGATACGAAAGTAGGACTTAGTGATCTTCCGACCGCTTTTTGGTAAGCGCGGAACTTAACGGATAAAAGTTACCCCGGGGATAACAGGCTGATCTTGCCCGAGCGTCCACAGCGGCGGCAAGGTTTGGCACCTCGATGTCGTCTCGTCACATCCTGGGACTGGAGCAGGCCCCAAGGGTCCGGCTGTTCGCCGGTTAAAGTGGCGCGTTGATGGGTTCAGAGCGTCGTGAGACAGCTCGGTCTCTTTCCACAATGATCGCAAAGTTTTGAGGGAATTCGTTTCTAGTACGAGAGGACCGAAATGAACGAATCTCTAGTGCACCAGTTGTCCTACCAAGGGCATCGCTGGGTAGCTACATTCGGTTGTGATAAGCGCTGAAAGCATCTAAGCACGAAGCACATCCCAAGATTAAAACTTATATATTCTTGCGCAAGCAAGAATCTGACCTCCTGGGAGACTACCAGGTTGATAGGCCGCAAGTGTACGCACAGTAATGTGTTCAGCTAAGCGGTACTAATGGTCAATTACTTTTAATTGATTTTAATGTCTTACACAATCTTTCTTCTTTCTATTCGGTTTAAAGTGTGCAATTGCATATTCGTTTAAAGGATATGTTCTTGAGAAAAAGCTCACTCGCGAAGGCGTGTGCCCTTTTTCGAAAGAACGTAGATTTTAAAAGCAGAATCTCGGTGATGATAGCGATGGGGACCCACCTCTTTCCATTCCGAACAGAGAAGTTAAATCCATCAGCGCCGAAAATACTAGTTTACTGGGAAGATAGGTCGTCGCCGGGGTTTTGCTTTTAAAAAAAGGGCCATAGACAATCACAATTGAGTGAAAGACTATGGCCCTTTATGTTTCTCGCAGTTACTTTCTAATTGAAGCTAATTAAAGTTGACGACTCTGCGTGGACTGCAGTATTGCATTTGCTCAAGCGTTGGTGCAAACATATAACATTCAAAATATATTAACTGTTCACCCTTTACTTCAAATTGTAAGTCATTGCCAGCAGACAACCCTTGAAGTTCAAAGGCTTTTCCTTGGTAAATGCCACGAATAGGCAATGGGATTGCATACGCATTGTACCTATAAGTTGTGGTTGAAAGGGCTTGAGAACCGTGAATCTGCAAAGTAGGTCCCAAATCAGGATTGAGTGTGTCAGACCAGACTGTGTACAGCATGTAGTTGTGACTCACATACCACACGTTCATTCGCGTGAAAGCACTCTGATCTAAGATGTCACCATCGATTCTGAGTTCCAAGTCAGCTAGCTGGTCGTCTTTTTCTTGATTGTCAGCTTGCAGTTGAGCAACTTGCGTTTGCAGCGCCTGTACCGCTTCGTCATTGCTGGATGAACTTTGTGGTTTGCAGCTTGGTGCAACCAGGCTGATCGCAAATACGCAGAGGACAAAAAAGTTTTTGAACATGCGAGCTCCTAGAATGGTGGATTTGGGCGATTATATATTAACCTATAAGATGCGTCAATTTATTATATTTGACCTTATTGCTTTAGCTTATACCCTACGCTATAATCCCTAAGCTGTTGAGTGCTTTCGGGCATAATTCATAGCACTTGCGTAACCCGCAAAAAAGGAAGCTGGTCATCCAGCGATTTATTTAAAATGTCAAAAGCAAATAAAGTTAATAAAGAGTCTTCAGTAATGAAAAAATTACTCGAAGATAAAGTTATCGAAGTAAAAAGTTTCACCCCAGGTGAATTAATTGAAGGAACAGTAGTAAGCGCCTCCCACGGCGAAATTCTACTCGATGTCGGAGCTAAGTCCGAAGGAATCATTAGCGGATCTGAACTGTCTGACGAAGACAGATCAGTTAAAAATTTAAAACCAGGCGATAAAGTTTTAGCAATGGTTATTCAAGCCGAAAATGAGCAAGGATATATTGTCTTCTCACTCAAGCGCGCTGAAAAAGATCGCAAGTGGTTTGACGTTGAATTTGCTTTCGAAAATGGTACCGCTCTTGAAGCTACAGTTATCGAATACAACAAAGGTGGCCTTTTAGCTGATTGTATGGGCTTAAGAGGCTTTATTCCTCTGTCTCATTTGGATAGAGTACACTTTGCCAACGATATCGCAAAATTCGCTGCAGGAAGTGAAGCAGAACTCAAATCTTCACTCAAAGTATTATCCGGCAAAACTTTAAAAGTTAAAGTTATTGAAATAGACAAAATTAAAAATCGTTTAGTTCTATCAGAAAAGGACGCACTATCTACTTATAGTCCAGAAGCTCGCCACGAAAAATTAGCCAATATAAAAGTCGACAATATTTTAGACGGAATTGTAACCGGAATTATGCCGTTTGGCATTTTTGTCGATCTTGATGGAGTAGAAGGCCTTGTTCACATTAGTGAAATTGCTTGGGAAAAAGTAAGTCAGCCAAGTAGCTACTTTACTGTAGGTCAAAAAATACAAGTAAAAGTAATTGGAATCGACGACGGTACAGGAAAATTAGCTTTGAGTGTTAAAAGACTTTCTGAAAATCCTTGGGAAAAAGCCGAAGAAAAATACCCTGTTGGAACTAAAATTTCAGGAACAGTAAGTAAAATCGTTCCTTTTGGTGCTTTTATCAACCTTGAAAAAGGTCTCGATGGATTAGTTCACGTTTCAGAAACTACCGGACCTCTTGAAGAAGGCCAAAAAGTTGAAGCGATTGTTACTCAAGTTGACAGTAAAAATCAAAAACTAGGACTCAGTCTTAGACAAGTTACTGCATAAATTTTAAATCTTATGTTATTAGAAAGACTGACACAAAGAGTTAAAGATGTTCTTTTATCTATACCCCCAGCTTCTAAGATTACAGCTGGTGAATTACTTTTTGCCATTGAAAAATCTCAAGGAATGGGTAGCTTTTTACTTCAAACAATTACGGATGTAGATGTAGAAAAAACCGCTAAAGTGTCGGTTAAAGCTCTTATTAAAGAAGCTTATTATCAATCTCTAAAATTTGAACATACCTATGTCGGAACGGAACATCTTCTTCTTGCAGTTGTTAAACTTACTTCTTCTAAAGATCTAGATCGCATAAAAAATGAAATTCTAAAGCTTAATTTGTTCCCCACTGCAATGAAAAATGTCGATAAGAATAAAAAAACACCTCTTTTGGATATGTTTAGTGAGAACCTGAATCAAAAGCTTTTTAAAGAATATAACAAGCCTTTGCTTATGCGTTCAGAATACAATTCATTAGTTTCTGTTTTGTTGCAAAAAAATAACAACAACATACTGTTGGTAGGAGACAAAGGTGTCGGAAAGTCAGATCTAATTCAACTTTTGGCTAAAAACATCAACTCTCTCGAAGTCCCGCCTCAATTAGTCGGCTATCAAATATACGAATTTGATTTAATGGCCTTTATGACTAATATCTTTAATAAAGGTGGAATGGATTATGGTCTTGGATCCTTGGTTGACGAACTAAAAAGCCTTGGAAGAGTAATTTTAAGCATCAAAAACTTCCAAAATCTTTTTGTAGCAACCAATGCAGGCTTTGCAGTTCCTATGTTTTATTCTATGTTTAAATCTAGTCTTGATTCCGCAGGAATTAAGATGGTAGCGACCCTCAATCCCAATCTCTATGAAAAGATAATTGGTGAAAACGAACAAATCGTTGAAAACTTTAGCGTAATAGATGTTCAAGAACTTGAAGAAGAGCAAATTATAAAAATCTTAGAACTCAACGCCGAGTATCTAGGTCAATATCATAATATTTCTATATCTGCAGATGTTGTAAAGCACATATATCGTAAGGCTAAAGAAGAACTAAAAGACGTTAAATTTCCACAAAAGGGTTTAGATTTACTTGATCAAGCCTGCTCAAAACTGCTTTTAAAGAAAAGCAAAATTCCCGAGTCATACAGAGTATTAATGGATAAAACTTTTTTGTTAGCCCAAAATTTAGATAAAAATCTTGAGAATGGCGATTACGCAAATGCACTAAAGACACGAGTAAAAATGCAAAAACTAGAAGAAAACATGATTACTACAGAAGAAAAAATCTTTTTTCAACCCAAGCTTAAACTAACCATTGCCGAAGTAGATGAGGCCTTATCAGAATTTGGGACCGAAAAGCGCCTCGAAAAACGAGTTAAGAGTAAAGAAAATCTAAATACTTTGGCAGAACGAATGAAAAAAAAGATTATTGGACAAGATACTGCAGTAGATACTGTAGCTAAAGCATTAATCCGCTCTAAGCTTGGACTTCGTTCTAAAAAACGACCATTAGGTAATTTTTTGTTCTTGGGTCCTACAGGCGTCGGCAAAACTGAGCTCGCAAAAGTCCTTGCTGAAACAGCTTTTGGCGAAGATTCTCTAATTAGACTAGATATGAGTGATTTTGCTGAAAAACACAACGTTTCTAGATTAGTGGGAGCTCCTCCAGGATATATTGGATATGGCGAAGGTGGCGAGTTAACCCAAAAAATCGAACTACACCCCGATAGTGTAGTTTTATTCGACGAAATAGAAAAAGCTCACCCAGATGTTTTAAACATCCTTCTGCAAATTATGGAAGAAGGCGAACTTTCTGACGCCAAAGGAAATACCTTTGACTTTTCCCGCGCTGTAATAATCTTAACAAGTAATCTGGGTACCGAAATACTCCACAACACCGAAATAGGTTTTGATGATAAAAAGCTGTCTGATACTAGTGTAGAAGGTCGTCTTAAATTTAATTTAAAAAAGATTTTAAAAGCTGAATTGCTAAATCGCTTTGATGAAGTAATTGTTTTCAAACGCCTAAGCAGCGACGATCAACTTAAAATTTTGGATTTGTTAATAGAAGAAGTAGCTGATAACCTTTTAGATCAAAACATCGCATTAATTACGGCTAATAAAGCCAAACAACACTTGCTAAAGATTGGTTATTCTCAAGAATACGGAGCTCGTTCACTTCGCCGCACGATTGAAAAAGATATGCTCGATAAAATAGCCGAAATTTTATTAGTTACTAAAAAAAGACCTTTAAAACTAAACGTAACCTCCCGCGACGAAACAATTGTTGTTGTTTCAAATTAAAATAGATATTTGGCCGTCGCTTCATTTAACTAATTAGTCTAGAATAAAAATATGCCAAGGGCTAAAACAGTATTTATTTGTCAAAAATGCGCATTTGAATCACCTCAGTGGTTAGGGCAGTGTCCAAATTGTGGTGAATGGAATACTTTTGAAGAAACTGCAGTCATAAAACAAGCTTCATTATCATCAAATCATACTTATGCGCGAGCTGGTTCTGCTCCAAAACCTCTTTCAGAAATTATTTCGGCACCTCCAAAAAGAGTAAGTTCTAATATAGTGGAATTTGATCGGGTGCTGGGTGGCGGATTTGTTCCGGGTCAAGTAATTCTTTTAGCTGGAGACCCAGGAATAGGTAAGAGTACATTATTAACTCAGATTTCCAAAAGCATGCTTAATTCCAAAATCTTATATGTCGCTGGCGAAGAAAGTGCAGAGCAAATAAAAGTTCGCGCGGATCGCATGAAATATTCCGCAAAAAATTTATTAATGTTGCAAGAAACAAATGTTGATGTAATTTATTCCGAAATAGAAGCGCAAAAAGGCATTTCTCTAGTTATAGTAGATTCCGTTCAAACGCTTTTTTCAGAAGAATTAACCGGTATGGCTGGTTCTGTCGGCCAAGTCAGAGGTGGCACACAAAAGCTTACCAATTTGGTCAAAAGACTCTCTGTACCTTTAATTTTGGTAGGTCACGTTACTAAAGAAGGAACGGTTGCCGGTCCCAAAGTGTTAGAACATATAGTAGACACCGTTTTATATCTCGAAGGTGATACTCAAAATCTCTATCGTATTCTCCGAACTACAAAAAATCGCTTTGGACCTGTGTCTGAGATAGGAATTTTTGAAATGCTCGAAACAGGTATGGTAGAAGTAGATAATCCTTCAAAAATATTTTTAGATCAAAAAGCCGATGCTTCAGGTTCTTGTGTTACTGTTGTTATGGAAGGTTTTAGACCGCTTCTTTTTGAGATTCAAGCTTTAACAGTAGCCACAAATTTTGGCTATCCAAAAAGAACCGCCAGTGGTTTTAATGTAAATAGATTACAAGTTTTAATAGCTATCTTAGAGAAAAGATGTGGGTTAAACTTATCTCAGCAAGATGTATATCTAAACGTCGCAGGAGGTTTTAAAGTATCCGAACACGCAGTAGATTTAGCGGTTTGTCTGGCAATTGCTTCAGCATTAAAAGATAAGCCAATTCCGAATGACGCAGTCGTATTTGGAGAATGTGGACTTTCAGGAGAAGTTCGTCGCGTAATTCATCAAGATAAGCGCATTGCCGAGGTTAAAAAGTTAAAATACAAAAATGTAATCAGTCCTGAAAATGTGAGATCAGTAAAGCAAGCAATATTCAAAGTATTTAGTGGTAAAGATTAATGGAGGAATAAGTTTTGAATGCGAAATTTTATTTAAATGATGCATACCAAAGAATAGTAAAGCTCTTAATTAGAGTTGCTTTAGCGCTATTCTTTTTTATCGTAGGTTTTGAGCTTTCGAACGGCCTTTTAGTTCAAGCCCAGCCACTTTTAGGTGTTCACTATTTAGCCGAAATTTTAGTCGCATTAGTGTCAGCGTTTATTGGTTTCTTTTATATTCCTGTGTTAGGCAGACGAGTAAAGGATTGGCTCGAAACTCTCATAAGAGAGACAGTAGCAAACATTGTTAGTAATTTTTGGGAACTCCAAAGTCGTCGTATCCAAGAAGCTAGACGAGACAAACAAAAACAAAAATCTAAAGAAAACGAGAAAAAAATCCGCGAGCAAATTTCTGATGGAATTGTGCTCGATACATCAGTTCTAATAGATGGTCGAATTTTAGATATCGTAAAAACCGGATTTATCGATAATTTGCTCATAATTCCAACATTTGTTATCAATGAACTCCATACTATTTCCGATAGCGACGATACTTTAAAGCGGCAAAAAGGACGGCGAGGGCTAGACGTTGTAAACGATCTAAAAAAATTAACCAAAGTTATTATTCCAAATTCAGAAACTCCCACAAAAAGCGGTGGAGTTGATGCTGATTTAGTTAAATTTGCAAAGAATTATAAAGTAAAGCTTATGACACTCGATTTTAATTTAAATAAAGTAGCCCAAACATCTGGATTAAAAGTACTTAATATAAACGAACTCGCGAACTCAG
Organism: Saccharimonadales bacterium (SeqCode); assembly: GCA_035480775.1. Taxonomy (GTDB): domain Bacteria; phylum Patescibacteriota; class WWE3; order UBA101185; family UBA10185; genus DATIHK01. The sequence goes on along the minus strand of DATIHK010000061.1, from coordinate 3,367 downwards.
TAAAAACAGTTATTTTGCCAGGTGAGCGTCTAAACGTAAAAATAGTTCAGCCAGGAAAAGAAAAACAACAAGGCGTTGGCTATTTTGATGACGGAACAATGATAGTAGTAGAAGGAGCTCGCGATATGGTAGGTGAAGAAGTTCCGGCTAAAGTTTCCCGAGTTATTCAAACTAACGCAGGTAAAATGATATTTAGTAATCTTGAATAATTTTTTCGCTGTTGTGCTTCGCGTTGCTCAGGACAGCTCAAAAACTATTACAAGATTCACTCATATCTTATAAAAATTCCTTCAGAATAAAAATAACACTCCAAGCAAGCGACATAATAGCGTCAGGCACAGAGTGTTATTAGATAAAACCAAGCTTCTGGACAGGAGAAGCAGGTAATACAAAAAGAGTAGAGTATAGTACATCACTTAGCAAGCGATGCAGGTTGGAGGATTTGCTGACGCATATTGTGTTAGCGGACTTAATGATCTAATATATCAATATACATTGCAGATACACCTGGATTTCTAATCACCACAACAAGCTTAACCCAACAGACCTATAGCGTTGACAGGAAAGTGTTTTATTGGTAAAATACCTCTAACTTTGGAGAGAACATACCCCTTACTAAAATAATGGCTATTTCTTTTCCCAAGAGTACTTTGATAATTAATCCTATACTTAAATGCTCCTTTTGTAGTTGTGTTGCCAATTTTGTCTGTAAATCATTGCAGATAAGCTTGGTAACACAACAAAAACCCATATTCACTTAGAACATTGGACACAAAGGAGAATGACATGACCAGCATTGATCCGACCCCGTATCAGCCGCCTCAGCAGCACCAGCCGATTGATTGGTACGAACACCCGGCCGAGGACATTCAGCACTTCATCTCCCTCCGGGGGGATCAGCTGAATGCCATCTTGTACTCGCATGACCCCGAAACCGCGGTCATGTTCCAGAACGAGAGCATCGGGCATCTGCTGCACGTGATGACCTTCTCGCCCGTCGTTCGGATGTGGCGCGATGGCCAGCTCCACGTGGACTTCAGCCGCCTCGATGGCATCCCCAGCGTCGTCAGCGATTTGCTGGAGGTTGGTCTGTTGATGCTCCCCGATCTGCCGATCGAAACGCAACACGCGTTTCGCCACGCTTTGGTCAACCCCACGGCTGATCCGCAGATTGACCTCGATCCCGCGCCGGCCACCCCAGCCGCGACCCCCGTCGCCGCTACGCCAGCACCCGCTCCGACCCCGGCTTCCGCCGCTCCGGTGAACAACACCCCAGCGCCGGCCGCCAATCCGAACCCCGCTCCCGTTGCGCAGATCGTCGCGACCCCCGTCGCTACGAACACCAACGGTGCGCAACCCGCCCCGGCCAACCGGCCCTGGCGCAGCAAGTTCGGCATCAAACACGGGTTGACCCATCTGCTTCACTGGGCCGACGGTCAGTAACACACCAGTATCCTGATTCACTTGGACATCGAAAGGACATAAGGCATGACCGCAAACGTTCCCCAGCAACCGCGCGCGACCTTTCTCTCTCGGGCAGCCAGCTGTTTTAGCTGCTTGCTCGTCGTCGCCGCCGCCGTGATCGTGATTGCTGTCGTCGGCTATTTCGGCAATAAGTACGTCGCCAACCCGGTGGCCAGCTACATTAACTCCCGCATCGCCGCCGCGCCGAAAGTCGACGTTGACACGAAGCCCGCCGCCAGCAACAATGGCGTCGCCGGCCTCCCGCAGCAGCAGAACACCGTCGTCCCGAGCGCCTCTCCGGCCCCCAGCGCGACCACGGATCCCAATCCGGTGGACACCGCCTACAAGGCCATCCTGGCGCTCACCGATCGCACCGATCAATTGGTCGCGACCTTCTTGAACCCCAGCGTGCCCCCGCAGAAAGATCAGCTGATCTTCACGGGCCACGGCCACTTTATCTTTGGGGACAAGCAGATCACGCTGCCGTATTACACGCCGGCGTGTGACGTCGCTACCAAGTGTGGCCGTCTGTACATCATCTGGCTCGTCAACGAGGCTGATCCCGGCAATGTGCCCATCAACTTCTACGGCGACCAGTTTCCGAGCGGCGGCACCTCAGCCTGGGAATTCACGCAAGGCGCAAAGTTTGACCCCGCGCCCTTGTGGGAACAGCCCTTGGCCAAAGACCGCCTCAACGACTGCGGCTATCCCTGCCAAGAAGTCGTGATCATCAAGATGGTGGGCAACTCCAAAGTCAGCGGCGACTCCGTCACCGTGACCGCCACCATTTACTACCGCGACGGCACCAGCGAAGACTTCGCCGATGACACCGTTCGCAAGGACGAAGATCCCAAGATGTACGTCCTGCAAGTGAAAGACGGCGTCCGCCCACCGCTGCCCAGCTTCAGCACCGACGTCGCCCCCGCTCCCGCCACCCCGGCTCCTTAATACCGCCGGCCTGGCTGCAAGCACGTATAGGATTAACACCTAGAACGCCTCGTTTCCGCCCATCAACCAAACTCTTAAATTCAGAGAATGGAAGATGGGGGAAGCGGGGCGTGTTTTTTTCTCCGCCAAACTTTATTTACAAACTCCATTTGCCTTTTAACCCCTAAATATCTACAATTTACTCAGTGGATAAATTTAAAAAGATTTTTTCTGATCGATATACCTTTACTCTTTCACTAGTAGCGCTTTTTCATGTGGCAGTAAATGTAGTGTGGCAAGTGCTCGATAAAGCTCCACCAACTTGGGATAGCGCCGGTCATTTAGGTTTAAGCTTTTTATTCGCAGATCGTATTCCGGCTTTAATTAACGCCAACATAAAAATTGTAGATTTTTTGCAGATCTCCAATTATTACCCACCTTTAATACACATAATAGGCGGATTTTTGATTCTTTTTTTTGGAAGAAATTACTTTAGTGCTCTATTTTTAAGTACAGTATTTTTGGTAGTAGCTATTATTTATTTGTATGAAGTAATTTTAGTAAAATTTAATAATCAAAAACTCGCGTTATTAACTGTACTCATCTTTTCGTTTTTTCCACATGTTTGGCAGCAGAGTAGAGAATTTCATCTAGATATACCTTTAGTAGCTTTTTTACTAATGTCTTATTACCACTTAATAAAGTCAGATGCTTTGCTCAATAAAAAGCATTCTTTATTGTTTTTTGTTTTCTTGGTGCTTACACAACTGACTAAATGGTATGGATTTGTCTTTTTGATTGTTCCATTCTTTTACGAAGTAGTTTTGCAGTCGTATCACAGGCGAGATTTCTTTAGTAAAAGTAGATTACTAAACGTACTCAATGGCGTTATTTTAATCGGAGTATTTTGCTTTCCGTGGTACTTAGTTAATTACAAAAACATTATTAATACAGTAAAAATCACTTCGCAAGGTGA